>CAYXZC010000111.1:0-1550 GCA_964469815.1 uncultured Eggerthellaceae bacterium | reverse complement strand
TGGGACGTGTTCCTATGGTTTTGTCAAGTGGTCGACTTTTGTTTTTAGACTGATTCAGGACGCACAGATTCAAGCCTCTATAGGCTCTAGGAAGATATGCACTGCGGCTCGCTATGCCGTGTAGGGAACCTTATCCCGCATGATCGCGTAAATCACCTTCATCCTCTTTCGAGCCGTTGCTTTTATGGCTTGGTTGTGGTGCATCCCACGTTCGCGGCACGCACGGTAGTAGCATCCGAACCTGTCTTTGCTCTTCACAAGCGAGTTGCATGAGAACATAAGCAGCCCTTTGAGCTTCTTGTTGTTTGCCCTCGATGATCTCGTCTGCGCAATGGATGTCCCCGATTTGCGATCGCATGGAGCGAGCCCACAATACGATGCGAGATGGTCATGATCGGCAAAAGCATCGATCGTAATCGAGAGGACGAGCTCTGCGGCGCATCTATGCCCGATACCAGGAATCGTGAGTAAGCAGCGATAGGTGATATCGCAGGCAAGGATCTCATCGATCGATTTCTCGAGACGCTCGATTTCAGCCGTTGCCTCCTCGATCCTTTGAGCAAGAACCAAAACCAGTCTCTTCTCTGCTTGAATGCAGAGATCATCGGGTCTCTCCGATGCGGCTATCGCCTTGCAAGCAGCATCCACGGCATCTCGATCAGCACCTCTGGTAAGCGCTCCTACGGATGCCTTTCTAGCATCAAGGATGCTCCACGGATCCCCAAGACATGCAAGCAGATGAACCCAGTGACGATTTTTGAGATCCACATACGTCTCAAATGCAGGACACGACTCGAACAAGATTGCTCGCAGGCGATTCTTGTCCGCTGTTCGCGCACAGACAAGATGATCTCGCTGAGCTGCCATTATGCGAGCTGCTCTGATTTCGGGTGCAGGATATGGGATGGATCTGAGAGCATCGGGTATACCGATCGCAGTTCTTGCGATCACGTGCGCATCCCGCTCGTCTGTTTTGGCCTCTCCTGGAAAAAGTTTTGCTGCCTGGGATGCGACGATCCCGGGAAGGTAGGCAACATCAAGACCTGCAAGACGCGCGCGGCTCACGGCAAGTGCACCGATGTTGCGGAACTGATCGACCACCACAAGAGCGCCTACGGCTTTGGCAAACAGCTCATCGAGGGCAGCCTCTCGATTTGCAACGGGTCGATTGATCGTGACCGTATCTCCCTCGAGCAAACATGCCCAATGAGAACTTTTTCCGACATCGAGTCCAAGAATGGGTCTTGTCTGGTGCACATTAACCTTCATGATGCTATCCTTTCAGATCGAGAGCTGATCGGAAGCCTGTTTTTGCGACACCCACATTACGCAGCCGTGATGCAATATGTGATCCGGCAGTTTCCTATAAGTCGTTTAGACAGGCAGCGCTCGCATCAGCAACACGTCCCGGGCCTTTGAAAGGCAAGGGATATAGGCTGTATGCGAGCGCCCGATCGGTGAGTTCGGATGAACTCACTTCAATCGTAATCCATAAGCTCTTACTAATGAAAGAATCGCAAAATGGCTACTTATGAAACTGTAATGGGGAT
>CAYXZC010000110.1:0-1637 GCA_964469815.1 uncultured Eggerthellaceae bacterium | reverse complement strand
GCCTGTGAACGCCATCATCGATGCGTTCGGTGTTCCCGATGGTCTGCCCAAGCTGATCCTCGTGATCGCTGTCAGGATACTCTTCTTGCCCTTGATCGCAGGGATCTCCTATGAGATCACCGTCAAATGGGCCGGAAGCCATCCGGATAACCCGCTTGTCAAGGTTATCCTTTGGCCTGGTATGCAGATGCAGTATCTGACGACGAACGAACCGGATGATGAGCAGATCGAATGCGCCATCGCTGCTATGAAAAGGGTTTTGGAGCGCGAAGAACTAGAAGCCGCAGGGTGATAGCGTCATCGAGCGGATGACGTTGCGAGGGTCGATGGATCCGGTTTCAAGGCAGGTCTGAATACCTGCGCTACGAAGATATAACGGATCGAGATGTAATGCAGGCGCGAAGACCTGCGCTAAAGAGATATGGTCGCAGGTCGTTTTCGTAGTGCAGACCTTCAGGTCTGCTTCGAGGATCTCGAAGGCCATTTTGGGCTTTTGGAATGATCCATATAAAGCTGTGGTATAATTTCAAAGTTTCTAATCACACATGCTCGAAAGACTTGTGCCCGCCAGTGGCCTTGGCAAAGGTTGCGGGTTCGCAGGGAAGACATCGGGCAGAGGACTAACGAATGGAGTTAAGACAATGGCAGCACCAACAAAGGTAAGCATCCAGTCTCTCATCGACGCGGGTGCGCATTTCGGTCATCAGACACGCCGCTGGAATCCGAAGATGAAGCCGTATATCTTCGGCAGCAGGGGTGATATCTATATCATCGATCTGAAGCAGACGCTCATCGATATGGATAAGGCCTACACTTTCGTCTCCAATCTCGCACGTAAGGGTGGAACCGTTCTGTTCGTAGGAACGAAGAAGCAGGCGCAGGAGCCTATCGCTGAGGCTGCGAATCGCTGCGGGATGCCCTATGTCAATGCCCGTTGGCTTGGTGGCATGCTAACGAACTTCGTCACCATCCGTCAGCGCGTCGTTTACATGGAAGACCTTGAGGCTCAAGAGGCTGACGGTCGCATGGCTCTTCTTCCGAAGAAGGAGCAGATCCTGAAGCGCAAGGAACTCGCAAAGTTGCAGACCAACCTCAACGGCATCCGCAACATGAAGAAGGTGCCGGATGCGGTCTTCATCATCGATACGTGCCGCGAGGAGATCGCTGTTCATGAAGCACGTCGTCTGAACATCCCGATCATCGGAACCCTTGATACCAATTGCGATCCGGATGATGTCGATTACGGCATCCCGGCCAATGACGATGCCATCCGTAGCGTACGTCTTCTGTGCAACTTCATCGCAGATGCCGTTATCGCCGGAACCGGCGCTGATGTTACAGCAGCAGAGATGGCAGAGGGTGAAGGTGCCGCTGTTGTGGCCGATCCGGCTGCTGCTGAGGTTCAGGAGAGCGAGGTGGTATCAGCGGTTGCAGCCGAAGAGCTTGCATCCGCAGTCGATGCCAACATCGCCGATGAGGAGGCTGCTGCGATCGATCAGGTCGAGACCGCCTAAGGTACGATCGCAACAACAGATCCTCGAATATATTCTCAAATAGATCCTAAGGGAGGTAAAGATATGGCAGAGATCACTGCTAGCATGGTCAAAGAACTGCGCGAGATGACCGGCGCAGGTATG
>CAYXZC010000109.1:0-1686 GCA_964469815.1 uncultured Eggerthellaceae bacterium | reverse complement strand
GGCAGGTCTTATTGATAACACCGGACTCCTCCATCTAAAGATAAAGGTCGGTACCTTCACGGGTACGCTCGCCTACGCCGGTGAACACGGATGTGCCACCATGCTCTTGAGCCAGGTTGTTGATGAGCTCCTGGATGGTAACGGTCTTGCCTACACCTGCGCCGCCGAAAAGACCGGTTTTGCCGCCCTTAACATAAGGCTCGATGAGGTCTACGACCTTGATCCCCGTTTCGAACGTCTCAGTAGAGGTGATGAGGGTATCGAATGGGGGTGCCGGATGGTGAATGGGCATCCATTCGACATTGTCCGGCATAGGCTTGCCATCTACAGGCTCGCCCATAACGTTCCAAATGCGGCCGAGGGTCTCAGGACCTACGGGCATCATGATCGGATGTCCGGTATCCGTAGCCTCGATTCCGCGGATCATTCCGTCGGTCGAAGAAAGAGCGACCGTACGAACCAGATCCCCAGGAAGGTGTGTTTGCACCTCCAAAATGGTATTGATCTCTCCCGCAGGAGTGTCAGCTTTAACGGTGAGCGCGTTATAGATCGCAGGCATCGCATCAGGTGGGAACTCCACATCGACAACAGCGCCGACGATACGCACGATACGACCTTTAACACCACCTTTGCTGACTTCATTTACATTAGCATCAGTCATTTAATCCTCCAAAGCTGCGGCGCCGCCAACGATCTCGTTGATCTCGGTGGTGATGGCACCTTGACGTACTCTGTTGTACACGCGCGTTAATGTTGAAACCATCTCGTTTGCATTGTCCGTCGCAGACTTCATGGCGTTCCTACGAGCGCCCTGCTCGCCTGCAGCGGAATCAAGCAACGCATAGAAATATGCATTACGAAGATACTCTTTCATCAACCAATACATTACCGTTTCCGCATCGGGGACGAAATCGATGTCTCCCGGAGGGAACTCGTCGGATTTCTCACGGAATTGCATGAAGATATCCTCTTCCTCATTCAATCCCAGAAGCGCAACATATGTCTCCTCCTGGATCGGGAGCACCTGCTGCTCGACGAGCCTCTGCTCTGCGGCGTTCTTCGCATGGTTGTAGATGATGTAGACCTCATCTATCATGTGATCTTCGTCATGGTAATGATCGCCCGTATACATCGAGAGCTCAATTGCCTGCTCGAATTTTGGATCGGCAGAGCGGCCAGCGAACGAGAATATCGGCTCGATGCCACGGTAGTTGAAATACGCGATGGCCTTCTTGCCGCATGCTGCTACTTCCACTTCGATGCCTTCGCGCTCCTTCTTGTGAATGAGCTTGTCAGCATGACGGAGGACGGTGCTGTTGAAACCACCAGCAAGTCCTCGGTCGGAAGTGACGACCACGATAAGGCAACGCTTCACCTCGTCATGGATCTGAAGCAAAGGCTCAGAATCACGAGGTGCATGCCTTGCGGTCGATATGAGCATGTCCGATATCGCTCGCGCCCAAGGCAGCGCATTCTCCATGCGGTCGGTCGAACGCTTGATCTTAGCCGCTGCGACCATTTCCATGGTGCGCGTGATCTGCTTCGTCGATGCAACGGAGTTGATGCGCCTTTCGATGTCGTGAAGATTGGGCATGGTCTATATCACCTTATTCCGTCGGCGCAAAAGCCTTCTTGAAATCTGCTATAGCAGTGTTCAAGTCCGCTTCGATCTCGTCGGTAAGCTTC
>CAYXZC010000108.1:0-1686 GCA_964469815.1 uncultured Eggerthellaceae bacterium | reverse complement strand
ATAACCTGCAAGGCCTTGTCCTTGGCTTCGAGCTGCGAAAATCGTGGTGAGTTATACCACGATTTTCTTGCTCTGCAGAATCGGACTTCGACCTCGCAGGTTATGTTTTCAGAATCGTTCGCAATTATGAAGAAGCGGCCTTGGTCAAAATGGCATGGCAAGCTTTTTCGAGCCTACGCATGCCATTTTGAGACTCATGTCTAATACCTATCGATCACCGCTACAGGGGATGCTGTTGGCATCTTATCGTGGGGAAGCACGATGACCTTGGCATCCTGTGCGATGGCCGCAAGCGCGAAATCATTCGCGATATCCGGGCTTGCAGGATCGAGCTTCTTGTCATCTATCGGATCCGGCGTGCCGTCCAAGCTTACTGTACCTGTAGCTTGGTCGAATGATCCCGGGATGCCCTTGCCATCTTCTAGGAACAGGATGCCGACGCGCTTGTTGAAGAGCGCTTCACCAATGGAGGTTATGGCATCCGTGGCTTTATCCTTCGATGCATCAAGGTCGTATTGGTCGCAAAGCTCGCCGATCTTCTTATCGCCTATGCCCTCCATTATGGCGCGGGCATCATCGCGAAGCTCGGTGCCGGTCATCGTTCGCGCATCCTTCTTGATGCTCTCTGGAAGGAGCGACTTGAAAGTGCAGATCTCTCGGAACATATGCTCATGCTCTGGGATCGTGACGAGGATAACAGGCGTTTCGCTATCTCGAACGATATGATCGTTCATCGCTTTATCCACATAGCGGAAGAACTTCTCGGTCTCCTCTTTCGTTACCTCTTTGCGCGACTTGTGGTCGTGGTAAGGAGACTCGTGGTCTTCCAAGCTGTAGTAATCAAGAGCAGTCGTTTCGCCATCGAACTCGGGGAATGTTTCTGCGAAGTAATTCTTCACGTCATCGGGGAGAGGCTCATAGTGAACGGCGTTGTAGTTTCCATCGAGAACGGAGAAGAAGTCGGAATTCAAGAGCAACAGCTTGTACACCATGTCGTATTGAGTATTGCGGATGAGCGGCTTCAGATAGAATTTGTCCGCGACAACCACAACCGGATCGGGCGCATAGCTGAGGTTGTAGACAAGTGCCTCATCGGTGTTCACAAGGAAGGCAAGGCCTGCGCTCGCATCGATCCAAAGAGGCAGATCCTCATGGGTGAGGATGTAGTCGATCTTGTCGAAGATCGGCTTCGGATCGACATCGGGATACTTTTCGTGCATGGTTCGCTTTGCTTCCTCGGCCAGATCCTTGAATTCGATCTTGTCCCATTCATCGCGTCTGTCTTCGCGCTCTGTGCGCTTTATGGGGATATAGATGGATACGGTAGGCCCTTTGGGATCCATATGCTCTTTCGCATCGAAGCCTTCAACGACTTTAATGGTTTCCGCAAGCTCGCGGATTCTCTCTTTTCTCATGATGAGCCTCCTTGAGGAGAATTGATGAATATGCTTTCAGCATAGTTTTTCAGATCACATAATCGGCGTGATCTCAAGATGCGTTTCCGAACCTTTAACTTGCTGTCAAAAAGCATGACGAGAGCGCGACAAGCGGACGAATGTTTGAGGGCGGTCAAGACCGCCCTCTACGCGTCAACCTGTAAGCACATGCGTAGTGGGCGGCCTTAAGGTAAGGAACCCAATATCCCCATTACAGTTTCATAAGTAGCCATTTTGCGATTCTTTCATT
>CAYXZC010000107.1:0-1706 GCA_964469815.1 uncultured Eggerthellaceae bacterium | reverse complement strand
GATTGAGAATATCACGCGACCAAAAGCAACTCGCTATTCGGGACAGGTAGGAGCGATATGCCCTTGTAGATATCATCGCAAGTCTTACCGAGGATGGAACGCGCTACCTTGCGTTGCACCTTGCGGATCGTGGATATCATCAAGCGATAGTAGTAGTCGTAGGTGATCTGGATGTTGGAGTGCCCCATCATCGCGGACACGTCTGCGATAGGATTGTTTCTAGCGGCAATGGTGCCCCACGTATGCCGTAGGTTCTTCATCCCGACCCATGGCAAGCGATTAGCCTTGACCCAGCGTTTGATGGTTCGAAATACCTTAGACGGTTTGGCATCGCCAATGATCCGTCCTTTCGGGCGGCCGAGATCGATCCAGATCTGATGCAATCTGTCTAACGCCCATGGCGGAAAGTATGCGTCTCTGTCACCCTTGGCAGTTTTGGTGAGTGATTCGTACAACTCTCCTGGCAACTCATGAAGGGACTTGCCGATATGGACTATCCCGGTCCTCCAGTTGATCTGTTCCCATTTGAGGGCATAGTTTTCAGATGGTCTACAACCGAGAGCACACTGGATGATTCCTGTGGCTTCGTAGGGACAACCCACGAGACCACGGATGAGACGCTTTAGACGGCGTTGCGTTAGCACCGGCGGCTTATAAGCTGGCTTGCGCTCAAACTCTATGCCGCGTGTTACTTCCGGAATGTAAAGGCTCCACTTATCCATCGCCCAGCGGATGATCTGACGTAGGCACTTATAAGCCTTTTCGGCTCCTCCGATTCCAGCTGACTTGCATAGCTCGTCCACCCAATCCTGCACCGCGTCATGCTCGATCTCACCGATGGTCATGTGTCCCCAGCGTGGGATGACATGGAGATTGATGGAGGATTCATATCCATAAACCGTATCAGGCTGACGGCGCTTGCGCTTCTCCGGCAGATAGTGCTCTTCTGCGATCTCATTGATGGTCATCTGCATGGCAATTTCAGGCGTGATGTTCATTTTTCTTTTCCTTTCGAGAGGGGGTGATTTGTTTGGAAATGACATTAGTCATTTTGGGATGGATCATGCCGCCGATATGCACTGCGCTTGTAGCAGCTCTTGTTGGCGCCCGGAAGAAGGCTAAAGAGGAGAAAGCGCGTGCAGACGAAGCCGAAGCGCGAGAAGCGGCCAAGGAAGAGGAAGTTGAGCGCGCCCGCATTATCCTTGCCAAGGCATCGGCGCGAAAGAACATTCTCGACGCTTATGAGAAGTATGTCATCAACGGCGACCATCTCACAATAGCGCGATATGAGGAGTTGCTGGAGGAATTCGAAGCATACACGCTCCTCGGCGGTAATGGTACCGCCAAGAAATACATGGAAGAGATCGTGGCTATAAAGCCGTATCTCGTAGTTGATTAGAAAGGAAACAATCATGAAGAACGTAAAGGCATGGGCAAAGGCCGCAGGAGTTCGCGCGGTTAAGACCGTTGCACAGACGGCAGTTGCTACCGTTCCAACTAGCGCGATAGTCATCGGAGATGTCGACTGGGTGATGATCGCTGGCGCATCACTGCTTGCGGGCATCCTCTCGCTTCTCACTTCTGTAGCGGGTATCCCAGAGGTAGATGACGGAGGGAACGTGGCCGCCATCGCTTAGCACGCTAAGACGGCCGATGAATAAGGACGCACTTATAGTCATCGGATGCGCCCTTCTCCTGGTCCTTTG
>CAYXZC010000106.1:0-1737 GCA_964469815.1 uncultured Eggerthellaceae bacterium | reverse complement strand
GTTCGGCTTCAGCAAGCTTCAAACCGCGAATCTTAGACTCTTCGTTCGCTTGCTGCATCAGCTTCAAATCACGTTGGATTTCACTGATAAGATCCATGATTAAGCCCATTCATAATCCGGCTCGTCACAACACAGAAAGCTGTTCAGATCCTCAAGCATGGCATCCTCTGCAACATCGGATACCGCGTTACCGCAGGTTTTACACACGGCTCTTCGCGGCTCTGACGGCGTTTCAGGGGTGGTTTTGTCTTCACTTGGTAGCTCTTTGGTTTCGACCGTTTCCAGTTCTCCCGTGGTCGTCTCTAGCTCTCCATGCGGTAGATCGAATGCAGGGATAACATCATCAAATCCCCCGGTCGTTTCATCCGCTGATACAGCTTGCTGTGCTTCAATCGCAACAGGAAGATATGGGAATCCCCTACGAATGACGGACTTCTTAGCCATCGCTTCATAATCGGTCACCCAAGGTCCCGAATCCTTAGCCTTAGAACGAGATCGAATCGCATCCACTTCGGCTTTGGTCATCACGTCGAGATAGTGACCGCCATCCTTGAAGTGACAGACCATATAAACGTGCGTGAGTTTGTCAGGGGTGCGCTCTGTAGCTAAAGGAATATGCCGGCATGTTTCATTCAGGCCGAACTCGTACTCGAACTCATCACCCTCATATACAGCACGTGCGGAGATATCCTTGATCTCACCGGAACGCCGTGCAAGATCCAACATGCCTTTATATCCAAGAATGAAAGTGGCTTCCATGCATTTAGTCTTATTGTTGCGGTAAGGCAGAATGTAAGCTCTCCCCAACCCGTCTACGCTTGAAGGCTCCAATCCTAGAGCCGAGCATTTCATGACGCACGAGAGAAGTGTTGCGATATTGCATTCAGCTAGCTTCGGGTCATGATTCACGGTGGATACCGCAAGCTGGAATAAACGTTCGGACGATAGATGTTTCGGCATCACTGCCTCGATCTTCGACCATTGCGAACGAAAAACATCTGCTATAGTCTTATTCCCGGAGGATATAGGAGTCAATCCTTGCTCCTCAACCGCTTTCTTAAGTTGTCCCATTATTTCTCCTTGATCTCTGATACCTTAAGACCTCCATCTCGTGTGAACGTCTTAAGGTATTTGATGTATTCATCTGGGTTCTGCTCTTTGAATTCCTTAGTAGCGAACCGTGTAGACTCGCTGCGAACCCATGTGATCTTCTTCGTTGGCGTACAGACCCCTCTATTGCCACCGATCCTCTTCTTGATCTTTGCGGCTAGCCTATCCTTTTCCTCTTTGCAAACGTTTATCTGCTCGCAGACGGCTTCATATTGAGCGATCTCTGGAATGTCCGAATCGAGCGCTTTGAGATAATCAGCCGTAGGGTCTGGATAGGCCTCATGAAGGATTGCCGAATCAGCGGAGACGATATCCGGCATGGTCTTTGTCTCGACTAAATGCCAGAAGTCCTTCTCGGCCTTTACAAGCGTTTCGATGTCGCTCTCGTCTCGCTCATAGGTGAAGTCCTTATAGTTGTTGCCACCAATAAGAACTGCCACTGAATAGAACTCATATCCTGTTACAGCAAGGTAATGAATGGGTTGGGGAAGGTAGTAAAGTGGCATTCCCTCTTCCCAGTCTTTGGTGAGATTCTTATCAGCGGTCTTGATCTCAAGGATGCCTTTCCGACCTTGAGCGTCAGTGATAACGCGATCGACCGATGCGAACATGAAAGGATGCTCTTTG
>CAYXZC010000105.1:0-1988 GCA_964469815.1 uncultured Eggerthellaceae bacterium | reverse complement strand
GCAGGGGACTTTTAATCCCAAGGTCGCGGGTTCGATTCCCTCACGGCCCACCATTTTCCATTCAGCCATTTGCTGGGGTATCGTCCAACGGCAGGACTCTGGTTTTTGGTGCCAGCTATCTAGGTTCGAATCCTGGTACCCCAGCCAACAATGGCAAGAGCATTTTGCTCTTGCCATTGTTGCTTTGTGGGCACCGATGAGAACCAAGTGGTTCGATTGCAGGTGTATCATTTGATACACCTGCAACGCCGAGAGTCAAGGTGTCGCGAAGCGACTGAGCGGAAAATCGCTTTAGCGATTATTCGCGATAACTTGACGCGAGGCAATCCTGGTACCCCAGCCAAAATACTTGGTCAAATCCAATTCATCTGATATCATCTACATGTCGACAAGGCGGCGTCATTCTGTAGGGAATGCAAAACCTGGCGACTCCTTTCCTCGCGATGTGCGTGAATACCGGATCGAGAGTCGCGTGATCTTGAATCACACTCCTGACATGCAGGAACGAAAGACCAGCTATGCCGGTTCTTGGAAATTTGTGCGCAAAAATCCAATTTCTCATGCAAAAACCTCCCAAACTTTGTTACAGTGTATTTTCGCTGTGTAATGTCTAATATCTTGGAGGCGAACTTTTGGCTAAAGAAGACGTGATCGAGCTCGAGGGTACCGTTAAGGAAGCCCTTCCCAACGCCATGTTCAAGGTGGAGCTTGAGAATGGACATGAGATCCTAGCTCATATTTCCGGAAAGATGCGCATGCACTACATCAAGATCCTTCCGGGTGACAAGGTCACAGTGGAACTTTCCGTTTACGATCTCAATAGGGGTCGTATCACCTATCGTTACAAATAGCCATAGCAAGCAGTGTCTTTTGCAAATAATCGCCAGCGGCTGGGCGTTTATATAGAAGAGAACACATAACCGAAAGGAATTGATTATGAAGGTACGTCCTTCGGTCAAGAAGATGTGCGACAAATGTAAGATCATCAGGCGTCATGGCAAGGTGCTCGTGATATGCGACAATCCGCGCCATAAGCAACGTCAGGGTTAGAGAAGGGGTAACAGTGGCAGTACGTCTAGTCGGTGTAGACCTTCCGCAGAACAAGCGCATCGAGATTGCCTTGACCTACATCTACGGAATCGGTCTGACAACGTCAAAGAAGGTCCTTGCAGCTACAGGGATCGATCCTAACGTCCGTGTTAAGGATCTCACAGAAGAAGATATGGCGAAGCTTCGCGATTATATCCAGAACAACCTCAAGGTCGAGGGTGATCTGCATCGCGAGGTATCACAGAACGTGAAGCGCCTCATGGAGATCGGATGCTATAGAGGACTTCGTCATCGTAGAGGTTTGCCCGTACGTGGCCAGCGCACGCACACCAATGCTCGCACACGCAAAGGCCCGCGCAAGCAAATCGGCGGCAAGAAGAAGTAAGTGAGGAAGCATAATGGCTAAGAAGAACGTAACTGCGCGCGTCAAGCGCTCTGAACGTAAGAATATTGCCGTGGGTGCTGCTCACATCAAGTCTACGTTCAACAACACCATCATCAGCATCACGGATCCTCAAGGCAATGTGATCGCTTGGCAATCCGCCGGAACCGTTGGTTTCAAGGGTTCCAGGAAGTCCACCCCATTCGCTGCTCAGATGGCAGCGGAGGCTTGCGCGAAGATCGCTATGGAGCATGGTCTTCGCAAGGTCGCTGTCTACGTCAAAGGCCCGGGTTCCGGTCGTGAGACCGCCATCCGCACCCTTCAGGCGGCAGGACTTGAGATCGCTAGCATTCAAGATTGCACACCTATCCCGCACAACGGTTGCCGTCCGCGCAAGCGTCGTCGCGTGTAAGCTGAAAGGATCATCATGGCAAGATATACAGGCGCAACGTGCCGTCTTTGCCGCAGAGAGGGCGCAAAGCTCTTCCTCAAAGGCGATCGTTGCTATACCGAGAAATGCGCATTCGCCCGTCGCGAGTATGCGCCGGGTGAGGCC
>CAYXZC010000104.1:0-2077 GCA_964469815.1 uncultured Eggerthellaceae bacterium | reverse complement strand
GAGCGAAAGATAATGCTTCGATGTGTACCTGCGATTCATCTCAGCCAAGATCCTGTCAGAGCCCGATTGAACCGGAAGATGCAAAGCGGGCATGAGGCTCTCAAGCCTTCCGAAGCGCTCTATGACGCCATCATCAAGATCCTTCGGGTGGCTGGTCGCAAAGCGCAGCCTCTTTATTCCCGTACCATCGACCGCATCAAGAACATCGGCGAATCTGGGATGTCCATAAAGATCGCGCCCGTAGGAGTTCACATTCTGACCGAGCAGCGTTATCTCTCGCACTCCTTCATCGACATACGATGTCGCCTCAGAAACGATATCCTCGATCGTACGCGATCTCTCACGGCCTCTGACATAAGGGACTATGCAATAAGTGCAGAAGTTATCGCAACCCGATGTGATGGGAAGCCATGCGCAGAAGTCGCTCTCCCTTTTTGTCGGAAGATCGGTTATGAAGCCATCGCTTGAAGAGACTACCTCGGCGCTGGATCTATGATGCGTGATAGCATCGTCAAGAAGAGAAGGCAAAGACGGGATGTTATGGGTTCCGAAGACCACGTCGATATGGCTCATCATATCGAAGAGCTTATCGCCATCGCGCTGCCCGATGCATCCGCCTACCGCGATATACCTCTTCCCTATGGGGGAATCCTGTCGGATCGGAGAGCTTTTGAGCGAAGAGATGTGCCCATAAAGGCGTGTATCGGCTGATTCCCGGACACAGCAGGTGATGAAGACAACGACATCAGCGGCTTCAGGAGTTGCGACCTCGAGCATCCCGTAGCTCTCGAGCATGCCCGAGACGCGTTCGGAATCATGCTTGTTCATCTGACATCCGAATGTCTGAACGTTGAAATTCAGTCCTTTGAGATCGTCATGCATAGACAAGTCGATATGGTTCGATCAAGCAACGGTCGATGGCAGCGTATCGCCATCATCATCGGAGGATTCTCTTTCAAGATTCATCTTCTCGATGGCATCTATGGAACGGCCATCTTTCGGTTCCACCACGAAGCGTATCGCAGTCCTGTACTCACCATCTATGACGATATCGGCGAAAGAAGGTATGCAGACTATCTCGATACCTACGGGCGACAAAAACCCACGGGAGATCGCGATGGCCTTTATGGCCTGATTGACCGCCCCAGCGCCAACCGCTTGGATCTCGACGTTCGATCCATCCTTTATCATCCCGGCAATAGCTCCGGCAACTGATGCAGGTGACGACTTAGAAGACACCTTCAAGCAGCTGATATCGGTTTTCGCTTCGTTTGACACTTCCATTCCTCTATCTATGATGCGATTATGCCATGGTTAATATTCCATTTAAGCAAGTGATACGGATAATATATATCATATTTTACAATTTATTAGACTTATATGGAAATTTGCACAATAACTACCGGTTTAAAGGCTATATCACTGCGCATCATCGATAGTCGGGATCGTTATGGTGATCTGCCCCCTCTTGCATTCGACATGCGGCTCGACATCGGATCGAAGAAAATACCTTTGAGCGATATCGGTGAAAGCTTCGTGTGCGATTCGTTCAAGGAATGCCTCATCGTCCTCGCTCAAGCTGACCTTGCGCGAAAGCGTCTCGTCGGCAGGCTCGATACTTCGATCCCTCTTCTTGGGGACACCAGGCCTTCTCTGTGCCGGAAATGATCTGTTCTTGAGCATTTCCATAAGATCAGGGAGACCCTTCATCTCGCCATCAACGATCCTTCGGGCAGTGCGCTCGGATACAGCAAGCCCAAGAGAGCTGGCAGCCTTTTCCAACGATGCCGCATCAGCATTGAAGCACAGTCTTTTGAAGATCTTCTCGTTCTCGCCATTCGATGCAAAAGCGCGTTTTGAAGCAGGTATCGTCGAACATCCGAATATGTACATGGTCGAGAGGATCTCTGCCGGGGTTCCGAAGAAAACCTTCAGTTCTCCTCTGTGCTCCAATGCGAATTCAGCGGCAGTCCTTATGAGGTTCTTTGGACCTCGCATGACATACGTCGAGTCGACCTCCTCGAATCGAGGAAAGGTGGATTGGTCAGTCTTCTCACCCAAGGAAGAGATATCGAGC
>CAYXZC010000103.1:0-2260 GCA_964469815.1 uncultured Eggerthellaceae bacterium | reverse complement strand
TGATCAAAATGAGCATTTTGGAACGTCCCTTTTACTCCCTCCAGCCAATTACCGAACGATCACGCAGTCCGGTTCGTACTTGGAGCAGATCGACTGCGCCTTATCGAGCACAGAATCAAAATCGCCCGAATCGGAATCAATCACCAGCTTGCTCGTCATGAAAGAGATGTTGGCTTTGTTCACCCCTTCGAGCTTATTGATGTCACATTCCATCTTCGCTGCGCAGTTCGCGCAATCCAGATCCTTCAACTTGAATGACCTCTTCATCGTCTCATCCCTTTCCTCTGAGATCTGATCTAGTCTTATGGTGCCGCTAGAAGCCTTCACCCTGCGTTCTATTCGCAAATATGGGTGAGCCCCTGAGCGAGCATCGTGTACACATGAGAATCTGCAAGCGAGTAAATGACGTTCTTGCCATCCCTTTGGAACTTCACAAGATGCGCCTGCTTCAAAATGCGAAGCTGATGCGAAATGGCACTTTGCGTCGCGTTGATCATCTCGGCTATATCCGCAACGCAGAGATCATTGCCCATCAGTGCATAGAGGATCTTTATGCGCGTGGTATCTGCGAACACCTTGAAAAGATCCGCTAGGTCATAGAGCAGTTCTTCGTTCGGCATGGAATCGAACATGCACTCTTCATCCTTGCTCTGACACCCACACGGACAATCAGGCAAATGCGTGCAAGATGCGAGCATGTCCTCGGCTTCCTTTACGAGAGCATCAGCATGATCCTTTGCCTTTGCGCCAGCCTGTGCATCGATCGCCATGGCACTTCCTTTCCGCATCGTCATGCTCTTGGTCGAATAGCATGTTACTAACATATGAACATTTATTCATAAGTATATATATTCAAGGCTTTATGTCAATATCAACTTGATAGGCAATTGCAAAGTTACACTTGCCTATCAACTGGATAACACGGCACACTCCCCTGACTTCTTGGAATAGAGTTTCAATATACAGCGATCTCGAAAATATCAGGATCCGACTCCATTTGAGTCGAACTAAGTAGATTCGGAAAAGATATGTTCGCATTCATGACCATGACCGATGCTTCCGATGATGCCAAGAGCAAAGTGGATATCGGAAAAGAAAAGACCGACACTGCAAAAGGATGCTCGCACCAGCCCATCGAGCCGAAACCCATCGAAGGCTTCCCGGAGTTCGGCTACTTCAAGCTGCAAGGCGTCCTGAATTCGCGCGACCTTGGTGAGCTTCCAGCATACAAAGGCCGAACCATCAAGAAGCGCAAGCTCCTACGATCGGGCGACCTTCACGATGCCACCTCGCAAGACATAAGCCAGCTCATCAATATGCATGATATGGAATGCATCATCGACTTTCGAAGCAACGCCGAAGTGGAGGCCGAACCCGATCCGATGCCGCTTCTGCATGGTGTGGAATACAAGCATCTGCCCGTGCTGCCAGCCAACTCCATCGTTGCGCTGGCCAAAGGCCGCGTAACAGGCGATGCGCGGCTAGCCAAAGAATTCGCAGGTCATCCTTATGAGGTAATAACCGGGCTCTACACAAAGGCCATCCTAGGTGAGATAGGGATGAAAGCCTACACGGAGTTCCTACATACTCTCCTGCATAATACGAAAGGCGCTGTGCTTTGGCACTGCACGCAGGGAAAGGATCGCACGGGTATCGCTGCGATCCTAGTCGAATACTGTTTAGGTGTTCCCATGGAGGATATCAGGCGCGATTACCTTGCCACGAACCTCTACGTGAAAGGATGGATGGAGCGGGTCAGTAAGCTTCTCAAGGGAAAACCGTTCGCAAAGGGCATAGATGCCGATCTGGATGCTTATGCTTATGCGAATCCATGCTATTTCGATGCTGCGTTCAAGGTAATAAACGCCACATTCGGATCGATCGACAACTACCTTGCAAATATTCTCGACTTCGGCCCGGACAAGCAAGCCGCCCTCCGCGAGATATACCTTGATTAGTTTGTCATATCTCTCGTGACGGGATTCAACTTTCTTATTAGCGAAGGAAGGCTTTCTCGCATTTGGCGATCTGATAGCACATTGCATGGTCGAAGGTATCCCTTTTCGTATTTGACGCTCACTCTTGATGCTGCGCATCAGCGGTTCGCTCCCTCATGCATTTATATATTGCTTTCTTACGAAAGCATATTAAATATGGTGTTCAGAGCAAATCGAAAAGGGATACCTTCGACTTTTGTACACGTTTAACCCAATGGGACGTGTTCCTATGGTTTTGTCAAGTGGTCGACTTTTGTTTTTAG
>CAYXZC010000102.1:0-2352 GCA_964469815.1 uncultured Eggerthellaceae bacterium | reverse complement strand
CGCTTTGCAGTTCCGCGATGCGTCTTCATCTTAGGCATATGCGATCCCTTCCTTTCCTATGAATGAACTGGTGTGTTTCTATGCTGTTTCGACATTCTCGGCCTTGTCTGCCGATTTCGCCTTCTTCGCCGAAGCGGGCAAAGGAGCTATGAGCATATGCATGTTCCTTCCTTCCATCTTCGGCTGATTCTCGATCACAGCTACGTCTTTCAGATCGTCGGCCAACCTCTCGAGGATGGACAACCCTTGCTCAGGATGTGCCATCTCGCGGCCACGGAACATGATGGTGATCTTCACCTTGTTGCCTGCCTCCAAGAAGCGCAGGATATGCTTCTTCTTGGTGGTGTAGTCGCCAACATCGATCTTCGGACGGAATTTCATCTCTTTGATCTCGATCTTGGTCTGGTTCTTACGAGCCTGCTTAGCCTTGATCGCCTGATCATACTTGAACTTCCCGTAATCCATTACCCTGCAAACGGGCGGATCGGCATTCGGGGCGATCTCCACGAGATCCAACCCGGCTGCATCTGCGATGTTTTGGGCCTGATCGATGGAATAGACCCCCATCTGATTGCCATCGTAGTCGATCAAACGGCATTCCTTGACCGTGATCTGTTCGTTGAGCCTTGGCTCTTGAGCGGCTATTGCGCTCACCTCCTTCAAGTGCTTTCACACAAATAAAAACCTGCGGCTATGTTGCACGCAGGTCGATAATAGGTTTTGCAGGCGCAAAAGCATCCTTCAAAAGCATATTCAAACGACCCATCAGCAACATCGAAGCGCCGAACCAGGTGGGAGACCGTATCTCCGCTTGTTTTAAACAGCTTGCATATTCTACGCTATGCAAGATACGAATGCAAGCATGAAAACCAGGTTATATCTTCCTTTTATGGCAGGATGAGTCCTGTGGGCGGTTAAAACCGCCCACTACACATCAACCTGAAGCATCGCCCTCCCCCCCACCGTGTAGCGGGCGATCAGGTCAGGCAATACATCGTCAAGAAACTGCGCTTATAGATCGTAAGCTGCAATATAGACATATACCGTGCGGATGGTGTCGGCCAGATTTCCGGTGGCATTAGCCGTTGTGTAGTCGTAGGAAAGGACAGCATTCCAAGGAAGCGTAGCGCCGGCGCTGGTAACACCCGTTCCTTCGAACGAGCAATTCTCGCGCGTAAGCGTGGTTCCATCGCTTGCATAGGTCGAATAGACCATCTTGTCCTCTGGGAGCACGACGCTTCCCTCTTCCACCTTAAGCCCTGCCTCATCGAGCGTCTTCTCGATCAGATGCTCGTTCGATATGGCATCGCTAAAGCTCAAAGAGCCATAGCCGAGCGCCGATGTTCCCACCGAATATCCGCTCTGGATGATCGTCCCGTTCTCGTCAAGGCTCAGATAGACCGTCGGGGTTCCGCTCTTCGCGTCCGATGGCTCAGCGCTTAGCCCGAGCCGTACTTCGGTTCTGATGGGGTCACCCTCCTCATTGACCTCCACCGAGCTCGTTACCTGCGCACCGTGCTGTATGGCCTCGATAGCCTGATCGGTATTCAATCCCAAAAGCGAAACCAGATCGGGCACAGTGGTCGTCTTCGCAGTGGCAGTGGACGCATCTTTGGTTGCACCTTCATCGGTGAATGTCGCAGAGCTGACGTTTTGAGCTTGGGTCTGCTGAGTAGCCGCAGTGCTCGCCGTTTGGAAAAGCTGGTAGCCCAAAACGCATCCAGCGACTATCAGCGCTATGAGCACGATTATCACCGCGAGCAAGATCTTGCGCATGCGCTTGGACTTGCGCATATACTCAGGTTGCGGAGGCTTTGCATGGCGCGCACCTGAATCCAGCTCGGATGTTCCTTGTTCGATGGTTATGTTGCCTTCTTGGCCTATCACACCAAGGGAGCCTTCGTTCGCATCATATGGATCCAGGAGGCCTTCATGGAAAGCCTCATCGGTGTCGATGACCTCCAGATCCTCAGGATATGCATCCCCAAGGTCGGCTGTGCGTCCGTCGTTCAAATCTTCATGCGTCTTGCCCATAGATCCTCCTCTATGCGAACATCGCCGAATAGACCACGAACGCGATCACAGCCAGGATGGCTATGACGATTATCGCTATCTGTACGGTCGGCATCTTGGAATCCTTGATATCTTCCAGAGTCGTTTCCTTGTAAGCATCCTTTTTCCGCTCGGAGCTCGAGCTAGTGGATCGCGCGCTGTCAAAGGAATCCGCTTCGATCCTTTCACCTGTGGCAGGCTTTTCATCTTGTTCGGATCTATCATACGCTGGCGCGATATCATCTGCCGGATCGCGAACATCATCTTGCGAGATGCCTGCGCGGATCACCACATCTTCCT
>CAYXZC010000101.1:0-2420 GCA_964469815.1 uncultured Eggerthellaceae bacterium | reverse complement strand
TCATGCTCACCGACCAGAAGGTCTCCAACGTCCAAGATCTCGTTCCGCTGCTTGAAGAGGTCATGAGAAGCGGTCGCCCGCTGTTCTTGGTCGCAGAGGATGTCGAGGGCGAAGCGCTCGCAACGCTTCTTTTGAACAAGCTGCGCGGCACCTTGAACGTTGTTGCCATCAAGGCTCCTGGATTCGGTGATCGCAGGAAGCGCATACTCGAGGATATCGCGGTCGTCACAGGCGCTCAGGTCATCGATAAGGATTTCGGTATGTCTTTGGCCGATGCCACCATCGATATGATGGGTACCGCTAAGACCGTCAAGGTCACGAAGGATAATTCGCTCATCGTCGATGGCGCCGGCAAGAAGGAAGAGATCGACGGGCGCATCAACCAGATCAAAGCAGAGATGGAGCGCACCGAGAGCGATTTCGATCGCGAGAAGCTCCAAGAGCGCCTCTCCAAGCTCTCCGGCGGCGTTGCTGTGCTCAAGGTTGGTGCGGCTACCGAAAGCGAGCTCAAAGAGAAGAAGTCCCGCATCGAAGACGCCCTGCAGGCTACCCGCGCCGCAGTGGAAGAGGGCATCGTTCCCGGTGGCGGAGTCGCTCTTGTGAATGCCATCCCTTGCCTGGACAAGCTTACCCTCGATCCAGACGAAGAGGTTGGCGCGAACATCATCCGTCGTGCGCTCGAGGCACCGCTTCGCGCGATCGCTGAGAATGCAGGTTATGAAGGAAGCGTCGAGGTCGCCGAGGTGAAGAAGGCCAAGGCAGGCCAAGGCCGCAACTACAAGACAGGCGAGTGGGGCGATATGATCAAGATGGGCGTGAACGATCCTGTTAAGGTCACCCGCACTGCTCTCCAGTCGGCAGCATCCGTTGCGTCCCTCATCCTCATCACCGAGGCCACCATCAACGAGATCCCGCAAGAAGGCCCGGATCTTTCAGCCCTTGCAGGCGCCATGGGTGGCGGCGGCGGAATGTACTAATCCGCATTCGTTCTCCAGAACGGCTCCTTTCGGAGCCGTTCTTTTTTTTATTCGCCTTTGCCCGCATGTGATGACAAATGCTTGCAGACCTATCCGTGTAGAGGGTGATCTTGATCGCCCTTATGTGGGCGGTTAAAACCGCCCACTACACGTTGTTCTCACAGGTCTATTCGGATCTTGATCGCCCGAGCCCAAAGGGACGGGGATATTGGGTCGGGTTTGGTAGCTCCATGATGCTTTCGCTGTAATGTCACCTGTTCGAAACTGATGTCTGAATGAATAACGTTTACAATATCGGTATGGAAGAATTCATCCACATAGCAACGCATACGTTGGAACATTCGATTGCGGATACGCTCTATCTGATCCCTATCCTTTTCATCACATATTTGGTGATGGAATGGATCGAGCACAGTTCCGCTTCCAAGACTCAGGAGGCTGTGAAGCGGGCAGGAGCGGCAGGTCCTGCTGTTGGTGCTCTTCTCGGCGCTATCCCGCAATGCGGCTTCTCCGCTATGGGAGCAACGCTCTATGCCGGGCGCGTCATAACGCTAGGAACCCTTTTCGCGGTGTTCCTATCCACCTCTGATGAGATGCTTCCCATCTTCATCGCGCAACAAGTTCCCGTCACTACCATCATATCTATCTTGCTCACTAAGGTGGCCATCGGCATGGTCGTAGGGTTTTGCGTAGATGCCGTCTACAGATTGGCAAGAAGGGATCGTCAAAGCTTCAAGATCCATGAGCTATGCGAGCATGATGGATGCGGATGCAAGGATGAATGCGCAACATGCAAGGATAACCCTGAATCGGTCTATGGGCATGTGGATGATTGTTCTGAAGGCTGTGACCATGAGCATCACTGTCATGACCATTCCCATGATGGGGATGGAAAATGGAAATCCATCCTCAAGAGCTCTTTGAAGCACACGATCCAAGTGTTCATCTTCATCTTCATCATAACCATCATCTTGAATGGTATCTTGGAAGTGATAGGGGAAGATGCGCTTGGGGATATCATATCCGGCAATGCCGTGCTTTCCGTCTTCGCGAGCGCGTTGATCGGACTTATCCCGAACTGCGCTGCGAGCATCGTGATCGCAGAGCTATATCTCGAAGGGATCCTGGGTGCCGGAGCCATGCTTGCTGGATTATTGGTTTCGGCAGGCGTTGGCCTTCTTGTGCTCGTTCGCACGAACCGCTACTGGAAAGAGAATCTTGCGATAATCGCCGGACTCTATGCAATAGGTGTCATCTTCGGGCTCATCGTGCTCGCGCTCGCGATCACGTTCTGATCCTTCCTCAAAGGCATTCATCGATCATTCCTTAACTTATGATTTGACCGTAATTGCAAACAAGTTTAAAATAGCTTCTCGCGCGATTCAGTATTTGGGCCGTTAGCTCAGTTGGTAGAGCAGGGGACTTTTAATCCCAAGGTCGCGG
>CAYXZC010000100.1:1453-2610 GCA_964469815.1 uncultured Eggerthellaceae bacterium | reverse complement strand
TGCTTCGCCACTCGATGAGGTCAAAACAAGGGGCAAGGACAGGTGCCCGTCGGAATCGCAGCGTCAGGACGGAATGCAGTTTGAATTATTATTTAATAATTCAAACGGACGTTCAACTTTCTGTATAATAGTACTTTCAAAAACTAGCATCAAAATACAGCATAGCATTCATAACGACTTCTACTACATACTCAATAGGAGGTGCATGAATTGGCACGACTGCAGATAATGGACACCACGATCCGCGATGGCCAGCAAAGCCTTTGGGCAACGCGTATGCAGCTCGGCGAAATGCTCCCTATTCTTCCCAAGATGGATAAGGTGGGCTATTGGGCTATCGAGGCGTGGGGTGGCGCCACATTCGATACGTGCCTGCGCTTTTTGGACGAGAACCCTTGGGAGCGCCTGCGCGCGATCAATGCTAACACGCCGAACACTCCGCTATCGATGCTCTCTCGCGGTCAGAATTTGGTGGGTTACAAGCATTATTCACGCGATATAGTGTTCCATTTCATCGAGGCAGCGCACAGAAACGGCATCGAGGTCTTCCGCGTGTTCGATGCGCTCAACGACATCCGCAACGTTGTCGATAATGCCGAAGCCATCAAAGGATGCGGTGCGCATTTCGAAGGTGCCATCTCGTACACTATATCACCTGTTCACACGCTTGACAGCTTCTTGGAATACGGTCAGCAGCTCAAGGATCTGGGTGCGGATAGCATCGCCATCAAGGATATGGCCGGCATGCTCACACCGTATCGTACCGAGCGCATGGTCAAGGCGTTCAATGCCGAGATCGGGCTGCCCGTTCACATCCATTGCCACTACGTCGGTGGCATGGCACCTGCCAACATCATCAAGGCAGCAGAGGCCGGGGCTGCCATCGCCGATACGGCTCATGCTCCGCTCGCTTTCGGCAATTCGCATCCGGCTGTCGAGATGATAGCGGCCGCATTCCAGGAGAGCCGATATGACACTGGGCTCGATCTCGATCTGCTCTTCGAGATATCCGAGTACTGGGAAGAGATCCGCAAGCGCGGGCACTACAAGCGCGGCGTGTCATCGCTCACGCATATGCAGGTATACACCCACCAGGTACCGGGCGGCATGATGTCCAACCTCATGAGCCAGCTCGAGATCCAGCATGCGGTGGATCG
>CAYXZC010000100.1:414-1443 GCA_964469815.1 uncultured Eggerthellaceae bacterium | reverse complement strand
ATCGCCTGCCCGAGGTCATGGCCGTGATCCCGAAGGTTCGCTCCGAAGCAGGATACCCACCGCTCGTAACGCCGCTTTCGCAGATCGTGGGCACACAGGCGGTGTTCAATGTTCTCACCGGCAAACGTTGGTCGGTCATCTCCAAGGAGATGAAGGATTACATCTGCGGTTTCTATGGCAAGGCTCCCGGACGCATGGACGCTGAGATAGTCGCGAAAGTGGCAGGAGATTCGGAGATACTCGATCCGAGCATCGCGCCAGGTTCGCTGGTCACAGCCACCTATGAGGACTTCGCAGAAGAGATAGGGGATCTTGCCCACAGCGAAGAGGACGTTTTGATGTATGCGCTGTTCCCGAACGAGGCGCGTACCTATTTGAGCAAACATCGCACATCGGAGAAGGTGGATTTCCTGCTCGAGCAGGAATCCAGCGGCACCAAGGAGGACGATTACGTGGATATCAATCAGATTCGTGAGCTTGTCAAGGTCGCTGAGGAAAGCGGCGTTGGCGAGATAGTTGTCGAGGAGGAAGGCGTTCGCATCGCCGTGCGCATGCCGGGCGAAGGCGTTCCCATGCAGGCAGCCCCGGCAGCTCCCGCGGTCCAAGCGCAGCCGCAAGAGGTGGCAAGCGCCCCTTCGAAGGCTGAAGCGGATGCGAACGATTCGCGTCCTGCGACCTGGTATGCGGTAACAGCGCCCATGGTGGGCACATACTACGAAGCACCGGGACCTGGCGATAAGCCGTTCGTTTCCGTGGGCGATGAGGTGGCCGCAGGCGAGACGCTGTGCATCGTCGAGGCGATGAAGCTCATGAACGAGATCACCGCTGAAGAGATGGGGACAGTTCGCGAGATCTGCCTGCAGGACGCAACGCCTGTTGAATTCGGCACGGTTCTCTTCTACATCGAGCCGCATGAGGTCATACCTACGGTTCCGGAGCAGGCATGATGTTCGACAAGATCCTCATAGCCAACAGGGGCGAGGTCGCTTTGCGCATAATGCGTGCCGCACGTGAGCTCGGCGTGAAGAC
>CAYXZC010000100.1:0-404 GCA_964469815.1 uncultured Eggerthellaceae bacterium | reverse complement strand
GCGGTCTATTCCACCGAGGATAAGGATACCTACCCTGTCCGATATGCCGATGAGGCCGTATGCATCGGTCCTGCGCCTTCTGCGCAAAGCTACCTGAACGTTGCGAATATCATCAGCGCCGCCAAGAACACAGGCGCACAGGCCATTCATCCCGGCTACGGCTTCCTTGCCGAGAACGCTGACTTCGCTCGCACGTGCGCAGAGGAAGATATCGTGTTCATCGGCCCTTCGGCTGAATGCATCGAGCGGATGGGGGATAAGGCATCAGCGCGCGAGACCATGATGTCTTGCGGCGTGCCCACGGTTCCCGGTTCGGATGGTATCTGCGAGTCGGTCGAGGATGCTCGCCGTTTCGCCGAGCAGGTGGGATATCCTGTTCTCATCAAAGCTACAGCCGGTGGTGG
>CAYXZC010000099.1:0-2738 GCA_964469815.1 uncultured Eggerthellaceae bacterium | reverse complement strand
CCCAAGCTCGCTGTATTTGGAAAAGACCGCCATGTTCGCAAGGGTATGATCCAGCCGCAGCCCTAGAGCGCCGAACACCACAACGCTGTCGAAACGCTGGTTCTTCGCACGTTTGAGCGCAAGCTCCATATCGGATTGAGCCTTATCCTTCGAAAAGCTTGCTGTACGTATGCCTCTTGGGATATAGCCCAGAGAATCGAAATCCCCGAGCACGATATCTGGCCTCACACCTATCTTCTCAAGCGATGAGAATCCGCCATCAACAGCGATCACATGATCGAATGCGCCAGCCTCATACATCGAAAGGAACTGTCTTGCATTGAAGGTCGATGCTCCGACCAAGGCGCACGTCTTCGTTGAGCACTCCCCCATTTGGAAAAACGCCTACTCGGCTTGTGTGGAAGCAGCAGACTCCATTGCAGCGTTAGCATCGGAGAAATCGGAAACATCCACTGATATGGTGTGCTTGATCGGCTTCCATGTGGCCTTCTTCACGAGTGCCACGAGCGCGATCGGGATGTAGGTGAACATGAAGAGCGGGAACGTGAACATATAGAGCACCTTGCGCGATGTTTTCGCACGGATGTTGTCCCACTCCACGAACGTTGTGAGGATGCCGAACACGAACATGAACATGAAGTAGTTGAATAAGCAGAAGAATATAGAGGAGAGCGAGCTTGCTATCGCCACGCCGGTGCTCATAACGCCCATGAAACTGAGAACGACTATTATGGCGTTGAAGATGATAGATATGATGGATAGCAGCATTCCAGGCGAGATGGTCATCAGCATATCGTAGCAGGCGAACCTATAACCCTTCTCGTTCTTGAACACGCCTTTGAAAAGACCTGCAGCGTAGTGCCAGAACACCTGATAGAAGCCCTTCGCCCACCGGAAGCGCTGATTCCATGAATCGCGGAAGGTCGTGGGCTGCTCATCGTAGAGAACAGCCGTAGGGCAATATGCGATGCGTATGCCGTCCGTAACAGAAGATGCCGAGAACTCTATGTCCTCCGTGAGCAGATGCCATTTCCATCCGCCTGCGTTCTCAAGTATATCCGCCGCTATGAAGAATCCCGTGCCGGATACAGCGCAAGAAGTATTCAGCGTCAAGCGAGCCTGATTCAGGAACTTGGCTTCGCGCAGGAACCAAACACCATAACCTGCAGAGATCCAATTCGAATCGAAGTTCTTGGAGTTGCGATAGCTGGTGGATGCCTTTGCCCCATTGTCGAACACAGCATTCATCTCGCGGAAGTAATTCACATCGAGCACGTTGTCGGCATCGAAGACGAAATAAGCCTCATAGCCCTTATCGGGAAACTCGCTCCAAATGGATTTCAGTCCGTAGTCGAGCGCGTAGCCCTTGCCGACCTTTTCGGTATTGAAGCGGGTGAACACGGTGGCTCCCGCACGACGTGCTATGGCCGCAGTGTCATCGGTGCAGTTATCGGCGATGACATAGACATCGATGAGCTCTTTCGGGTAGTTCTGAACCTTGATCGAGTCGATGAGGTTCGATATCACCGTGCTCTCGTTGCGCGCAGCGATCAAAACGGCGAAACGATGGTTCTTCTTCGCCTCGATCTTCGGAGCCTTGCGGGTAAGAACGACGAAAACGTAGAAGAGCTGATATGTGTAGCAGCATGTGAATGCAAGGAAAACGCAGAAATTGAAGATGTCGACAAAAGAAAGCGCTGCCATCGACTGCGATAGTTCTTGGAACACTGTTCTCCTTTGTACGTCCTATAGTCAATGCAAAAGGCCACGAAACGCAGCCTTTTTGCAGTCTTAGAATTATAGTCCTCGAATGGCCTTTTTGAAAGACCTTTGGTATTTTCTCAATTAAACCATTTCTCTTGGACGGTCAGGATCGAACGCTCCGTGGTAGATACGCCCCGAGCGCTTCATGCGCTTCTTGTCGCTTTCAGCCATGCCGGAGCAATCGCGCCCTCGGAAAGGAGCACGCTCATCTGTCGGATCGGTCCAAAGAGCCTCAGCATGCGGCACCCAATCGCGTGCCGAGGGACGGCATTTCTCAGCCAGTTCATGCGCGCTCTCCTGGGCTTGAAGATCGGTGCAATGCGCTCCGGATTCTTCCACCATGCGCTCGATGCAATCCGGATTCTCAAGCATCGGACACGGCCGCAAGAGGTTATCGTTGAACGGCTGGTTCTCGTAATACTGCATGAACAAAGGAGACTTCAGGCAATCGAGCAACGACATATCACGGATGTTGGCATTCGAGTAGTGGATGAACACGCAAGGCTCCACATCCCCTGCAGCATTTATGTGCAGATATCGCCTGCCACCGGCAATGCAGCCCCCGACGTATTCACCGTCATGCTGGAAATCGAGCGTGAGGATGGGCTTCGTTGCGCGGACATGGCGATTGAAATGGTAAAGGAGCTCTCGGTCTTCAGATGTGGGCATGAGCGATGTAGGTGCATCCTTACCCACCGGCATGTAGGTGAAGATCCATGCGAAAAGAGCGCCCTTATCGATCAACCAATCGAAGTATTCATCGCTCGCAACGCTTTGAGCGTTATCGTGCGTGTAGCAGATGGACACTCCGAAAGGCAGCCCATGATCCTTGAGGAGCGTCATGGCCTTGTCGACCTTGTCGTATGTGCCATCTCCGCGCCTTCCATCCGTTGCGTCCTTATCGCCTTCAGCTGATATCGCCGGAATGAAGTTCTTGACGCGGATCATCTCCTGGCAGAACTCCTCGTCGATGA
>CAYXZC010000098.1:0-2922 GCA_964469815.1 uncultured Eggerthellaceae bacterium | reverse complement strand
GCCGTGAAGAGAACGTCGGATGACGAATTGAGCGCCGTTTCGCAGGAGTCCTGGATGACGCCGATGATGAACCCGATCGCAACAACCTCCATCGCGACCGTTGTATCGATGCCGAAAAGCGAGCAAGCCAGAGGGATAAGCAGAAGCGACCCGCCTGCAACACCTGAAGCTCCGCATGCGCTGACCGCGGCGAGCACACATAGCATGACGGCTGTTATCGGATCGACGGAAAGCCCCACAGTATGGACTGCAGCCATCGCCATAACGGTGATAGTGACAGCAGCTCCTGCCATGTTTATGGTGGCACCAAGAGGTATTGATACCGAGTAATTGTCCTTATTCAAGCCGAGCTTGCGGCAAAGTTCCATGTTGATCGGGATGTTGGCCGCAGAACTGCGTGTGAAGAACGCGGTCAGACCGGAGTCCTTCAAGCAACGAAAGACCAGCGGATAAGGATTCTTCCTGGTGCATATGAACACGATGATCGGATTGGTGATGAGCGCGATGATGAGCATGCAACCAACGAGCAACAAGATGAGCTGGCCGTATTCGACAAAGATGTCAAGGCCGCTCTCAGATACCGAGGTGTAGACAAGGCCCAGGATACCGAAAGGCGCGAGGTTGATGACCCAACGCACCGCGATGGAAACAGCATCGGATATAGCCGCGAAAACATCCTTGACGCCTTTGGTGGTGGCACGCAAAGCGATGCCCAGCACGATAGCCCAAGCAAGGATGCCGATGAAGTTCGCATTCGCAAGAGCATCCACCGGATTCGCAACGATGTTCATGATGATCGTGGTCAGAACCTCTCCGATACCCTCAGGAGAGCTCTGCTCGATATTATCGGCAACGGCGAGCGTCAGATCTATCGGGAAGATGAAGCTGCCGATGACCGCTACAAGCGCTGCTACGAGCGTGCTGATGATATACAGGATGATGACCGTCTTCATGGTTCCTGCCGTTTTCGCATTCATGAGCGCGCTCATCACGAGGAAGAACACCAGTATGGGTGCTACAGCACGAAGAGCACCGACGAAGATATCGCCGAGAAGCGATATGACCGAACCTACCTGCAAAGCCCATTCAGGACCGTCTTGAGGTATGACAAGGGCTAGTATCACACCGATGGCAAGACCGACCAGGATGCGCTTGATCAGGCTTACCTCGCAATAGCGCTGGAAGATATTCTTCTTGTTCTTCTTTTCCGCGCCATTTCCTTCAGAGGACGGCATCTCCTCTTTCACTTGATCTGTCACTTTTTCCTCCATATTTTGATATAGGGATCTTTCGTTCATTCTAACTCACGAATGCGCATTTGAAGCGAACTTGAGGACGACAGGGCGGCAGAAGAGCATGAACGATGGGTTTCAAAAAAAGGCCAGCCGAAGCTGACCTTTTGATGTTCTTTGGCTCCTCGGGTAGGATTCGAACCTACAACCCTCCGGTTAACAGCCGGATGCTCTGCCGTTGAGCTACCGAGGAATGTTCCTTGGCGAAAGCCACTTAGCTATTATAACCAAATGCCGCGCCTTCGCAAGATAAATCTTTGAGCGGTGATACTACTCCTCCAGATAGTCCTTCAGCTTCGAAGAACGTGATGGATGACGGAGCTTCGCGAGCGTCTTGCTTTCGATCTGACGGATACGCTCACGGGTCACACCGAATTCGCGACCCACTTCTTCCAATGTGCGTGGATGTCCGTCCTCCAGCCCGAATCGCAGGCTTATGACCTTGCGTTCGCGCTCGGCCAAGCCATCGAGCACCTTGGCCAGCTGCTCTTGCAGCATCGAGAAGCTTGCAGCATCCGGAGGCACCACAGCGGCTTCATCCTCGATGAAATCACCCAGTTGGGAATCTTCTTCCTCACCGATGGGGGTTTCCAGCGATACTGGCTCTTGGCTTATCTTCTGTATCTCGCGCACGCGCTCGGCAGGAAGCTCCATCTTCTCGCCGATCTCCTCAGGGGTAGGTTCGCGACCCAGCTCCTGAAGGAGCTGACGCTGTATGCGCACGAGCTTGTTGATGGTCTCGACCATATGCACAGGTATGCGGATAGTGCGAGCCTGATCTGCTATAGCGCGTGTGATGGCCTGTCGTATCCACCATGTGGCGTATGTGGAGAACTTGAAGCCTTTTGTGTATTCGAATTTCTCTACAGCGCGGATGAGCCCGAGATTGCCCTCTTGGATAAGATCGAGGAAGAGCATACCGCGACCCACATAGCGCTTCGCTATAGAAACGACAAGACGGAGGTTCGCTTCGATCAATGCCTGCTTGGCATCAAGCCCGACCTGCTCGACACGCGTAAGGCGGCGCTTCTCGCGTCGATTGAGCTCGACATTCTCCTCTTCGGCGCGCTCGAGCTCTTCGGTCGCAGCTACGCCGGCTTCGATCTTCATAGCCAGATCGACCTCTTCGGCAGCTGTGAGCAAAGGCACCTTGCCGATCTCTTTGAGGTACATCCTCACAGGATCGCCCGTGAGCATGGTAACGCTTGAATCAGCATTGCGGCGGCGGGACTTCGATTTGCTGCGCGAACTGGTGATCTTTGGCAGGTTCACATCGGATGATGCCTTCAATTCCTCTTCAGGAATGTCATCCAATACCGAATCGGTATCATCTGCACCCTCATCATCATCACCGGTGACCCTGACAGCTTCGTTTATGGCATCATCGGCAGGAGGCTCTATATCATCGTCGATGACATCCGTACCTTTGATGACCTTGGCAGGAACCTCTTCGATTATCTCGACGGTATCCCCATCCTCCTCAACGACCTGCTCGATGATCGCGCTGCCTTTTGCTGCGGATGCCTTCGAAGCGGATTTGGCACTTGTCTTCTTCGTTGAAGCCTTCTTCGCAGCGGCCGCTTTGGATGCAGAGCTCTTGGAAGTTCCGGCATCTTCGGATCTAGAGGAC
>CAYXZC010000097.1:0-3000 GCA_964469815.1 uncultured Eggerthellaceae bacterium | reverse complement strand
GGTTCGAAGAGGATCAACTTCCCTCTACTTTTGCTCGTAGTGGGAACGTCCGCTTTGAGCTTCACGCAGATACGCAACCTTTGGCTAGGACCTTTGTTCTGTGCTTTCTATCTTGTGTCGATAGGCGCGCATCACTCGATCCTGTTGTTCGCAAGAGCGAAGGCGGCCAAGATACTCTCATGGGCGGTCGCTGCGCTCGGGGCTATCGGATGTTGTCTTCTCATAGCCTTCGAAGCCCCTGCGCTTCAAGCGCAACCGGAGAACGATTCTTCCACGCCCGTTGCGGCTATAGACTATCTGGATGAGATAGGTGCCGACAAGGATAAGACCAGGATATTGAACTTCTTCAATTCCGGGGGATATTTCGAGTATCGAGGCTATAAGGTGGTCATGGATCCGCGCCCTGAGCTTTGGGCTCCTTCGATAACCGGGCTTTCGTTCAACTACTACGAAGAGTTTGTCGATATGACGATGGGCGATACGTACATAGACGACTATATCGCCAAGTACGACCTGAACGTCTATGTGGTAGACAAGACGGATGCAAGCGTTGATATATTCAAGGATCAAGAGGTGTACCTGGAGATCTCCGGCGGCAGCGATTACAGGGCATTCATCAAACGGGATGCGTATGAGTACATAACCGGCAAGGATATCTCCACAGCTCCGACCCCTGTTCGCCATGAGTCCAAGAGAAGCGGAAATTAGCAGGGAAAACCATACCGAACAGGGATCTGGGCGTTGCGCGCATATTCCATGTATTGTTAATATAAAGAGACCTTCATCAAGAGGGTCTCTTTGTGTTTGTCCGGTATATCCGGAAGTGGTTCATCTTGCTGTTATGGCAGTGATTGCAAAGGGCGGGCGCGTCTATTCGACGCATCAAAAAAGGAGAGAAAAGTGGCGGAGCAAGTCAAACGCGTTTATGCTTTCGGCAAGGATGCCGCGGGCAACAACGTAACCGAAGGCAACACCGATATGAAGAGCATTCTCGGTGGCAAAGGTGCAAATCTGGCCGAAATGGCAAACATCGGACTTCCGGTGCCTCCTGGATTCACCATCACCTGTCAGACTTGCATGGAATACGCCAATGCCGGCAATGTGTGGCCTGAAGGAGCTCTCGATACGATCGCAGAGTATCGAGCCGACCTTGAAGAGAGGATGGGCAAGAAGATCGGGGATTCCAAAGACCCGCTTCTCGTTTCTGTCAGGAGCGGCGCTCCCATGTCCATGCCGGGCATGATGGATACCGTTTTGAATCTTGGTTTGAACGATGAATCCATCAACGGCCTTATCGCTCAGACCGATAACCCGCGCTTCGCATGGGATTCCTACAGACGCTTCATCCAGATGTTCTCCAATGTGGTCATGGGGCTCGATGGCGATCTGTTCGAGAACGCCATCACCGCTATGAAGAACGATCGCGGCGTTAAGTCGGACACCGAGCTTTCCGCAGAGGATCTGCAAGAGCTCGTAGGTGTCTTCAAGAAGATATTCTCGGACAATGTCTCTGCTGATGAGTACCCGTCTTTGGTCGTGGATGGGTGCGTGCAGTTCCCACAAGACCCGATGGTTCAGCTGAAGTTGGCCATCGAGGCGGTGTTCGGCTCATGGAACAACCCGCGTGCGGTGCTCTATCGCAAGAAGAACAAGATCGCAGACGATCTAGGCACAGCTGTGAACGTGCAGTCCATGGTGTTCGGCAATAAGGGCAATACCTCTGCAACGGGCGTGGCCTTCACCCGCAATCCTGCTAATGGTGATAAGGAATTCTATGGCGACTACCTTGTGAACGCACAGGGTGAAGATGTCGTGGCCGGTATCCGCAACACTTCTCCTATCGCTGAGCTCAAGAACGTGGAGGGTCTCGAAGAGGCTGGCAAGCAGCTCGAGGATATCTTCGTGATCCTGGAGAATCATTTCCGCGATATGTGCGACATCGAATTCACCATCGAACAGGGGAAGCTCTGGATGCTGCAGACGCGCGCCGGCAAGCGCACCGCTGCTGCTGCTTTGCACATCGCCATCGAGATGGTGAAAGAGGGGCTCATCGATAAGCGCGAGGCGGTCATGCGCGTCGAGCCTGAGCAGCTTGACCAGCTGCTCCATCCGCAGTTCGACAAGGATGCGACCTATGATGTGGTTGCCCGCGGTTTGAATGCAAGCCCGGGCGCTGCTGTGGGTGAAGCGGTGTTCTCCGCTGTTGATGCTGTGAAGGCTGCTGAAGAGGGACGCAAGTGCGTGCTTGTTCGTTGGGAGACGAATCCCGATGATCTGGCGGGCATGATCGCTGCCGAGGGCATCCTTACCTCACATGGTGGCAAGACATCGCATGCTGCCGTCATCGCACGCGGCATGGGTGCGCCTTGCGTGTGCGGTGTCGAGGCTCTGAAGATCGATGCTGAGAACAAGCAAGCCGCCATCACCGGCACTGACATCGTCATCAAGGAAGGCGACATGGTCTCCATCGATGGTACCACGGGCATCGTGGTCCTAGGCGCTGTTGAACTGGTGCGTCCCGAACTTACGGGAGACCTCGACACCATCCTCGAATGGGCTGACGAATTCCGCGCGCTCGGTGTGCGCGCCAATGCGGATAATCCTGAGGATGCCAAGCTCTCACGTGATTTCGGTGCGAGCGGCATCGGACTTTGCCGTACGGAGCACATGTTCTTGGGCGACCGCAAGCAGATCATCCAGTCCTTCATCCTCAACGATGATGAGCTCAACCGTGAGAAGGCTGTATCTGAGCTCTACAAGGCTCAGTCCGGTGATTTCTATGGGATGTTCAAAGAGATGGACGGCCTGCCTGTCATCGTCCGTCTGCTCGATCCTCCGCTGCATGAGTTCCTGGATAGCCCGCGCGAGCTTGAGGTGGATATCGCACGTCTTGAGGCTAGCGGTGCCGATTCTGTGGTCATCGAAGAGAAGCGCGTAGTATTGGATAAGATCGATTCGTTCGTCGAGCAGAATCCGATGCTCGGCATGCGCGGCGTTCGC
>CAYXZC010000096.1:0-3099 GCA_964469815.1 uncultured Eggerthellaceae bacterium | reverse complement strand
CCCGCGCATGTTCCATTCATCCTCTGCTCGATGCCGTTGTCGAAGTAGATGATCTTCGCATCCTCGCCGCCTAGCTCGATCGCGACATCGGTTGCCGGGATGAACGTCTCGACGGCGGTCTTGCTCGCGATGACCTCTTGAACGAACTTGATATCCAGCCACTGCGAGAGAAGAAGGCCACCCGATCCCGTGATTGAGATCGTCATCTCTTGGGTTGGGAAGCGATCGGCCGCTTGCTTGAGCACATCGATGATGGTCGCGCGAACATCCGCATGATGTCGCTGGTAGACCGACCATCTCACATCGTTGTGCACATCGAGCACTGCGAGCTTGACCGTGGTGGAACCGACATCTATCCCGATACGGTACTCAGGCATCCCGCTTTGCCTTGCCCTCTGCTCTCGATCGATGCGTTCCTCGACGCGCAATATCCGAAGCTGTGCGGGATCGGCGCTCTCGTCGATCTTGATGTAATCTGTCTCCCTCATGGTCTCCCCCTTGAACCCCGTTATCTACAAGACGATGGACTCGCCTGGTTTGATGAAAAGAAGCCTCATGGCTATACGTGCCATATCCTCGGACGATTCGCGCATCCCGTCTTCGAACCACTTCGAGATGACGCCTAGATAAGCCGCCGAATAGAATGCGACGTAGTAATCCACGAAGACGCTCGGTGCCTTCTTGTACTTGTCATGGAGCATGCTCATGATAAGATCCGTGCAAAGCGTGTCCTGGATCGTCTGCTTGAACTCCGCATTGCCAGCGGGACCTAGCATCACAGATAGGTACGCGCTCTGCCCACGCAGGTAATCGAACAGCTCCACTAGCACAGGAAGGGGCTTCTTCACTATCTTGAGCTTTGCAAGATCCACGAGCGTCATCTTCTGAACATTCGCACGAAACTCTTCGAGGCCTTGCATGAAGTCAAGCTGCAATGCCCGATCGAGATCGTCCTTATCCTTGAAGTGATTGTAGAAGGTACCCCTGTTCACATCAGCACGTTCGCAAAGATCGTTCACTGTGAACCCGTCCCGACCGCATTCGTCCGTAAGCTCTATGAATGCGCGCCTGATGGCCTTACGCGAACGCGAGATGCGCCTATCGGGACTTGAGGCCGTAGAAGGAGGATCGATCGATAGTGATCCGGCGCCCTTTAGCATTGATGGTGTCGCCGATGCCTGCGCAGATGCTGTTGCAGCTACCATCCAAAGCCTTTTCAACGTGATGTGCATTATTCAACATATTGTTGATTTTATGTATTGTAGCAGGGTGAACATGATCGGTCAATCAGGGTGAAACCTGAAAGCGATGCTATCCTCAGCGCTCTTCGCGCAAAGGACGGATATCAGCCGACCGATGCGGCATGCGCCTGACGAGCGACCGCCACATCCGCCTGATGGCTCAATCTCTCCAAAACATCACCGAGGCTTACAGCCGGCATATCGTAGGTGTTGTTCTCTTGGGATACATGCATCGCCACCACATGTTCCAAGGCGGTTCCTCCAAGGGATGCCAACAGTTCATCGAGCGCAGATGCAGCCTGTTCGTTGGAAAGATGCCCACGATCGGATAAGATGCGCTTCTTCAAAATGTAAGGGTAGCTACCACGCATCAACATATCCGTATCATGATTGCTCTCGATGGCCACGATGCGCGCGAACTGCATCGCCTCTTTCGCCTCATCGGTAACGAAACCAGTGTCGGTAAGATATGCGAGCGCGTCGCTTTGAGAGCTGACGACACTCGTCCTGCAAGAAGCCGCGGCATCACCCTTATCACCCTTAATAGGCCGGGTCTCGAATCTGAATCCGAAGGATCGGATCGCATCGTGGGAGGTCGCAAACGGCCTTACCAGGATATCGCCAAGGTCGAAGGAGCCTCCATCATCAAAAGCCGCAAACGACACATTCTCGCCTTCAAGGGCATCCTTTATCTCGATGCTGGCATTCCTGACAGCGCCTGAAGTACGCAGATCTAGAGAAACACCCATCTTCGCAAGTCCTCGCGTCACAACGCCCAAACCCTTGGTGTGGTCGGTGTGCTCGTGCGTTATCAGGATGTCCGTTATCTTGGCAGGATCGACCGAGACCGCATCACAGCGCGAAAGGAAGTCGCGCTTCGATATCCCGCAATCGATAAGGATGCAGTGCCCGCTCGACGTGTTCTCCAGAACAGAGGCGTTTCCCTTGCTCCCACTTGCCAGAACATGAAGCTTGAACACGTATATCGCCTTTCGAGATGCCTTAGCTGTGAATGCATGATACTATCTTGAGATGCACATTATATAGAGAAATCCGACAGGATGGATTGGGAGAGACGATGCAGCTCACACCGGCCGAGATACGCGAAACGCTCGCGATGGTATCAAAGCAACACCTCGATATCCGCACTATCACATTGAGCCTCAATCTGCGAGGTTGCGTGGATCCGGATGTAGATGTGCTGGCACGCAAGATATATGACCGGTTGACTATCGCAGCGCAGGATCTGGTTCCCACAGCAGATCAGCTGGAGCGCGAATTCGGGATCCCCATCATCAACAAACGCATCTCCGTTACACCGATCGCCGAGGTGAGCGCAGCTGTGACAGCCACCGACCTCACCCCTATCGCTTTGGCTATGGACAAAGCCGCCCATGAGGTCGGGGTCGATTTCGTCGGTGGGTTCTCCGCGTTGGTGCAAAAAGGCGCTTCACGCGGAGACGAGAAGCTGATGGATTCGATCCCTTCAGCCCTTGCTGCAACGGAGCGCGTATGCTCATCGGTGAACATCGGTTCCACCCGAGCAGGCATCAACATGGACGCAGCGCTCAAGATGGCTGGCATCATCAAGAAGACCGCTGAGGCAACAGCCGACAGGAACTGCATCGGAGCCGGGAAGCTCGTGGTGTTCTGCAATGCGGTGGAGGACAATCCGTTCATGGCGGGAGCGTTCCACGGATCGGGAGAAGCTGATGAGGTCATCAATGTCGGAGTCTCTGGACCGGGCGTTGTCCGGGCGGTGCTTGCCGATCTTCCTGAAGATGCCGATGTGAACACCGTATCGGAGGCCATCAAGGCCACGGCGTTCAAGATCACCCGCGCAGGCGAGCTCATGGCG
>CAYXZC010000095.1:0-3215 GCA_964469815.1 uncultured Eggerthellaceae bacterium | reverse complement strand
CCTTGTCGGAACCGGTATCGAGCATCGCATCGCTGTCGATTCCGGCGAGATCCTCATCGCGCAGAACGCCGGTGTGGTCGACTATGTGGATGGCCAGACCATAATCATCCAGACGAAGTCCGGCGACTACGATGAATACCTCATCCCGAAGTTCCAGCGCTCGAACCAGTCCGGTTCCATCAACCATCGCCCGATCGTCCGTCCGGGCGACAAGGTTGAGGTCGGAGATGTTTTGGCTGACGGCCCAAGTTGCGATCACGGCGAGCTGGCTCTCGGTGCCAACCTGATGGTGGCCTACATGCCGTGGGAAGGCTACAACTACGAGGACGCCATCATCGTGTCCGAGCGTGTTGTCGCCGAAGATCTTCTCACCAGCGTGCATATCGCTGAGTACGAAGTGGATGCTCGATCCATCAAACTGGGTGCCGAGGAGATCACGCGCGAGATACCGAACATCTCCGAGGATATGATCACCGATCTTGATGCTGACGGCATCATCCGCATCGGTGCCGAGGTGTTCCCGGGCGATATCCTTGTCGGCAAGGTCACACCGAAAGGCGAAAGCGAGCCCACTTCAGAAGAGCGTTTGCTGCGCGCCATCTTCGGTGCGAAGGCTCATGAGGTTCGCGACACATCCCTTCGCGTGCCGCACGGAGCCGGCGGTCGTGTTATCAACGTTCTGCGCTTCTCGCGCGAAGCCGGCGATGATCTGCCGCCTCAAGTAAACGAGCTCATTCGCGTTTACGTTGCCCAGAAACGTAAGGTGCAACAGGGCGATAAGCTATCAGGCCGTCATGGCAACAAGGGCGTCATCTCCCGAGTGCTCCCTGTTGAGGACATGCCATATTTGGCAGATGGCACTCCGATCGATGTCATCCTCAACCCACTTGGCGTTCCTTCCCGTATGAATGTCGGCCAGCTCCTTGAGAATCACCTTGGCTGGGCGGCTAAGTGGGGATGGTCTGACAAGGAGAATACCGATGAGGTCGTAGAAGGCCCGATCTTCGTCTCCACGCCTGTGTTCGATGGTGCTACTGAGGAAGAGATATCGGATGCCATCCTGAAGGCAAATCGCAACCTCATCAACATCAACCACGAGAAGTACGGCGACAAAGCCCGTGATGAATTCGTTCCGCAGCTTTCTGCGACCGGTAAGGCCTGGCTGTATGACGGTCGCACCGGCGAGAAGTTCCGCGAGCCCATTACCGTTGGACAGACATACATCCTGAAGCTCGGCCACATGGTCGACGATAAGATACACGCCCGTTCGACAGGCCCATACTCGCTGATCACCCAGCAGCCGCTAGGCGGCAAGGCGCAGTTCGGCGGCCAGCGCTTCGGCGAGATGGAGGTTTGGGCGCTCTACGCATATGGCGCTTCCAACGTGCTGCAAGAGATCCTTACGGTCAAGTCCGACGATACCGCCGGACGCGTCAAGAGCTATGAGGCTATCGTCAAGGGCGAAAACATCCCAGCGCCTGAGGTTCCGGAGTCCTTCAAGGTTCTTGTGAAGGAGATGAAATCACTCTGCCTGAACGTCGAGCTTCAAGGCGGCGGCGCAACCGTTGATGCCAACATGGATACCGATGACGGGGATACCGATCGTGCGATCTATGAGTCGCTTGCAGAGGATGCCCGCAAGACCGAAGAGAGCGAAGCCAGCGCGATCGATGATATAGCTGCCGAGCTTGGTGAGCTCATCGGATCCATCGAACGCGATGATGCCGAGGATATGCTCATCGGCGATAACGACAACAAGACAGCCGACATTCTGTCTGCGAAAGCTCCCGTCGGGAGCGCGGCTCAAGAGGTGGTCGATGATCTCGCAGACTTGCTCGGTGGGGGAGAGGAGGAATAAGAATGCCTAACACAGAATTCGATGTACGCAATTTCGACGCTCTCCGTATTTCCCTTGCCAGCGCGGAAGATGTTCGCAGCTGGTCGCGCGGTGAGGTGAAGAAGCCAGAAACCATCAATTACCGTACGCTCAAGCCGGAAAAGGACGGTTTGTACTGCGAAAAGATATTCGGCCCTACGAAGGACTGGGAGTGTGCTTGCGGCAAATACAAGCGCGTTCGCTTCAAGGGCATCGTGTGCGAGCGATGCGGCGTTGAGGTCACCCGCTCGAAGGTTCGCCGCGAGCGTATGGGTCACATCGAGCTTGCAGCTCCTGTGTCTCATATCTGGTACTTCAAAGGTTCGCCATCCCGTTTGGGATATCTGCTCGATATTCCGCCGAAGGAGCTCGAGAAGGTTCTCTATTTCGCCAGCTCTATCATCACGAGCGTTGATAAGGAAGGTCGCGAAGAGGATGCCGAGGAGCTCCGCGATGAGCTAGCGGCAGATCTTGAGGAGCTGGATGCCGAGCGTGACCGTCTGATAGAGGCTACGCGCCGTATGTCCACGGACTATGTTCCAGAGGATGACGATTTCGTCGATGATCTGGACGATGACGAGGAAAAGCTCTCTCCTGAAGAGGTAGAGGAAGAGATTGCCGATATCTATGAGGAGTTCAACGAGCGCAAGGCTTTGCGTGCCGATGCGCTGGATGAATTCATGAAGATCGAGCCGAAGCAGCTCATATCCGATGAGGCGCTCTATCGTGAGATGCGCGCGAACTACCGCGATTATTTCACCGGTGGCATGGGCGCGGAGGCTGTGCGCGATCTGCTGGATGCCATCGACCTTGAGGCCACTGCCGAAGAGCTGCGAGAGATCATCTCCAACGGCAAGGGGCAAAAGCGCGCGAAAGCCATCAAGCGTCTGAAGGTCGTGGACGCGTTCCTGAAATCCGACAACAAGCCATCCGACATGATCTTGGATGTTGTTCCTGTTATCCCGCCGGATCTGCGTCCTATGGTGCAGCTCGATGGCGGTCGTTTCGCCACATCGGATCTGAACGACCTGTATCGTCGCGTGATCAACCGCAACAATCGTTTGAAGCGCCTGCTCGATCTGGGTGCTCCCGAGATCATCGTCAACAACGAGAAGCGCATGCTGCAAGAGGCAGTGGACAGCCTGTTCGACAACGGTCGTCGTGGTCGCCCTGTTACAGGTCCTGGCAATCGTCCGCTGAAGTCGATCTCTGACATGCTGAAGGGCAAGCAGGGACGTTTCCGTCAGAACCTGCTCGGCAAGCGCGTTGACTACTCCGGCCGGTCCGTTATCGTCGTCGGCCCGCACTTTAAACTGCACCAGTGCGGTCTTCCTTCTGC
>CAYXZC010000094.1:0-3308 GCA_964469815.1 uncultured Eggerthellaceae bacterium | reverse complement strand
GAACCCGTATTTCAGCCTTGAAAGGGCCGCGTCCTAACCGTTAGACTATGGGGACACTTCAAAAGATGGAACCGCTCGCTTTAGAGCAGCTTTCATATTATGCCAAAGCAGACCGCTTCATGCAAGCAAAAGCGCGGAAAAATAGGGACATCATCTCCGCAGAGGATCTGCATCCCGAATGCCCGATAAAAGGATCCCAAGCCATTCCGCACAAGAAAGATGGCGCCCTCGACAGGATTCGAACCTGCGACACCTTGCTCCGGAGGCAAGTGCTCTATCCACTGAGCTACGAGGGCCGATCAAATGCATCTTCGATCATGCGAAGAAGATTATAAGCCAACATCCGAGCATTTCATCCTGACTATGGACATTGCTCTGCGCGAGTTGCCGTTTGCCGATGATGCTGCAAATGTGTAAAGCGCACTTAACACATGAGCATCGCGTCTCACATAAGAATTAGGAACGGAATTGGCTCGCCTGATCTGTAAGCCACTACAACCGGCTTCGACTAAACCAAAAGGGCGAGCCATATTCCATGCCTCTACGACCTCGTTGTCCGAAAAGGGCAAGCGAGGTCAGATCATTCGTAATATGCCTGATAGACATCTATCTCCCATTGCTTGCGATTGTTCTTCGCAACAGTATCGAGCACAAGCCCCACCGTAAGCGATAGAGCGCCGCATATGACAAGCGCGACCGCCAGAAGCGCCGTTGGGAAGCGCTCGACCAGATGCGTGAGCGTGAATTCCCATATGACCGGAACACCTGCGATCAAGCCAAGGATCAGGAAGATCAAAGCCAGCCATCCGAAGAACGCCATCGGCTTGTAATCCTTGAAAAGGGACGCGATCGCCATCAACACCTTCGCACCATCACCGAATGTGGATAGCTTCGATTCGCTTCCTTCCGGACGATCCCTGTAATCGATCGGGACATCGGTTATGCGCCAACGCCTGTCTATAGCATGTATGGACAGCTCCGTCTCGATCTGAAAACCGGAGGAGAGCACGGGCATCGTCTTCACGAAAACACGATTGAAAGCGCGATATCCCGTCATGACATCGTCGAATGAATACCCGTAGATCACCTTGATGAGCCAGCGGACCAAGTTGTTGCCGAAACCGTGGAAGGCGCGATCATTCTCTTCACCGTAGCTTCCATTCGAGAGCCTATCGCCGACCGTCATATCCGCAACATTGCTAGCCAACGGCTCGATCAGGCGCGCTGCGGCCTCTGCGGGATAGGTGTCATCGCCATCGACCATCACATAATAATCGGCATCGATATCGCGGAACATCTGCCTGACGACATTGCCCTTGCCCTGTCGGCTTTCAAACCGCACTATCGCACCGTGTTCGGCAGCGATGCGAGCCGTATCATCACTGGAATTGTTGTCGTATACGTATATCGAGGCCAACGGCAGTGCTTCCTTGAAATCATCGACGACCTTACCGATGGTTATAGCCTCGTTGTAGCAAGGAATGAGCACAGCCACCCCGGCACCCGAACAAGCCGCAGCCACCGCAGCCTCATCAGCAAAATTCCTTACCTTCGCTTCAACGTTTGCCATTGGAGTCCTTTCGCGCGGATCATTGCCGACCTTCCCGATATACCCCAAGATCCACCAGCGGCTCTGATGATCTTGCAAGATAATATTGTACGAACAATGGAGGTCGTTGTTGAGCAGAATCTTACATTTCGATTTTAAGATATCATGTTCATATGGAAGATAGCATCAATAAAGATAACGTTACATCTCCGATCCTCGTCTTGCATGCATCGGTCGGATCGGGGCATAAGAGCGCGGCGAACGCCATCGCCAAAGCGCTCAAGCTCATAAAGCAGGAATCATCAAGGCTCGCATTCGATCTGGAGGCGCATGCATCGGAGGCAAAAGAGCTTCCGGATGGCAACACCGATAGCCTTGAAGCTTCAGCCAATAGGGATATTGAAGATGAACCGAGCGATGCGACTACGGATATCGCGATCATCGATGCAGGCCAGGATCTGGGATTGAGCCCAGAGGAGTTCGAACTGGCCAGGACCATCGATGTGGAAGTGCTCGATATCCTGGATTTCGGGCGCATCGTGTTCAACGGTGATAACACCGCATCCATGTTCACAGGCGCCACGCGCCCTTTCTACGACATAACCTGGCGATACACGTTCACCGGACGTTTCCTTTGGGGAGGTGGCACCATCTGGGCCCGCATCATGTACCCGAAATTCGTCGAGTACGTGAAGCAAAAGGAACCTCGTGCCATCGTCTGCACCCACATAACGGCTGCCAATGTGGCCGTAAGCGCAAGGATGCTGCTCGGAGCCACATTCCCGATCATCTGCGTTCCCACCGACTATGAGGTCGAAGGGCTTTGGCCTCATATGTATACAGATCTGTTCTGCGTAGCCAACGAGCATATGGCCGAAACGCTTCGCCCGCGGAAGATCCCTGAGAGCCGCATCCAGATAACGGGGATCCCGGCAAGTCCCGACTTCAGCGAGCGCTACGACAAAGAACAGATGCGCAAGAAGTTCGGTCTTCCGGATGACAAGCAGGTGGTGCTCTTCTTAGCCGGAGCATCACTTCCGCGCCCGTACGTTCATTTCCGCAACTCGATAAACGAGATCCTTCCCTACTTCCACACATACAAGAACATGCATATGGTGATAGTTGCCGGAAAGGATTCCGAGTACGCGCAGAGCGTGCGGCAAAAGGTCGCAGAATACGGATTGGACAATGTATCGGTGTTCGAATACGTGGATCAGATGGCCGCGCTCATGGCCGCGAGCGATCTGGTCGTGTGCAAATCCGGCGGTCTTACCGTGACCGAGATACTCTGCATCGGGGTACCGATGGTGCTCTTGGGTCGTGCTTACGGGCAGGAGAAGGCGAATGTGTCCATGCTCACCGGCTCGGGAGCTGCCCTTCACGTCACCACCGCACGAGAGCTGATAGAGCTGCTGCACCAGATCAACGACCACCCTCAGATCACTAAGTCCACCATAATAAACGCGAACTTCATCCGAAGACCCGATGCCGCCATGGATATCGCAAAAGCAACATTGAAGCTCATTTGCGAGAAGAAGGATGTGGATTCGAAATTCTACCGTAAGCATTTCATGCGCTTCTATTGGGGCGGCAAGCCTGCGCACGTACGATAAGCGATCCACAAATCAGAGGGATCGTTTCTCCTTAGAGAAACGATCCCTAGACTCACTTTGGCAGATGCAAGCATCTGCACTACGATTCTTCTTAAAAATATAAATCCAAAAAGCAACAAGTCGTTCGTAAAGATAGCGAGGTTTCG
>CAYXZC010000093.1:0-3323 GCA_964469815.1 uncultured Eggerthellaceae bacterium | reverse complement strand
AACCTGTGACCCCCGCCGTGTGAAGGCGATGCTCTCCCGCTGAGCCAAGCGACCGTTCCTTGACTTCGTTATTCTAGCTTTGATGCGATTTCTTCGCAAGTGACGTTCGAAAGATTGTTCATCGATTTGTTCGCTATAATCACATACTATGCATGAAACATTGGACTTGGATCACACGAATGGGGATATAAGATGGCAAAGAGCTCGAACACGGATACTTTCCTTTCGCAGAAGAAGATGAGCGATGAGACAAAAGAGCAGATCGAGAAGGATCCTAGAAAGTTCGTCATGCTCACGGGAGACAGACCGACAGGTCGTCTTCATCTCGGGCATTTCTTCGGTACGATAATCGAGCGAGTTGCGATGCAGGATAAGGGCGTCAACACCAACATCGTCATCGCAGACTACCAGGTGATAACCGACCGTGATACCACCGAGCATATTGCAGATAACGTCCTTAACATGGTGATAGATTACCTGGCCTGCGGCATAGACCCGGAAAAGACCATGATCTTCACTCATTCGTCAGTTCCTGCGCTCAATCAGCTGATGCTCCCCTTCCTTTCGCTCGTTAGCCAAAGCGAGCTGTTGCGCAATCCGACCGTCAAATCCGAGCAGGAGGCATCAGGTCATGCGCTCACCGGTCTTCTGCTCACCTATCCGGTGCACCAAGCCTGCGACATCCTTTTCTGCAAAGGCAATATCGTTCCTGTGGGCAAGGATCAGCTTCCCCACATCGAGCAGACGCGCCAGATCGCACGAAGGTTCAACGAGCGATACGCACCGGTATTCCCGGAGCCTGTCGGGCTCTTGACCGAATCGGTCGAGATACCCGGTCTTGATGGGCGCAAAATGTCGAAGAGCTACGGCAATGCGATTTCGCTTTCTGCCACAGAAGAGGAGACCGCAAAGCTCATCAAGAAATCCAAGACGGATTCCGATCGCAACATCACCTTCGACCCAGAGAACCGACCGGGCGTGAGCGCTCTTCTGACGACGGCTGCATTGACCAGTGGTCGCAGCGAGGTCGATATCGCTGAGGAGATCGGAGATGCGGGCTCGGGAGCTCTCAAGGCGTTCGTCACCCAAAGCGTGAACGACTACTTGGCTCCCATCCGTGAGCGCAGACGCGAGCTCGAGCGCGATCTCGATCACATCCATGATGTATTGCACGAGGGAAATCGCCTTGCGAACGATGTTGCTCAAACAACGCTCAACGAGGTGCGCGAAGCCATGGGGATGGTCTACTAGGAAAGCGCGTGCATCGCATTAAATAGGAAGCCATCAAATGATCCACTAGGAGCTTTCAGGCTCCTAGAACCTATCCTCCAGATCCATCTGCATGAGGTATACGTTCTCGCGCATGTTCTTCGCCTCTGCGCGTGATATGCGGTCGCTCTCATGCATCTTCTGAATCTGCTCCAGTTCGATCTGATAGGCGATGCGCATGATGTCATCCGACTCATCCGATATCTTTATAGTGGTCGTAACGGATGTGGTGGTCTTCCGCAGATTCGATATGACGTTCTCGTATTGAAGGAGAAGTCGCGAGGCGTCCTCTGTCGATACATCAGCATCCCCTATCGCGTCTCTGAGCTTGCCAACGACGTACTGGGCACAATCCATCTGAAGGATGCGCATCTCCTCTGCACGATCGGCTGCCTTCGATCTTGGAGCCAACTTGGATAGTCGTGCCCTGGTTCTGCTGAAGAGGATCCTAGCCAAGAACAGCATCCTCTTCAAGCTTATCTTTCGCCCTGTATGCTTCGTCAGATCCTCTATCCTATCCAAACGTGCGAGATATGACAGGCGTGTATCTTCGGAGATGTCGTCAGCATCCATGAGGCCTTCAATGGAGTCCCTCTCCCAATCAAGGGTTTGGATACGAAGCTCTGTATCCGGCTCAGTATCCACATCTAACATCTCTTTTGTCGAAGAGAGCCGATTCTGATATGCGCGGATGACGGTCTTCGTCGATCGTCTATTGTTCCGCGTCTGCTGGCTGGTCAGCTCCTCGATGACGTTCCTGAGTATATCGGCCAAGCATTCGTAGTAATTCTGCCTTGCTTCTATCTCTGTTTGCTTTCGAACCTTCTTCGGGGCGACAAGGGGCACAAGGAAGGTAGCGATAAGGAGCGTGCATAGAATGACGCCGCAACCGATGAAGATGATGAGATGACGCTCGGGAAAACGCGATGCGGTCTGTCCGATGAATACCGGTATCGTGAAGAGGATCGAAAGAGTGATGGTTCCCTTCGCTCCGCAAAGGGTCACGAGAAGCGCATTCTTGAGCTCTTTCTTGGTGAACCTTGCGTTTCCCGTCCGTCTTGCATGGACGAATTCCATAGCCGAGCACCAAAGGAATCGAACCGCCATGAGGGTCAACGTCGTCACTATCACGAGGAATATGACCATCAGATTGCTGACCGAGCGATCCTCCCATGTATAGAGCATCGATGTCGGGATCTGAGTGCCCAGTAGAACGAATACAAGGCCATTCAAAGTGAAAGAGATCACATTCCACACATTTGTCGACACGATGTTCATATGGGCGATGGCAGGGCTTACTGTGCGGGGTGCGATGACGTTCACAAGACCTGCGACAACAACGGCGATGATACCGCTCACATGCATGGCGGTGGATACCATGTACACGACGAATGGGATGCATATCTCATATAGCACATGGAACGTCGTGCTCTCTAAGCCGATCTCGCGTATCATGCGCAGGATGAAGTTGGCCAGATACCCAAGCGCGATGCCCACGATGAGCCCGCCTATGAATTCAATGATGAAATCCACTCCCGCATTCAGAAGAGAGAACGACCCTGTTACCACAGCTGCGATGGCGAATTGGAACGACACGATACCGGATGCATCGTTCAACAATAGCTCGCCTTTCAAGATGCCCCATTGCCGCTCCGGTATGCTGACCTGTTTGGACAGCGATGTTACGGCAACTGCATCCGTAGGCCCTAGGGCTGCACCCAATGCGAATGCTGCGGCGAGCGGTATGGAGGGCATTATCGCATTTAGGATGAAGCCTATGATGAGCGTAGTCGCGACCACAAGACCGATGGCAAGGGAGAGTATCGGCCGCTTGTTCTTCCAAAGGATGGCCTTATCCGCATCCTTTGCCTCCAGATAAAGAAGAGGTGCTATGAACAGCACGAGGAAAAGATCAGGTTCGAGTTCGACCTCTACCACACCGGCACCTAAGAGCGCGATGATGATGCCCATTCCAACCTGGATCAAGGGAAGCGAGACCTTCGGGATCACCTGATCGATGACTGCCGATATGAGCACTGCGATGATCAGCAGTA
>CAYXZC010000092.1:0-3527 GCA_964469815.1 uncultured Eggerthellaceae bacterium | reverse complement strand
GAGATATGCGACATGCTCGTTCGTTCAGGCGCTATCGACTGCGTTGTCGTTGACTCGGTTGCAGCTCTGGTTCCCAAAGCCGAGCTTGAAGGCGAAATGGGAGATACCACGGTCGGTCTGCAAGCGCGCCTTATGTCACAAGCTTTGAGGAAGCTTGCCGGATCGCTCTACAAATCGAACACGACCTGCATATTCATCACCCAGTTGCGCGAGAAGATCGGGGTCATGTTCGGCAATCCTGAAACGACTACAGGAGGCCGAGCGCTCAAGTTCTTCTCAAGCGTCCGCATCGACATCCGAAGGATCGAATCCATCAAGCAAAATGGTGAAGCCATCGGAAACAGAGTACGTGCCAAGGTCGTCAAGAACAAGGTCGCGCCGCCTTTCCGTCAAGCCGAATTCGACATCATGTACGGTGAGGGCATATCTCGCGAGGGATGCATCATAGACATGGCCGTTGATTGCGGTGTGGCCAAGAAGAGCGGTGCTTGGTATACCTATGGAGAAGAGCGTCTAGGACAAGGAAGGGAAGCTGCCAAGCAGACCCTGAAGGAGAATCCTGACATCAGGGATGAGATCGAGGCCAAGGTTCTCGAATTCTACGGTGTCGCTCCTGCTGAAGGCCAAGCGATGGATGCATCATCCGATGAAGATGATGAAGCATAAAGGATCTGGTCTTTAAGGTTTCATCATGAAATGCAACGTCCGCGAGCTTACGATCGATGAGCAAGAAAGGCATGCTTTCGACAAGATCCTGCGCATTGTGAACAAGCGTGAGATATCCTCCAGCAAGATGCGATGCAAGCTGGAGATGGCAGGATATGATCAAGAAGCCATAGAATCATCGCTGACCAAAGCGATCGAGTATGGATACATCGATGACAGGCGCTATTCAGAATGCCTTATCAGGACGGCTCTTTCCATGGGAAAAGGGCTGTCCCAGATAGAATATGAGATAAATGGACTGGGTGTTGATATATTCGAATTGGAACCTTACCAGCAATATCTGATGGAAGGAGAACAAGCTCAGCTCGATCGTGCGCTCGCTATCCTTCGCAGGCATTCCACATCTTCGAAGAATCTTTATGCCTCATGCTTCAGGAAGCTCATCTCGAAAGGCTATTCAGCGTCCATCGCTAAGAGCGCGACCATGACCTACCTGAATGAGATCGAATCTACCATCGAAGCCTGATTCCGGTCGATTTTGTGTCAAATATCTAAAGAGCGCTCCGTTCGGGATTGCCAATGAAAACTCTGCGCTATAATCCAATGGATTGAGTTATTCGTACCGATCCTCGGTATTAGATATAGATGAATTGAATATCCTCTTATGCAGTATCTGTGCGAATGCTCATGTCGACATATGGTCGATGGACTCAGTATTTTCGTATGAAACGAAATCTTTGAAAGGAGAGCATGGTGACAGATATCGTATTTATCATAGTCGCAGCTGTTGTTGGCATTGCTCTCGGATTCCTGATCACAAGGATAATCTCTCAAAATAGTTCGAAGAGAGCGGAATCACAGGCATCCGATCTGAAGCAAAAGGCTGAAAGAGAAGCCGACGAACTCGTTGCAACGGCAAAGAAGCAGGCCGAGACCATCAGGCGTGAAGCTGAGGTCGAAGCGAAGGATAAGGCGCTTGAATACAAAAAGCAGGTCGATGAGGAGAACCGAGACCGGCTCCATGAGGTGCGCAATGCTGAGAACCGTATAGCCCAAAGGGAGGAATCCCTCGATAAGCGCAGCGATTCCCTTGATAACAGAGAGCATCAGCTCTCCTCTTTGCAGGGTCAGGTAGAGAAACGCAGCCAAGAGCTCGATCAAGCCACAAAGCAGATGGCTTTGAAGCTAGAGCAGATCGCAGGCATGACGCCTGAGCAAGCCAAAGAGGAATTGCTGGAGACCATCCGTGATGAGGTGACGCACGAATCCGCGGCTGTGATCCGCGACATCGAAACAAGGACCAAAGCTGAAGCCGACAAGCGTGCTCGCGAGATACTTTCTTTGGCCATCCAGCGCGTAGCGGCTGACCATTCAGCTGAGAACACCGTGTCCACCATACATATCCCTTCCGATGACCTGAAAGGAAGGATCATCGGTCGTGAAGGTAGGAACATTCGATCATTCGAACAGCTAACGGGCACTAATCTCATCATCGATGATACACCTGAGTGCGTTACCATATCTTGCTTCGATCCGGTCAGGCGCGAGATAGGTCGCGTTACCATGGAGTACCTCATCGCCGATGGGCGCATCCATCCTGCACGGATCGAGGAGATGTACGATAAGTCCGTCAAATTCGTGAACGAGCGCATCCAAAAAGCAGGAGAGCAGGCAGCCTTCGATGCCGGCATCCACGACCTGCACCCCGAGATCATACACGTTCTCGGTCGCTTGCTGTACAGAACCTCCTATGGTCAAAACGTGCTCAATCATTCGCTGGAGGTTTCCTATCTTGCTGGCGTCATGGCATCCGAGCTTGGACTCGACCCTATCCCGGCAAAGAGGGCTGGCCTTCTCCATGATCTTGGCAAAGCGATAGATCATGAGGTGGATGGCAGCCACGCTGTTCTGGGCGCAGACCTTGCGAAACGCTTCGGCGAGAAACCCGAGATCGTGCATGCTATAGAAGCGCATCATGAGGATGTTGAACCCAATACCGTTTTGGATATACTCATCCAAGCTGCTGATGCTGTCTCTGCTGCAAGGCCTGGAGCCAGGAAGGAAACGCTCGATGCTTACATCAAGCGTCTTGAGAAGCTCGAGGAGATAGCCAACAGCCATAAGGGCGTTGAGCGCACCTATGCCATCCAAGCTGGCCGCGAGGTGAGGGTCATGGTCGAGCCGGAGGTCGTAGACGAGGCTCAAAGCGTTATCTTGGCTCGAGAGATCGCCTCTCAGATAGAGAACGAGATGCAATATCCCGGACAGGTCAAAGTGGTTGTCATTCGCGAAAGCCGCGCTGTTGACTACGCAAAATAGCCTAGATCCCATAACCGCTGATCTTCACGACCATCCCCATGACCACACAGGCCATGGGGATGGTTCGATATCTAATCGCGGGGATCTTTCTGATTTCATAGAGCATACGATCGGGGATGAGCAACTTCGCATCGATGAGGATTTCGGACAAGGCTATGTACGTCTCAAAAGCTCTGAAGCGCAAAGGCGTCAGGCTGCACAAGATATCCGTTCATCGGAAGATGTGCTCATCGAGCTTTTGAGAAACTCCAGGGATGCCGGAGCCAAGAACATATTCATCGCAACGAACAGAAGCGATGAAGAGCGAACGATCGTTGTGATCGATGATGGATCGGGCATTCCCGATGATATGCATTCCAGGGTCTTCGAACCCAGGGTCACTTCGAAGCTGGATAGCTCGCATATGGATCTGTGGGGATTGCACGGAAGGGGCATGGCTCTTTACTCGATCAAGGTGAATTCCAGATCGGCCGAGGTGATAAGCTCGCAACCGAGTTGTGGCTCTTCTATCAAGGTAGTGCTCGATATATCTTCCTTGGGTG
>CAYXZC010000091.1:0-3815 GCA_964469815.1 uncultured Eggerthellaceae bacterium | reverse complement strand
TTCTAGAATAATGTGAGTTTTGGTACGTCCCTTTTGCTCACCTTTTGCTCATTCACAGTTCGAAATCCATCTCCCCTACACCCATCAACCTGCGGCTTATCTCCAACAGATACCCTGTCATCGATGCATCCTGTACGGCACCAACTCGATCTATCACCTTCAGGATATTGCCCTCGTTCAAGAAACCGAGATCCACCAGACTGTCTATCGCCGCGCGATCATCATGCTTTGCTATCTCGACACAGATCTGCTCGATGCCCTTCTGAAGGATGCGCTCGCACATCGCATGATTCGATTCGCTCAGGAATACCGGATCATGCAGCCGACCGATTATGCGCGTGGCCTGCTCATACAACTCGAGGCCTTCCTCATTGAAAGCGTCGAAGCTGCTCGCATTCACGATGGATGAGTCATAGTGATCGAAAAGCGACTCAACATTCACGAATGCCGAGGTGGAAAGCGCGAGCATCTGCTGCTGCTGGCCTCTTGTCGTGTTCGGGAAACAAAGCTCGAAGCTCGTATGCCCATCGATCGGCTTGACCAGATCCACGTGGATGATATCCAGATGGCTATCCACGGTCAGACCCCGAATCCCGATGGTCGATATGCGATCGGAAAGAACGAGCTCTTTCAGATTCACAGAGCCATTGAAGGCGTACGGGGCGATCTCGTCCACTTCGGGCGGGATGACCACGCAAGGCCGATCATCCAAGCAAAGGATCGCCTTCGAAGTGCGCTCGTTCTTCCGCTCGAGAAGAAGACCGCCTGAAACATAGAACTTGTCGTTTTCGGGTGAAACTTCCACTTCGTGCAGCGTTGGCGCCTGACCTCCATGACGTGAACCCCGTGTGACGAAGGCGTTCTCTCCGATATCCACAAGCGATGCCGGGATGAAAACGCTCTCGATCGAGGTGTTCAAGAACGCATCCTTGCCTATGGACTCAAGGCCGTCTTCGATGCGCACCTTCCGCAATTCACCGCAATTCTTGAAGGCACCAGCCCCTATAGAGCGCACGCTGGGAGCAATGACCACCTCTTCTATTATCGGATGAGAAGCGAAAGCATCCTCATCGATGGAGACAGTACCGGGCTGCACGCAATAGCTTCGGGTGGATTCATCCAGCATATGGATGAGATGCATCCCATCTTCAGCATTGCCATATAAACCCCCTGCACCATCAAGGGTTATATGCTCGGAATTCGGATCCAGACGAAACGTGGCATCACTGCCTGCATAGACCAGATCTGTGCGAGCCGCGAACGGAAACTGGAGGTGCTCTATCGTAGATGGAAGGACAAGCTCTTTGATGGCCGTTGCTGTGAAAGCATTGCGCTCGATAGCCACAAGGCCTTCGTTCAGCTCGACGTTCTGGAGACTCTCGCAATCGAAGAATGCTTTTTCCATGATGATCTTCAGATTACCGGGTGCATGAAAGCACGTTATCCCTGTTTTCGACAATGCAAAATTGCCGATGATCTCAAGAGATTCGGGAAATACGACGTTCGTTACACAAGCCATATTACTGAATGACTTGGCACCGAGAGCCTTGCACCCTTCAAGGATCGAATAGCTTTCGCTCGGCACAGCGAGTGCGGCCATGATGGCGCCATCCAGACTGTAAATCGCCTTCCCGTCGGTTTTCATGAAAGGATTATCCGTTGATATCGAGATGCTCTCAAGGCTGCTCTTGGCAAAAGCTCCGCCTTCCACGCTCTGAGCCGCCTGTCCGATATGCAAACGCTTCAGGTTCGGGATATCGAAGATGTTCGGCTTTAGAACCTCGAGCTGCCCCGGAAGGGCAAGGTCTTCGAGCGCATTGCAGTTTCTGAACCAGTCCGACTTGAATTCGCCCAACTTGGAGGGAAGCTTCACGCGCTCGAGCTTTTCACAATGGCGAAAGGCACATGCTCCGATGGATATCACGCTGTCAGGAACATCGATGCTTCGCACGTCTTTCATGTACGACATGGCATCCATCCCGAGCGCCACCGTAGGCTTATCGTTTATGGATGCCGGTACTTTGATATCTATCGAACCGGATGCAGGCTGGCATTTCGCCACCTTGATCTCCACCGAATCCACTTCGACATAGATCCAAGTATTGCCTGCATCGTCAATGAAGGTCTTCTCTTCCGATTCACGCGCAGCATCTAAACGGGCTGCACGTTCTCTTGCCAGCCGAACCTCGTTTATTCGATTCTGGGCTTCCTTCATATTCTGAGATGAGGTGAACACATCTCCCATCAAAGTCGGAGAGAAACCCCCGAAGCAGACATCGAGCTTGCTGAGGTCGATGCCATCGCTAACGCCCATTTACATCAGCGGCCCACAGGCCTCCCACGGAGCGCCTGCCGGATTGAGCTTTCTGCGCCTTGAGGTCTCTTCACTGAACATGATGCTGTAACGAACACCCTTGAGCGTTACATATATGCTAGCGATCTCATGCTTGCTTCCGTGATTGAAGACCTCATATGTGATGAGCTCGCGCCCGATCAGAGCCTGAAGATTCTCGTCCTTATCAAGCTTCTCAAGAAGCATATTCGTGGACTGACGTCCCAATTCATCCTGCTTCAAAGCGATGTTGTATAGGATGAGTTCTTGCTCAGGCGTCAGGCGGCCAAGCTCTTCGACTTCCGTCATGATCTCCGCTTCGGTTGCCATAGGATTTCCCCTTCTTATCGTGCCTTGTTCTTGTCTGATTACATTCTAATGCTTTACGCATGATTTTGGCAGTTCAGAAGGGTTATTTATAGCATTTCCATATGCGTTGTGACATCGTGGAGACGGCATCATCCCCGTCCTGCGTCATTCGCGTAGAGGGTGATCGAGATCGACATCCTGTGGGCGGTTAAAACCGCCCACTACACGTCAACCTGTATCATTCACAAAAAAAGACCCACTCGAGATCGAGCGGGTCTTCAAATACGAACTCGTTGGTTACGAGTTACACACCCTGATATCCCTTTGAAGGATCGGAACCGCCAACACCGATGCCGGTGTCGCCAGCCTCATTGCCGGTACGCTTTGTTGAAGTGTAGCCACCCCAAGCGCGAGCAATGAACTTATCCTTTACCCAGAAGATCTGAGCCTTCATAAGGTCTGCCTGAGTGATACCCTCTTCTGCAAGAGCCTCGTCCTTAGTCTTGCCATCGGCAATCAACTTGTTGAGGATGTCGGCTGCCTCAGGAGCATCAAGAGCGAGGAATTCATCGCGGGTCATATTGCCCTCCTTGTCAGTCTTTCAACTCGATACCGGAGCCGCCGATGCTAAATCGACGGCCACGGTAATCATAACATGTAAAAGGCTTAGAGCTGCCAGAGAACCATCGGACGATCGAACTCTGCCATCTTAGCGATCATGTCCTCAAGAGTGCCGTAGTACATAGAAGCGGACTCTTCAACCTGAACAGCGAGAGGACGCTGACCAGCTTTGTCTCCACCAGTTCCCCAGTGCTCAGAGAAGATGGATGTCGGGCATGGTACATAGAACCACTCCCATGCATCACCGGTGTCGCCTTCGCACTTGCGGAAAGGACCGACCTGCACCTCTTTGATACCGAACTGATCGAGAGGAAGACCTAGCTCTTCCTTGCACCCGATCTCAGCTGCATGGTTGCCTGAGAAATAGGTGTAGTCAACGAGCAAAGCATATTTCTGATCTGCCATATTCTTTTTCACTTCCTTCCGAATTAGTCAGCATCGAGGCTGCGGACCTTGCGCATGTTGCACATAACTCCCTTGTAAGGAGCGCCGAATCCGAGCTTGCCGATGTTCATGTGAGGAACAAGGCTGTTGAAGTTGGACTTCCAAACGC
>CAYXZC010000090.1:0-3866 GCA_964469815.1 uncultured Eggerthellaceae bacterium | reverse complement strand
ACTCGAACGTGAACAAGCGCTTCAAGGGCATGGCCGACACCGAGTTCAACTGGGGATTCCAATGGCACGTCAATCAACCTACGGCTGAGTTATGCGACATCATCTTGCCAGCTCCTGTATGGCAGCTCGAAGGTATGGATGAATATATGTACGGGCATCAGCGTTTCGTTTCTGGCCCGAATGGCATGCGTAACTACTTCACTTTCTGCGGTCGCGGCGCCGACATGCCCGGTGAGGTGCGCTCGAAGGAATGGGTCTGGACGCAGATCGCCAAGCGTTTGGGCGATGATGTGGTCGAGGGCTATAACCCCCGTATGAAGGATATCTCTTGGGAGAACTGGATCGATGAACAGGAGAAGGTCTATAAGGAGGCTTTCGAGGAATGGGCGAACAATGAGACGATCATGGCCTACTTGGGCTATGACGAGAAGCCTACCTGGGAGGACTTCAATGCTAATCCTGTGATCCGTACCGAGATCGATGAGCCGTACTATCCGTTCAAATCGGCCATGGAGCGCGGCGAGAGCCCATTCAACACACCGACAGGCAAGATCGAACCTTCATCGCATTTCGTCAAGACCCATGACATGACCGAGTCACGTTGGCGCGGGCATATAGATCCGATGCCCGTTTGGAGCCCGAGCTATGTTGAGGGTGACATCGGAAGCGCATCCAATGATGGTTTCTACAACCCGAAGGTGAAGGAGTACCCACTGTCTTTGGTGACCCCGGTTTCAATCTACCGCCAGCATTCATCCAATGACAATAATCCGTTCATGCGTGAAGACGTCTATCGTCATGGGGTCTGGATTTCGGGAGTGGACGCGAAGGCACGCGGTATCAAGGACGGCGATCTTTGCCGTGTGCGCAGCGATCGTGGAGAAGCGGTGCTCGCAGCTTATGTGACCAATCGCTGCATGCCCGGAACCGCAGCAGTGCATCATGGCGGCTGGTATCAGACCAATGGGGACAACGCAGAGATGAACGCTTTCGGTCAGGATATGCGCGGTACACCCAATATCTTCCTTGATGACGGGCATCTTCCACATATCCTAGGCGCGCTCATCATCGCGGGCCTTGTTGAGGTCGAGAAGATCGCAGATGGAGATGCGGAGGGCTTTGGTAGTGAAGCCGAGCGTGGAGGCATGAGAGGCGCGCGTGTGGCGCTTGGTGTGCGCGATGAGCTTGCCAAGAAGGATGGTGCACGTGAAGGGGCTCTTGTTCGAGCTGAGGCGGCTTGTGAAGCGCAGGCTGAAAACGTCGTCATAGCGCAGGATCCAGTTACGCCTGCCGCCAATGCATAAAGAGACGAAAAGGAAGGAGGATCGACCATGACACAGTATGGATTCCTATTCGATATGAATCGCTGTTATGCCTGCCAGGCTTGCAGTATCGCCTGCAAGGATTGGAACGGCATCGAGCCTGGTGCAGAGAAGTGGATGACGGTCTATGAGTGGGAGCGTGGAACATTCCCGAACATCCGCTTGAATGCGCTGGCTTTCCCGTGTGCACATTGCGAGAACCCGAGCTGCATCAAGGCATGTCCGAATGGCGCTATCTACAAAGAGGATGAGTACGGAGCAGTGCTCGTAGATGACGAGAAATGCGAAGGTTGCCGCAAATGCTACGATGCGTGCCCCTATGGCTCTCCTAAATTCGCTACCGATGATGCGGATTGCAAGATGACCAAATGCACGATGTGCGTTGATAGGCTTGCCGAGGGGATGCAGCCGATATGCACGATGAGCTGTCCGCTGCGCGCGTTCGATTTCGGGCCGCTCGATGAGCTTATCGAGAAGTATGGGGATGTGCGCTATTGCGAAGGAATGCCGAATCCGGATACGACCAAACCAGCATTTCTCATATGGAACCCGCGTGAGAAGAAACAGCTCATCCCTTATGACGCGGATGAGGCCATAGCGCTCAATCAGCAGCGCGGAGATCTGGGCACCATGTTCGAGAGCGCAGAGGACTTGAAGACCTTCGATGAGGGCACCATCAAGCGCGACGAGCTTCGCATGAAGCATGCGAACAATACTGAGCTCATGCGTGCAACACGAAACGACATGGCTTAAAGGTTTCGATGCCCTAAAACGGGCATCGGAATGATATGACGTTGCGCGGCACCCCGGCGGTTCATCTTCACCCTGCTAAACCTCCTCGTGTACCTAAGTACACGTCGTCGGTTTTTCGGGTAAATCTGAACCGTCGGAGGCACCGCTCACTATCTTTACGAACGACCTGGATCTTTGAGATTAGGAAATAAAAAAGGGATCACGCTCTCGCAAGGGAGGTCGAGGGTGTGATCCAAAAAAGAGAAAAATGGATAAAAGGAGGTAACTATTATGGAGTGGATAGGTGTTATCGGCATCATAGTCGGTCTCGTCTTCTTCGTGATCGCTGCCATGAGGGGCTGGAACGTATTGATCACCTCGATCGTAACAGCCATCGTGATAGCGCTCACAAACGGCATGGATATCATGAATTCCATGGTCGGCACCGAATCATCCTATGTGACAGGACTTGCAGGATTCATACGCGGTAACCTGCTCATATTCATGGGTGGCGCCATCATGGGCGAGTTCATGGATAAATCCGGTGCTGCAAAATCGATCGCTCAAGCGATCATGAACAAGGTCGGCACCAAAAGCCCGTATCTAGTGCTGCTCGGTATATCCTTGATCGGTGCCCTTCTTACCTATGCGGGCATTTCAATGTTCGTTGCCATGTTCGCCCTTATCCCACTGGCTCGTCCGATGTTCCGCGAGTGCGATATCCCGTGGCCGCTGTTCTGCGCCGCGTGGACGCTGGGAACATGTTCTTTCACCATGGCGATGATCCCGGGCGTTCCGGCTATCGCATGGATCAACGCTGCCAATGGCTGCGGCGTGTCGCTTACGGCTGCTCCGATCATGGGCATCGTGGGCTCCATCATCGCGATCGTGATCAGTTGCCTCATCATCAAGTTCTCCTTGAAGCGCGCTCAGGCCAGAGGCGAGCACTTCGAGGCCGATGCTGATGATATAGCAGTCGAGGAAGAGACGAAGATCCCGAATCTTTTCCTGTCGCTTCTGCCGCTGCTCCTTCTGATAGCAACGATCATCACACTGTCGGCTATTGGAATGAAGAACGTTGTCTACATCGGCATGATCGTCGGCATCGTGGCTTCTATCGTTTGCTTCTTCAAGTATGTGCCTTCGATGCGGGATACGCTCGGTAAGGGTGCTGTTAACGGAATTCAGCCGGCAGTGTTCACTTCTGCTGCTGTAGGTGTTGGAACCGTGGCTGCTGCCTCTGTGGGATTCACTGTGATCTATGATGCTATCTTCAATATGCCGGGCGGTACCTATGTATCCGCTGCGACCATGGCGGCAGCTCTTGGCGGCATCATGGGATCCGGTTCGGGTGCTGTGGGCATCATCGCTCAGAACTTCCTCGAACCCTATCTGGCAACGGGCGTGGATCCAGCTGCTCTGGCGAAGATCATCGCCACATCGGCCACCATCGGCGGCGCACTGCCCAACTCTGGCGCCATGTTCGGAATGCTCGCTGCGATGGGTCTTACGCATAGGAATTCCTATAAGTACATCGCTGCGATCTCGATCGGTGCCGGACTTTGCGCATTGATCGTCATGATCATCATGGCGAATGTGGGTATCGTCTAGTCCTTGTTCCGATGCCCTAGAACGGGCATCGGAATGATAAGGCGTTTTGCCTGCTGGTTTGCCACAAGGGTCGCGCTTCGTGTTCTGTTCGATGGCGCAAGGCGCGATCCTTGGGCTCAGCTTTCCTTCAGAAGAGCTTTTGCTTTCCTTCATTTCTCGCGTTTCAGTGCAAATCATCCCCCTAGATGCTCTGTTCTCGTT
>CAYXZC010000089.1:0-3910 GCA_964469815.1 uncultured Eggerthellaceae bacterium | reverse complement strand
TCTTTTCTATGTTCGTGCAACCCGCAAACATCGATGACATATCCAGGTTCTGGGCAGGGTTGGGCACGATGTCGCCCACGCGGGGGCGCGCGGATTTAACAACGTGCGCCACCGCCCGCCTTTCTCTCCCCAAAACAAGAACACATGTTCGATAAAATGATAGTGAGCAGAGCGTGGCAAGTGGACGTATACGAGCGCGACAAATGGACGTGGTAGCTTGTTACGTTCTGTGGGCGGTTAAAACCGCCCACGTGTAGTTCGATTTGTAATACAGGTTTTGATTGGCTTCAAGAATCCTTACAAGCCGTATTCCTCATAGAGCTTGTTGCAGAAAGCCTCATCTGTTGTTGAGCGTCTAAGATCATCGATGCGATCATCAGCAAGCAGTTTGTCTATGAGGGCTTTGGTGCGTGCTTCGCCTTCCTCGACCCCGCGGGCGAAACCCTTCTGCTCGGCATAGGATAGCTGTCCTCTCTGATGGATCTCATAGGTCATGAATCCCACGGCGTTTCGCCTCCATTCATTGTTGTCGTTGTTGCGCTTCACCTCACGTGATAGCGCTTGCGTCAAAGGATCGTTTCCTGTGCGCCCGTTTTCGATGTATTGTAGCAACTCAGAGCGTGCTTTGTTAGTGTCTTTGTCCCATGCAGCACTGTTGATAACAAGCCAATGGGATTCATCTTCTATGTTGATAACTTCATTTTCCAAGCATCTTCTCTCGAATGTGTATATCGGGATATCGCATCTAAATGGGTCTTGCGTACAGATGAAGATGATGTAGCTCTCAGCAAGATCGGGATAGTCTGTACCCTTATCGAGAAGGGCAGAATCTATCATGGCCTGATAGTATCGCATCCGCTTGCCGTAGGGGGTATCTGTCGTTTGCATCTCGATGTCATACACCTTATCCGAGGCCTTGAGATACACATCGAGTCGCACTCCTCTTGCCTCTGTATATGCCGATATCTCTTGTTCGGTGTTGAGGTATTCCACGTGATCGATCTCTATACCGAGTATCACCTCGAGGACCTGCTTGCAAAGGTTCGCATTTCTCATCACCCTTCCGAACATCGGCGCATCCTTGATCTCGAGCATGCCATCTTTCATAAGAGCATCTCCTTTCTCGTAGGTTTTATTTTTCTCTACCTACAAGTCTGACGATGCCATCTGGCAAAAACATTGCAGAGTCTCACGCTTTTTCTCTTGTGAATCTGATGTATCTCGAACATGAAGGATGAACGGATCTCGTGCAAAGTGAGCTTCGATCTAACGAAACCTCATGCGGATCTTGCATGGGTCTTGCACGAATCTTGCATAGGTCTTGCACGTTTCTCATGACAAGTGGACATATAGCTTGGCACGCTAGACGGTTTTAAGTCTGATCATTCTACTGATAATCGTCGTAGTGCTTAAAGCAAAATAGCCGCCCCGTGCTAGGTTAGCGGCTATTAGCTAATCACAATAACGGACGGCGTCCGTCTTGCGTTTCTGATTTTACCAAATCGCGCCTCAAGATTCTAGAGACCATTTGAGCGCTAGAGACGTTGATCTCTGACTACACACCAATCCAAAATATCAATTTATTCGTATCGTGTGAACGATTATCACGGTTTGATCTCCCACACGTGGATTTCGAGGGAGATGCTAACTTGCAGTGGCTATGGATGCTTCCCAAGGATGTATGTTCTCAAGCTTATCTTTGAGTTCATGGGCAGCAATATCGATATCATAAGCTGTTTGCGCGCGAAGCCAATAACCGTTCGAAAGTCCGAAGAATTTACAGAGCCTAAGGTCGGTATCGGCGGTTATAGCCCGCTTGTTCGATATAATTTGCCCGATCCGTCCGGCTGGAACGTTTATCTCTTTGGCGAGCCTGTACTGTGATATTCTCATAGGCTCAAGAAATTCTTCTTTGAAAAGCTCACCCGGTGTTATAGGCGCAACGTAATATTCCATCTTTCCCATTTTGCGCCTCGATTCTTTTCTACTGATTATTAACGCGGTGCATTAATAACGTCAAGCGTTATTATTTGGAATATATCGCTTCAATCGCCCACATGTGGCAGGTTAAAACCTGCCACTACGTGGATAGACCTGTAGGCACACCGCGTAGTGGGCGATTTCAATCGCCCACATGTGGCAGGATGAATCTTGCCCCTACGCATCAATCAAATACTTAATAATGTATAATATGCCTAACATAAATACTTGTACAGTTATATATCATTAACATTAAGGACATAATGAAACGAGCGACTCCCATAAGAACCAAGCAAGCAGCAATAGACATAGGAGAGAGTATCTCCACTTGGCGCAAGCTTCGCGGGCTCACTATGCAGCAACTTGCCGATAAAGCTAACATAAGCCGCCAAACGTTATCGAATATCGAAAAAGGCGACATATCCACATCATTCGAGAACGTTCTCAATATCGTCAGCATGCTCGGGATCATTGACGATGTGGTCAAGTCATTCGATCCGTACGAAACCGATTACGGGCGCCTTCGCTCCACGGAAGTGCTTCCTCAACGGATAAGGCGCTCCAAATGATCCCGCAACTCGAAGTATTCGATCATTCCGCCGATCATGACGTACATGTTGGCACGGCGTTCTTTTCCTTCCGGAGAGGAGCTATCTCGACATCTTTCCAATATAGTGAAGAATGGCTGGCTGACCTTGATCATGCGTACGCCATCGATCCTGCTTTGCCTCTCTCGCCAGGATTCCAACATTGCTCCGGGCTCCCAGGGGCGTTTCGCGATTCTGCCCCTGATAGATGGGGTCGCACGCTCATCGACCATGAACAACGCGATGCTTCCATAAAAAGCGGCGAACCTCTTCGCCGACTCGATGAGATCGATTATCTTATCAGCGTTTTCGATTCGACACGCGAAGGATCGCTTAGATACCGCATCGGTGAAGAGGATTTTCTAAGCTCAGGAAGAACCATCCCGCCCATGATCGAACTTCCGACACTTCTTGACTTAAGTCGAGAAGCCGTTGATCGAACGGCCGGTTTTGAACAGATCAAGGTGCTGCTCGAAGCGGGTTCGGCTTCTCTAGGCGGAGCGCGACCCAAAGCTTCCGTATCGGATGGAAAGAAGCTCTTGCTTGCGAAGTTTCCGCATAAGCATGATGACTGGAATATGATGGCCTGGGAAAAGACGATGCTCGATATGGCTGGCGCACTCGGTATAGAGGTGCCACACTCAAAGCTGGTAAGGATCGGCGATGAAAGCGTTCTATTGCTAGAACGGTTCGACAGGCAAAATTCGGAAATGGATGGATGCCGCGTGCCATATTTGAGCGGGATGACCATTTTGGGTGCAAAAGACGGCGAGAATCGCGACTACGCCGAATTGGCGGAGAATTTGGTTTTCTGGACTTCCTCTGCGAGATCTCAGTTGCTTGAACTTTATAAACGGATCGTCTTCTATGTCGCTGTCGGAAACACCGATGATCATCTTAGGAATTGGGGAATCATCCGCAAAAATGACGAGTGGGTATTATCTCCGTCATTCGACATCAATCCCAATCCTTATGAAAACGCGAATCGTACTACGCGGATCTTGGGTGCTCTTGATGACAAGGACGCCAACCTTCAGGAATTCGGAGAGTATATCGGAATAGAAGCCGAGCAGCGATCATCCATCATTCACAAGACACTGGGTATCACCAAACGTTTAAGATGGTTTGCCCAAAAGAACGGATGCAGTGCGTCTGAGATCGCGCTTTTCGAGAGAGAGATCGATAGAAGATCGACCTTGTTACGAGCATGCATATCAACGTGACTGCGTGACTACTGTGGCAGGTTAAAACCTGCCACTACGCGGATAGACCTGTAAGCACACCGTGCGAACCCAATGGGACGTGTTCCTATGGTTTTGTCAAGTGGTCGACTTTTGTTTTTA
>CAYXZC010000088.1:0-3946 GCA_964469815.1 uncultured Eggerthellaceae bacterium | reverse complement strand
CAAAATGCTCATTTTAATCAAACATAATAATAAATGAGCATTTTGGGACGTCCCTTTTACTCCCATGGTAATGAAAGAAAGCATAAATGAATAAGAAGCAAAAGCGTTGGCGCAACAGGATAATCATCGCACTTGCGATATTCGTGGCAGTCTATGCGGCTGAACTATCGGGCGTGCTCGATTCGCTCTTTGGCGGCCATGATGCTCTCTACGTTGAGTTCGTGCTGTTCTTGATACCGTTCGTTATTGCGGGCTACGATGTGCTCATAAAAGCGGCGAAGAATCTCGCGCATGGGCACGGCCTTGACGAGAACTTCCTCATGACGGTGGCAACGCTCGGTGCTTTCGCGCTCGTGTTCTTCCCGGACTCCGAGCCGCATATGGCAGAAGGCGCGGCCGTCATGCTCTTCTACCAGGTCGGAGAGCTCTTCCAAAGCTATGCGGTCGGCAAGTCCCGCAAATCCATCTCGGACATGATGGACATCGTGCCCGAATTCGCGAACATCATGCGTGACGGCAAGCTCGTCCAGGTGGATCCCTACGAAGTCTCGCTCGGAGAAGAGATAGTCGTGAAGCCTGGCGAGAGGATCCCCCTTGATGGCATCGTCATCGATGGTCGATCGCAGATCGACACCTCTGCTCTCACGGGTGAATCGGTTCCGCGAACGGCAGGCGAGGGCGATGAGGTCATCTCCGGATGCGTGAACATGACCGCAAGCCTTACCATCCGCGTGATCAAGGAATACGAGGATTCCACTGTGAACCGCATCCTCGAGCTCGTTGAGAACGCGGCTGACAAGAAGGCGCGCACCGAGAGCTTCATCACGCGATTCGCACGCTATTACACACCCATCGTGGTGGGGCTGGCTGTCTTGATCGCTATCGTGCCACCTGCTCTTTTCGGCGGGATCTGGGCTGATTGGGTGCTTCGCGGACTGACGTTTCTGGTCGTATCGTGCCCGTGTGCGCTTGTCATATCGGTTCCGCTCTCCTTCTTCGGCGGCATCGGTGGGGCATCCAGATCCGGGATACTCGTGAAAGGGTCGAATTATCTCGAAGCGCTGTCAAAGGTTGATACGGTGGTGTTCGACAAGACGGGCACCCTCACATCCGGGACGTTCGAGGTCACAGATGTGGTTCCGTCCGGTTCATTCACGAAAGTCGAGCTACTGGAGTTCGCGGCGCATGCCGAGGCGCTCTCCAATCACCCGATCGCGCTTTCCATCCAAAACGCATACGAGGGCAATGTAGATATGAAGCGCGTATCGGGAGCAGAAGAGGTCAGTGGCCATGGTGCGAAAGCCGAAGTGGATGGCAGGATAGTGCTCGCCGGAAACGATAAGCTGATGTATATGCACAACATCGAATATGAAACGTCCGATCTTATCGGCACCCAAGTGCATGTGGCAGTGGATGGTGAATATGTGGGCTGCATCCTGATCGGTGATACCGTGAAGGCTGATTCGGCCGATGCGATAGAGAAGCTGCATTCGCTTGGCATCAAGAAGACCGTCATGCTAACAGGCGACAGACGCGAAGTGGCCCGTGCTGTAGCGAGCGATCTAGGTGTGGACGAGGTTCGAAGCGAGCTTTTGCCGGAAGACAAGGTGAATGAGGTCGAGGTTCTTCTTTCGCGCAAGGACGGCAACGTTGCGTTCGTTGGTGATGGCATAAACGATGCGCCTGTGCTCATGAGAGCCGATGTGGGCATCGCTATGGGTGCGATGGGGTCGGATGCAGCTATCGAGGCGGCGGATGTCGTATTGATGGATGACAAGCCCTCTCAGATAGCGCGGGCCATTCGCGTTTCCAAGAAGACGATGCGCATCGTTTGGCAGAACATCATATTCGCGTTAGGGGTGAAGTTCGCTGTATTGGTGCTTGCGGCTTTCGGTATCGCGAATATGTGGATGGCGGTGTTCGCCGATGTTGGAGTAGCGGTGATAGCGATATTGAACGCCATGAGGTGTTTGAGGATCAAGTAATACGATCTTTCAAAAGAGGGGATAATAAAATACTTCAGAAGCTCCGCAGCCTTACGTATTTCATTATCCCCTCTTTACGTGCATCATGCCGACTCTATCGCAGCATTAAGGTTGCAGCTGAAATGCCGCGGCAGGGATCATATAGTCCCTACGCGCGGCATTTCACAAAAAAACCGCGCCTCGGATGAGACGCGGTTTTCTTTCATCTATGTTATGAAGGACTAAGCAAGAGCCTTCTTGAGGTTCTCCATCTGCTTGGAGCCAAGACCCTGGATGCGGCGAGTCTCAGGAATTCCGAGTTCTTCCATGAGCTTCTCAGTCTTGACCTTGCCATAACCCGGAAGGGCGTTGATGAAGGTCTTGACCTTCATACGACCGATGACCGGATCGCCAGACTTACCGAGAACCTCATCGGCAGTCATGATGCCCATGGAGAGCTTGTTGGTGATCTCGGAGCGCTGCTGGCGAACGATGCGAGCCTTCTCGAGTGCAGCTGCGCGCTGTTCCGGTGTCATTTTAGGTGTTGGCATATTTATCTCTTTCTCCTAATGCAAAGCGCACGATACGCTCTGCGGCCTATTCTTGGGTTCGCTCGCTAGGTGTGTTTGAAGTAGGATTGCGTGCTACCAAAAAAGCAAGTAGACAAGATATTAAGGCAAAAACGGCTCAAATGCACGAGAAACTTCAAAAAACTTTGCCAGACGCCATGTAGAATGGGTTTAGACATCAGAAGTTACGTAAAGATACTGCGGGAAAGCACCATTCGGAGGTTCATGATGAGCGACAGCCGATCGCTTAACGATATACGACATGCCATGCACAGCAAAACGCAAAAGGGCAAGACGTTGGTAGGCCCTCCACCGGCGATATCCGTCCCGCCGACCAATCACACCCTTTCCAGCAACGATGTGGAGACGCTGTCGATCCTCGAACACGCTGCGCAGGGCGTCCTTCAGAAGTACTATGCGGCGATGCGCCAGATGGAAACGCGCCTAGAGACGCTCGATCAAGATCTCAAGCTGAAGAGAAGCCGCAATCCGATACATCATATCGAGTCGCGGATGAAGTCGGTGCCTTCGATATTCGAGAAGCTCGAGCGCTACGGGCAGGCCACGACGATAGAGGCCATGGAACAATACATCATGGACATCGCGGGGCTTCGCGTTATCGTGTCATATGTGGAAGATGCCTACGACATCTTGGATTACCTCGAACATCAAGACGACCTTGAAGTGGTAACGGTGAAGGATTACATCGCCAATCCCAAAGCCAACGGGTATCGAAGCCTTCATTTCATCGTGAAGATACCGGTCTTCTTCTTGGATGGCCGGAAGAACATCCCGGTGGAGATACAGATCCGTACTATCGCCATGGATTTTTGGGCAAGCTTGGAACACGATCTGAAGTACAAATCGGTGCAGAGCATCGAGGGCATAGATGTCGGTGCAGAGCTCAAAGAGTGTTCGGAGATAATCGAGGGTGTGGAAGAGCGCATGCAGGTTCTTGCGCGCGCTCTTAATTTCTAGCCGGCGAAGCTAAGGGCTACAACTTGGCAGATGATGATCTAGCGGATGAAGTTCGTGCGCTCGGGCGGCTCGATCGGCGGGCGCGGTATGCCGATGTTGTCTGCCGCTTCTATGCAGCGAAGCATGTAGGACATGTTGTGTGCCAACACGCGCATGGTGCGAAGGCCTTCTGCATCCTGTTCGACCTCTTCGGGCGATGTTCCGTAGACCATGTTCCAGTAGCTTGACGTGACGATGGGCATCTGCACGATCGAGAAGTACTTGTTGAGCTGGTCGAATGTGGAGGTGTTGCCTCCGCGGCGTGCGGAGACGACGCATGCTGCCGGCTTGAAGGGGTAGATGTTCACCCCGCCCATTGCCTGTGAATAGAATGAGCGATCCATGAACGAGGTGATAGCGCCTGTAGCAGCGGCGTAGTGGACAGGCGATCCGAAG
>CAYXZC010000087.1:0-4218 GCA_964469815.1 uncultured Eggerthellaceae bacterium | reverse complement strand
TGCAATATCGATAGCGTCATCATCAGGATCGATGCCCACGACCTCTGCGATATTGGAATAGGAAGAGAATTTGAGCACAGTGTTGAAGCCATCGAAGCATCCAACATCGAGCACACGCGCATCATCGATCTCGGACAATCCGACCGCCTCGAACGCCGCATGATCGGCCGCCGAGCTCCTGATAGCCACCTCATCGATATGTTCGCGATTCCAGGACAACTTGTCTTCGATCCTTTCGCAGGCTAGGGCATCTTAGCCGCAGTCGGACGAACGGTTCTTTGCGCGGCCGCCGCCGAGCGAAGGACGTCTAACTCCCCATCATCAAGCGATGCGTTGTCATCGAATACCGCCATATCGTCTTTGAGCTGATCGGCGGAATAGACATTGGTCGTGACGCTCTTCACGCCTTCGAGCGACTTGACGAAACGCAGCGCCCAGTCAACGCTCGAACGAGCAGGGTTCGCATCCTTCAATATCGCGAGCGCCTCGTCTTTGATGCGCCCCGCAGGCCCCATTCGAAGAGCACCATGTGCAATGACGGGCAATCCGGCATCGACGGCTGTCTCGTAGGTATCTTTGGCATCACCCTCGAACCAATCGAAATAGTTGATCCGCATGCGTACGAAATCCCAAGGGTAACGAGCGGCGAATTCCTTCAGATTGCTAGCGCTCAGCTCTGATGAGAACCCTATCTGGGCGATATGACCCATCTCCTTCTGATCGAATAGATAGTCGATGGCGCCTGAGTCGATATTCACCTCTTTATTGCGGTCGGTTATGCCCTCCACGTAATAAAGGTCTATGCTATCGCGCCCGAGCTTCTTCAATTGTTTCTGGAATACATATTCGAATCTGGGATCTATCATCTCGAAGAAACCGGTGCAGAAACGAAGCCCAGCGCCCTTACTCGAAGCGTACTCGCCCAGAAAAGCCTCAGCTTCTCCTTTATGATTGGAATACGATGTCTCAACGAAGTTCACCTGTCCGGCAATGGCGGTATCCAAGACCCCTTCAGCTTTGGCTGTATCGAGATGGATCACCCTTGAGGAATCCTCGGTGGGCATCCGCTTCGTTCCCACCCCGAATCTGGATATCTCCAACCCGTTGATGTTGCTCATTTGCATATCCGATCAAACCTTTCCTGCGCGATTGCGCCAATTGCCTCGTTCATTCTCAAGATCGAGCAAGTCAGCCCTAGAGCATCGAATAGATCGAGCTCGAGAATTTGCCGAAATCCGGTACCTCCAGACCCTCAGATAGCATGGATATCCCATACAGCACATAGGCATAGCGCCCAACCAGATCCTCATCACCCTTATCGAAGGCGCTCTTCAGTTCGTTGAATATCCTGTGTTCGGGATTGATCTCGAGCACGTGCTGGATCTGCGCACGCGCCGCGGACTCTTCCGGAACCGATGCGAAATATCGCTCCAGACCCAGGCTCACAGGGCCTTTGGAGGTGATGCATGCCGGCTCTTTCTCAAGATGAAGCGTGGATCGAACTTCCACTACATCACGTGGAAGGGATCTTGCGATAGCATCGAAGAGGCCTTTGTATTCGTCGTCGATCTCCTTTCGACGCGCGATCGTTCCCGCATCATCCAGAACAAGATCCTCGGAGGTGACGTTCTTGATGGGGATGCCATCGTATTGCCGAAGCGTCATGAGCGAGAATTCGTCTATGCCCTCAGAGCAAAGGAGCACATCCCAACCTCTTTCGGTGACCGCTCTTACCGAGGTGGTCGATTCGAGCTTGCGAGCCTCGTCTCCAGAGGCGAAGAGCAAGCACGGCTGATCGGCGGGCATGCACTTGCGGTATTCACGAAGCGTTACAGGCTCGTCCTTCATCACGGTGAAGAACATGAGGTAATCTTCCAGAGCCTCATTCAGCGCACCGAGCGTTGCGTAGATGGCGAACTTGAACGTACGCCCGAAATTCGCGAAGAACTCGACGTAGGTCTCCCTCTCCTCATCGCGCATGACATCCAATTCATACTTCAATCGCTTGTCGATCTGCGCTGCGATATCCGCGAGGAACGGGTCATCCTGGATGCCTTCGCGCGACAGGCTTATGGTGATATCCGGGCTATCTACTATACCTTTGACAAAACCGAAGTACTCCGGGATCAGATCCGAATAGAGCTCATCGATAAGCACGCCTGAACTATAGAGCTCGAGCCCTTTCTTGTAATCCCTGCTGTAGAAATCGCCTGATGGCTCGGATGGGATGAACAGCAACACATCGCAGTTATGGCTTCCACGTGCATGCATCGTTATGGTGCGAAGCGGTGCGTGCGAATCCCCGAACTCTTTCATATAGAAGTCATCGTACTCCGCTTGGGAGACCTCGCTTCGCGGCTTCGCCCAAATGGGAACCATCGAGTTGAGAACCCTGCGCTCTGTGTATTCCTCGAATCGAGGCTCTGCCGATGAGGATGCTCCTTCCTCTTCGACCTGACGAACCCCACTCGTCTCAAGATATATCGGGTAGCGGATGTAATTGCTATAGCGCTTGACCAATTCCTCCAAAGCGGGGTATGACAAGAACTTCGAATAATCATTGGAAGCATCGTTTTCACGAAGATGCAGGATCACATCCGTTCCATGGCTCTTTCGTTCGGCAGGCTCGATGGTGAAGCCCTCTATGCCATCGCTTCTCCATTCGTAGGCCTCATCGCTGCCATAGGCGCGCGAAACCACACTCACCTCATCGGCAACCATGAAACTGGAGTAAAAACCGACACCGAACTGGCCGATGATATCAACATCCTCTTCAGATAGCGCCGCTTCGCCTGTCTTGATCTCAAGGCTCGATGAATGGGCGATGGTTCCCAGGTCATGCTCGAGCGCTGCTTTGTCCATCCCTATTCCGTTGTCGCTGACGGTAATAGTTCGAGCATCCATGTCAAAAGCCAGCTCTATGCAGAGCTCCTCGCTGCCATCCAGCGCGATATCATGCTCGAAGGCTGAACGATCACCCTTGGCCGCGTCCGTATCAAGCGCCGCGCGACGCATAAGCTCCACCTTGTCAAGAGCGTCCGAAGCATTCGAGATCAGCTCCCTTAAGAAGACCTCTTTGGTGGAGTAGATCGAATTGATCACTATATCCAGGATCTTCTTGCTCTCTGTTTTGAATTCGTACATCTCATACACCCCCGCAGCCTCTAAGTGCGAACGATATTTCGGATCGAAGCGCCTTCAAACGCTCCAGCCATTGCCCGGATCTTGTGACGCATTCCGATATCGCTGCGCTCTTTGGCTATTTCTGACCCTGCGATGCTCCTAAACGCGTAACGTTCGCCTCTTTGACCGCTCGCTTTGCGGCCTTCAGGCGAAGCGCTGCGCATTTGGCTGCATAGATCCGACCATCACGATTGAAGTCGGCATGTGCAACGTTGGCATTGCCGGGCGCTATCGATTCGAAGAAAGCATTCAGATCATCGTCTTCGACGTTCATATTGAAATGCTTCGCATAGGCATTCATTGCAAATTGCCTGTTCAACTGCGTTCTTACCTGCATCATCAAGGCATTGGATAGCTGCTCTTGGGTCATGCCCTCGCTCTCCAAGAACTCATCGAGGGTTTGGGAATTCCGACGAAGCTGCTGATCGAAGTTCTCCCGTGCCTCCTTGATCGCAACGCCATAGATAAGGTCGGGGATGTCGCCCTGGATGCGCTTGGCAAGCTCGTTACCGGCGAGCAACTGCGCTGTACGTTGGAAGTCATCTTCGTGCTCAGCGCGGATCTTCTCGGCGGTCTCAGAACGCAACTGTTCAAGGCTCTCGATGCCGGGGCGCACCGTTCTTGCCCATGCATCGTCGGGTTCCGGAGCCACAGAATCGATGATCCTCTTAACGGTGACCGTCGACTCGTATTCATCCATCTTCACGTTCCCATCGGCATCGGGAACGATATCGGGGCCAAAGAACGTGAAGGTCTTGGTCTCGCCGACCCCCATGCCGATAACAGCAGCGTCGAAATCATCGGGCATAGCGAGCGCTCCCGTTGAGTACTCCCGTCCATCTGTGCACAGTGTCTTGACAGGTTTGCCGTCCATGGTGGTTTCCATGGCAAGCTCGACCTTGTCGCCCTTAACGACCTTATCGTGGCTCGTATCCGTGACGGCAACTGCCGAGAACTGCGCCATGCGCGCTATCTCGGCATCGATCTCTTCTTCCTTCACATCATATGCCGGCACCGTTATGCTGACCGGCTCAT
>CAYXZC010000086.1:0-4483 GCA_964469815.1 uncultured Eggerthellaceae bacterium | reverse complement strand
CTCACCAGGGATGTTATGAGGGCAACGCCCCATCATCTCTTCATCGCAGCCGCGTTTTTCCCAGCATCTTTCCAAAGCTGTCCCTTCCCTTTATACCAAACGGAGCGGGAAGACCCCACTCCGCAAGATCATGCTTATTTGAAGCTGTTCCTTACAATAGGCGCATTATGCGGGAACGACCTTCGTGACGCCCTCTACTCTGTCCTTCAGGATACGCTCCACGCCATTTGCGAGCGTCATCTGGGACATCGGGCATCCCTTGCAAGCGCCCTGAAGCTCCACGGTGACCACGCCATCATCGCTGACATCGATGAGCTCGACATCACCACCATCTGCCTGCAAGCTCGGACGGATGAGCTGCATTACCTCTGCCACTTTTTCCTTATCTACCATTTTCATCTCCGATCGATATTGATTGCGAATAGAATCGTTGACATCCAATGACACATGCTACAAATGATAGCGCTGCAAATGATATCACGGAAAGGCACAAAATCGAAATGTTACACAGCGGGCATATAATCCAAACCGATTATCGCTATGACGCCTGCAGGCGAAGAGTAGTAATCGCCCCCATTCACCACGCGACCGCTTCCGATCTGGGATGCTATAGCCTTCGCAGCTCCTTCATATGCGCTATCGGTGTAGATGATGAGGGTTTCAGGATAGGTCGTTGCATCCGTAACATTTCCCACTCCCACAACTTGATAGCCGAAGCCTTGTAGTATCTCGCCCAATCTTGCACCGGCACCGGTCATCTGGGTTCCGTTTCGCACCTCCACACTGACCTCTCCCGGAACGACGTTGGAGATGGATTCATCGGTCTGATTCGGATCCTGCCCGGACACAACCAGGTCGCGGATGGTCTCCCAGCTCTTGGATGATATCTTGAACACGACATCATCGGTGCTGGATCCTCGTGTCTCATAATATGGAACGATGCATGAATACACCTTTATAGCATCAGCTGGCCTTAAAGCATCTCCCATGCTGAGCAACTCCGATGTGGAGATATCGGTATCGATGTAGAGGCTCGCATCGCCGACAAGGCTTGCAAGATCGAGCCCTGACGAGGAGATGGCTGCATCCAGCACATCCATGGTGAAGCCCACCCTGTTCGCTACCGTTGTGTCGAATCCTCCCGAGATATTCGTTGCGCGAAGATAGGTTAGAACCTGCGATCCGTTCAACGTCTGATCCCCTGCGAATATGACCTCCGTTCCCGCATGGGGATCATCGATCTCTTCGGACACGCTCAGGTTCACCCCACCGAGCATATCGACCATATTGACCATATGCGCAGAATTCGTGGCGATGAAATGGTTGATCTCTATATCACAGAGACCCGATATCGCCCGCACCAATTCCGCATCTCCCCCGACATCCCTTGCCTCATATAGGGGATGATCCAGACCATCGCTCATCCTGCAGTCTATGATGGATGGGATCGTGATATAGGTCAGCTGCTTGTTCGCAGCATCCACGCGTACGAGCATGTATCCTCGGGATTCCGTCTCAACGACCTTCGTGGACGGATCGTCCAGATCGGCAACGCATAGTACGAAATACGGAGAATCAGCCTTGGCGGTCACAAGCGCATCAGTAGCATTGGAATCCCCAAGGTCAAGATTCGAATCCGTTGTATGGAAGAACGCATAGACCCCGACCGCCATCGCGATCACCAAGATCGCACAGATGGAGATGATCACTATAGCGACATTGCGCCTTCTTGATCTTGATCGTTTGTTCTCGACCAGGGTCGCTTTCTTCGCCAAACGGCCTTTCTGCTTCGCATGGGCATGCCTGGCAGCTCCCTTAGTTCGATCGGTTCGGGAAGCTATAGGATCGCTTTTATGCTCGATCGGTCGAGCGTCCCTCCTTTGATCCTTTGCCGCATCCGAGCCGCGAGACCTTCGCGTCCTTGGCTCTGATCCTATGCCGGATGTTCTGGCATCGAGGCTGCCGCGCGAAACCTGCCTGTCCTGTGCCGGGATCGATGCTCTTGCAGCTCTTCCGGAAGAGGAAGAAGACGTTTGGCTTCTTGGTCTTCTTTGGTTTGAGGTTGCGCTTTTCCTGGCTTCTCGATAGTCCTCAGAAGACCCCCTGTAACTTTGACCAGGATAAGATCGAGCGGAAGGATATTGACCCCCGGATGACACGTTCCTGCCCTGAGCATAACGACCGGATCCTCCTCGAGATGCATCTCGCCTTCCTGCACCTCGTGAAGGTCGCTTTCCATGCGCATCATCGCTTCTGTTCATATTGAGGCTCGCTTATACGTATCTATCAGCATCAGAGCATGCGTCTTTCGAGGTCGGCACCCAAAGAGGAGAGCTTGCCGACATAGTCTTCATATCCTCTATCGATATGCTCTATCTCATATACCGTCGTATAGCCCTCAGCCACGATCCCGGCAAGCACCAGAGCGGCTCCGGCTCTAAGGTCGGTGGAAGACACCGGGGCTCCCTGAAGCCTTCTTACACCGCGTATTATCGCATGGTGCTCTTCAAGGGTTATATCGGCTCCCATCCTCATCAGCTCGGAAGCGAACATGAAGCGGTTCTCGAAAACATTCTCCGTGATGACCGAAACGCCATCGGCAAGCGAGGCTAGGAGCATGAACTGAGCTTGAAGATCAGTGGGAAATCCTGGATGGGGAAGGGTCTGTATATCGGTGGAACGAATATCGCCTTGTCGTGAGATGGTTATCCGATCATTCACGACATCGATGCTGCATCCCATCGTCTCGAATTTCAAGAGCGACATCTTCAAGAAAGACGGATCTATCCCAACGACCGTTACTGGGCCTCCGCAAAGCGCTCCCCCAGCTAAGAATGTTCCGGCCTCTATCCTATCGCCTACCGTTGTGTGCTCGCATGGATGAAGCTGCTCAAGGGCGACCCCTTCTATCTCGATATTGCTTGCCCCAGCACCTTCGATCTTGCATCCCATGCTGTTGAGCATATCGCACAGATCCACGATCTCGGGTTCACGAGCAGCATTCTCGATGACCGTGCGACCCTTGGCCACCACAGCGGCCATCAGCATATTCTCGGTGGCGCCCACGCTTGGGAATTCCAAGACCACATGGGCTCCTTTCAGACCGTTGGGCGTGGAAGCTATGAGGACGCCATGATCAACGTCGAACTTCACCCCTAGCATCTCCAACCCTACAAGATGCATGTCGATCTTGCGAGCGCCTATCTGGCAGCCTCCCGGCATCGCAACACGAGCTGCCCCAAAACGGCCGATAAGAGGACCTAGCACCGAGATGCTAGCACGCATCTTAGAAACCAGCTCGTAAGGCGTCACGCACTTATCCACATTCGCAGTGTCAATGAATAGGTCATGCCCATCCCGCTCTACGCTGGCACCGAGAGTGGTGAGAACCTCCGACATTATCTCGATATCGGAGATTATCGGGATGTTATGCAATGTCGAGGCACCTTGTCCCAAGAGGGTGGCCGCCATCAGCTTCAAAGCCGAATTCTTGGCACCGGAGATCTGGATCTCACCTGTCAAGGTGCTATTCCCCCTGACCACAATCACTTCATTGGACAAAATTTCACCCCCGAATCGAAGCTGATGCCATACATTCTTTAGCTTTATAGCAGCATATTATAGATAACGTTAAGAAGGCCGTGCAAATGCACGACCTTCTTCTCTTCATAAGATGCTTTCGCTTGGATCATTCACCGAGCGCGAAGCGGATGAAACCGGCGATCTTGATGGTACCGCCAAGCTCCTTTGCACATGAATCCACGTATTGACCCACCGTCATGTCGGAGTCTTTTACGAAATCCTGCTCGGATAGGCAATTCTCCTTGTAGAACTTCTCCATCCTGCCCAAGGCTATCTTCTCTTGGATGTTCTCGGGCTTCCCGGATTCCGCAGCCTGAGCTTTGTAGATCTCCATCTCATGTTCAGCGACATCGGCTGGGACGGATTCACGTGTTGCGGCGACCGGATTGATGGCAGCAACCTGCATGGCCACATCGCGACCGCACTTCTGGAAGCCCTCGGATGCTGGATCGATTCCCTCTACATCGAAGTCGACAAGAACGCCGATCTTACCACCACCATGGATGTACGAGGCAACGCCCTTCGCCTCAAGCTCGGCGACTCGAGCTAGCTGGCAATTCTCGCCCATCACATGGATGCAATCGGTGATAACCTCTTCGACGGTCTCGCCATCGATCGAGCAGCTTGGAAGCTTCTCAACATCAACGGGCATGTTCTCAAGAGCAGCACGTGCGATCTTCTCCGCATAGCCCTTGAACTTCTCGTTCATGCCCACGAAGTCCGTCTCGCAGTTGAACTCGATCACCGCACCTTTGGTGCAGCTGTCATCTACGATAGCCATAACGGTGCCTTCGTTGGTTGCGCGTCCGGCTTTCTTCGCTACAGCAGCAAGTCCGCGAGTACGCAGCACATCTACAGCTGCTTCCATATCGCCTTCGGCCTCAGCGAGTGCCTTCTTGCA
>CAYXZC010000085.1:0-4718 GCA_964469815.1 uncultured Eggerthellaceae bacterium | reverse complement strand
GAAAGGTACAAGCCATGATCGAAGGGATAATGCGAAAAGGGGATGCCTTCAACCTGGATCCATGATGAGGGCGGATGTGATCCACCCTCCTCCCCTACACCTCGAGGATGTTTACGATAAGCATCGGACGCTGCTTGGTGGTCTCCCAAAGGATGCTCGATATCTTGTTTCGCGCAGCACGACGGCTATCCTTCACGGCAACATCGTCTTTGAGGAGCTCCTTATGAATGGTGTCCTTGATATCGGAGCGGATACCTTGCAAAAGCCGATCATCGTCTCCACCTGTTATGCCATGCATCTCTATGATGGGCATCCCGACGATCTGATGCCTCTTCAGATCGACCGCACACGCAAGGCTTGCGAAGCCTTGGTTTCCAAGCTCATTCCTTTCGTTCAGGACATCCTGAGAGGTATCGCCGACGCTCAGACCGTCCACATACACGATACCGCTCTGAACCCCTTCCCCACGCTGAATACCCTCTGATGACATCATCAGCGAGTCGCCGTTGTCAAGGATGTAGATATCCTCAGGAGCAACACCGGTAGCCTCAGCGAGCCTAGCATGAGCCCGAAGGTGCGTTGCCTCGCCATGGACGGGCATGAACGCTTTGGGCTTCACGATGCTGAGCACGATCTTGAGCTCTTCTGCACCTGCATGTCCCGACACATGCACACGGGCACGCGATTTGTCATATACATCGGCACCGATCTTTGCAAGGGAATTGATGACGCGGGTAACGGCCTTCTCGTTACCAGGCACTGGCGTTGCTGAGATTATGACCGTATCGCCCTGTTCGATGTCGATCGTCTTATGCTCACCATTCGCGATCCTGGCCAACGCAGAGAGCGGCTCACCTTGGCTTCCGGTGCACATTATGACCACGTTCTCGGGAGGGATATCCTTAAGCTCATACGCATCGATCAGATCATTATCGTTGATCTTGAGATAGCCGAGCTTGCGGGCGATGTCGGTATTCTGGATCATCGAGCGCCCTGTAACGACGACCTTTCGCCCACTGGCCACAGCAGCATCGCAGATCTGCTGCATACGGTGGATGTGCGATGCGAACGAGGCGATTATCACGCGACCTTTCGCTTGCGATATGATCTGCGAAAGAACGCGACCCACCTCTGCTTCTGAAGGAGTGAAGTTGGGATTGGTCGCATTGGTGGAATCGCTCATGAGAAGGTCGACGCCTATCTCTGCGAATCGCGCAAGGGCACCGAAATCGGTCGTGATGCCATCTATGGGCGTTTGATCCAATTTGAAATCGCCCATATGCAGCACATTGCCTGCAGGGCTTTGAATGAAGAGCCCCAGCGCGCCTGGAATGGAATGGTTCACAGCGAAGAAGGTGACCTTCATGCATCCAAGCTGTATGGTATCTCCCGCCTTGACTTCGATGAGCTTGGCGTTCTTTATACGGTGTTCGGCGAATTTCCCCTCGATTAGACCGAGAGTCAGCTTGGTCGCATAGATGGGAACGCTTCGATCCAGATCCTTCATAAGATACGGAAGTGCACCTGTGTGATCCTCATGACCATGCGTTATCACGATGCCCTTGAGCTTATCTGCATTCTCAAGAACATATGTGTAATCAGGAAGGATCAGATCTATTCCAGGATGATCATCATCGGGAAACATCAGGCCTGCATCATCCAAGATCATATCGTTCTTGCATTCGAATGCTGTCATATTCTTGCCGATGGCATCCAACCCCCCAAGAGGGATTATCTCGAGCTTCGCATTCGGATCCTTCGAAGATGTGCGCCTGCGCTTGTTCTTGTTGTTGTTCTTCTTACGATTCTGGTCTTGAGAAGAGGCGCCATCGCGGCTTAGCTGCGGACGCTTCCTGTCAAGCGAGACGTGCTTATAGGTGCTGGTCTTCTTCCGCGCATTGTTAGCATGCGCATTCGCACCAAGATCATTGTTTCCTTTGTTGCTGTTCTTCTTATCGGTTTTCTTATTCTCTTGTCTGCTATTCTCTTGTCTGTTCGTTTCTGCCATATATTTACCTATTGCATCTTTCTATTCAATTTCGATGATGAAACGAAACGAAGGCATGAACATCGGTTCTATAGCACTCCGCATTCTTTCATTATCAATTCCAATCTCTTGGATTGCTCCTCTGTAGCGGCAACGAGTGGAAGCCTTACCCCGCCAACGTTGAATCCCAAGAGCCTCAATGCCTCTTTGACAAGGATGGGGTTCGCTGTCTCGAAAAGTCCATCCATAAGAGGAAGCAGCGCTTCATTGGCCGCACGGGCTTCATCCCAGCGCCTCTGTCCGCAAAGCTCGACTATCTCCTTCATGCGCTCGGGCGCAACATTTCCCGTAGTGGAGATGACACCCACACCGCCAAGGCGCATGATATCGTACGTTGCCGAATCATCGCCGGAATAAACATCGAAACCATCCGGAGCGTTGCGTATGATCTCCTCGATCTGATCGAGTTTGCCGGATGCCTCTTTCACCGCCACGATGTTGTCGCAATCATTAGCCAGTCTCAAAGTGGTGTCCGCATTCATGTTGATAACGCATCTTCCCGGGATGTTGTACAGGATGATGGGAAGCTCCGATGCTGCAGATATGGTCTTGAAGTGCTCGTATATCCCCTCTTGAGGAGGCTTGTTGTAATAGGGCACGACGCACATGAACCCATCCACACCGAGCTTTTGCACGTCTTGCAAGAACGAGACCGTATCTGCAGTGCAGTTATCACCCACATTGGCGATCACTGGCACACGACCATCCACAGCCGATACCACAGCTTTGAAAAGATCGATCTTCTGCGGATAGAAAACCGTAGGCGATTCACCCGTTGTGCCATTGATTATCAACGAATCGCTCCCACGTTCGACAAGACGGTCGGCCAACTGTTGCGCTCGATCCAGATCTAGTTCTAGATCCTCATCGAAAGGTGTGACCATGGCCGGTATCATGCGACCGAATCTTGGATCATCAAATGACATATCAACTCCTAACGGATATGCGAAAAAGCTTCGACTTGGAAAATACGCTCTTTGCACATGATAGCATCAGCAGCATGCGAAATTCGAATAGGGCACGGACAGAAGGGTATGACGAAAGTCGGATTCGGCGCGAAAGAAAGGAACGAGGGGGCTAAAGCATCCTCGGATGAAGATGCCCTAGATATCCATCAGCTTCTCAAGCCCGATGACAAGGCCGCTCAACTGGGAAACGGATCTTATCCCCAATAGAACACCTGGCATATAGGAAAGCCGATCCCAAGAATCGTGCCTGATCGTAAGGCTTTGGCCGAAAGAGCCGAAGATGACCTCTTGGGAGGCAACGTATCCCATGGATCGCACTGAATGGACCGGGATCCCATCGATAAGCGCCCCGCGTGCTCCCTCAGCCCCTTTTATCTCGGTATCCTTCGAAGGTGCCTCGCTGGGCTTGCCGCCACGGGCCTCGCTTATCAGATGAGCCGTTTGAACGGCTGTTCCCGAAGGCGAATCGAGCTTGTTGCAATGGTGGAACTCTATCACTTCGGCCTGAGGGAAGAACGGTGCTGCGATCTTTGCGAACTGCATCATGAGCACAGCGCCCGTTGTGAAGTTCGGTGCATAGAACAGAGCTGCCGAACCTTCGGCTTTTGAAGCAAGCTCCTCGAGTACTGGAGTGCTAAGACCGGTGGTTCCGACAACGCTATCCACGCCGCGCACCAAAGCAGCCTCGATGTTGGCTGCAACCGCATCAGGCCGTGTGAAATCGACGAGCACATCCACCTCTTCTGCAGATAGAGCATCATCGACAGTCGGAAAGATCGGGAAATCCCCATCTTCCAAACCGGCTGCAGCCGGATCGATGCCGCAAGCGACATCCATATCATCGGCCTTGAGGATCGCATCCACGATGGTCGATCCCATGCGACCCATGCATCCGGCTACAGCTACTCTTATCATCATCGCTACCTTCTGATCGAACCTACAACGCCAAACCCATTACTGAGAATGATGTGATCTGCGAGGCTTCCTGTTCCCCTGACCGACCTTCGGCCTTGCTTCATCTGATGCCGGCTTGAATGAGGCGGGGGCATCGGGCTTGTCGAGCCTGTCAAGGGAGATCTTGCCGCTCTTAGGATCGATCTCCATCACCTGTACCTTCACGGTATCACCCATGGAGAGCACATCCTCAACGTTGGCAACACGACCGTTGGCCACCTTGGAGATATGGAGCAAGCCATCCTTGTTGGGTGTGAGCCGGACGAAAGCGCCGAAATCCTTTATACCGACCACTTCGCCATCGTATATCTCGCCAACTTCGGGCTCTTTCACGATAGCCAAGATGGCATTCTTCGCAGCCTCTCCGGCAGGTCCTTCGACAGCTGCGATATGGATCGTACCATCTTCCAGGATCTCGATCGTGGCGCCCGTCTCGTCTTGGATGCCGCGCACTACCTTACCGCCGCTTCCGATGACATCGCGTATCTTATCCTGTGGGATATGGATGGTCTCGATACGAGGTGCGGTATCGCGGAGCTGCTCACGAGGCTCGTCTATCGTTTCGAGCATCGCATCAAGGATGAAGGCTCTTCCTTCACGAGCCTGCTTGAGCGCACGGGACAAGATATCGAGGGACAGACCCTTGGCCTTGTTGTCCATCTGAAGCGCGGTGATGCCCTTCGATGTGCCGCATACCTTGAAGTCCATATCGCCCAAGAAATCCTCGAGCCCTTGGATGTCAGTGAGGA
>CAYXZC010000084.1:0-4766 GCA_964469815.1 uncultured Eggerthellaceae bacterium | reverse complement strand
TAAAAACAAAAGTCGACCACTTGACAAAACCATAGGAACACGTCCCATTGGGTTCATTGGGTTCACGAAATGTCGCGTGCAGGGAGGAAGCCCCTGCCGCGGCATTTCGACTGGCGCCCTACGCCAGTAAGACATGAGGCTACGATATGCCATAAGGCTTGAAGCCCGATTCTGCAGGGCAAGAAATTCGTGGTATGACACACCACGAATTTAGCAGCCCAAAGCCAAGGGCAAAAGTTTTATGGCATATCGCTCAGTCACCTACCAAAAAGGCTCAGTTACCTACCCTGCATCGTTATCTCTTGTGTACGAACATCGAAACGGCTCTGTACTTCACATCGTCATCACCCGGAACGACATCGACCGTCTCTCCGGCCTTATAGCCGCGATTCGCCTCAACCTCGTATTCATCCACAATCTCGGGTTTTCCGAATCCGGCCTGCTTCAACCATTCCAGATTCTGCTCTTCGGTAAGCGCAGCTTGGATGCTGTTGCCCATTTCACGAGCCGCCTCGACCACAGCTGAATCACGATCCCTATCTGCGAATATCGTCTCAAGGATAAGAAGGCCGCCGGGCTTGAGCACGCGCGAGAATTCGCGGATCGCCTGCGCCTGATCGTAGAAGAGGGTTATGACGCTGTTCACATACACGACATCCATGGTGTTCGACCCGATGCCTGCCGAGATAAGATCCTCGGGATATGCCAGCCTGAAGTCCATGTTGTTTCCCGGAAGCCCACTGTCATGCCACGCGCGGTTGATGCCGTCAATGGATTCGGCAACGTAGGCGGGGCTCCAATCGACACCGATGGCCTCACCCTTCGGCCCAACCATGGAGCTGATCTTGTAAACACCGCGGCCGCGGCGCGAGCCGATATCGAGCACCTTCTTGCCCTTAAGATCCGATGCCGGAAGCAGCATTTTGCATACGCTCGCGAAACCGTATTCGAATTCTTTGGTGTTGTAGAAATTCTTGAGAGTGGCTTGATCGAAAGATGAAGCCGATCCAGCGGATTCGACCATAGTGGACACCTTCTTGGTTGCGGAATGGGTTGCCGTGAAAGGCTCGGCGGCATGCGATGCCGCAGTTATCGGAGCAGGTTGCGCTGTCTGCGATGCGGTTGTTGAGGCGGGCGAGACTCCGCTGCTCATGGTGACCATGCGCGAGGCAGCCTGGAAGTCGGCCGTATCCTTGTCGGCATCATCGATATCAGAAGCAGAAGCCACGCCAGATGATGACATTGAGCCTGACCCTTTGTCACTCTTGGCAGCGTTGATGTTGGCGTTCAGATTCTCGAGCATGTTGGCTCGCTCCTCGAGTCCCATGCGCGCGGAATCGGCCTGAAGCTCATCATTGTGCGCGTAGTACTTCTCGTTCCCATAGTGCGCCACGAACTGGGTCGTGGGCTTGCGAGTTGCCAGCTCAGCCATGAAGATCAGCATCTCGCGATTGCCGAAGCAGCGATCCACGAAATCGAACGCATTGTCCATGCGCGCACCGGCCTCGAGCGCCGCCGGCTTGATCTTCGCCACTTCCTCCTTGTAGGCAGCTTCGATCGTCTTGAAAGCATCTTCGCCCGTCATCGTCTTCTCGAGCATGCACTTCGCAACGAAATCCTTGAGCATGGAGATGACAAGGCGCTCTCGACGAATGTAGCCTTGCGAAACGTTGCCCGCATCCACCTTGCGTGCCAGCAATGATTCGCGCTCGGCTATGCGCTCGGACACAGCCACGTCCACCGAGCCATCTGCAAGCAAAGCCTCCTTCGCCTGGCGGAGGAAATCGCGCACCTGCATGATAATGCCCTCATGATCGATGACATCACCGCAATCGCGCGCCAGCATATCCAGGATCAGGCTGATCAGAGCCACGCGCTCATCGAACTCGGCCTCCCGGGCTCGGTTCGCGATGGCTTCAGGCGCAGTGCCGGACAGGATCGTATCCACCTGATAGTCCGAACGATACTTCTCGAACAGCGTATAGTAGACGGCGAACTGGTCGGCCACTTCGTCATCGCGGATGAACTGCACGATCAGATCGCGGTTCACAGGCTTGCCCATCCCCTCATATAGTGTGATGAGGTCGGCAAGGTCCTCCCATCCGCGCGCCGTCACGAACGCCTTACCACCACCGGGTTTGCTCTCAACCTTGTAGAAGCAATCCTTCTTCGCCTCGAGAAATGATGTTACAGCCGGATGGATTCCCCGCTCCATAGCGTACTCGCGCCACGCCGCATAGTCGGGAACCACATCTATCTCGCGCAGACGGTCAAGCGTTACGATGTCGAATTCATGCACCGAGCGATTGTACTCGGGTGGATTGCCGGCACAGACCACCACCCATCCTTCGGGCACCTTGTGCTTGCCGAACGTCTTGAACTGCAGGAACTGCAGCATGGACGGGTAGAGCGTTTCGGATACGCAGTTGATCTCGTCGAGGAAAAGGATGCCGTTACGGATGCCTGTGCGCTCCATGTATTCATATATCGCAGCCACGATCTCGCTCATCGTGTATTCGGAGGCCTCGTAGTCGAACCCATCGAATGTGCGGTGCTCGATACGCGGAAGCCCGAGCGCGCTTTGGCGTGTATGATGCGTCATCGAATAGGACACGATTCCGATGCCGAGCTCTTCGGCAACCTGCTCCATGATAGCGGTCTTGCCGATCCCGGGTGCACCGAGCAGGAATATCGGGCGCTGATGCACCGGCGCGATAACATACATCCCCGCATCGTCCTTCTCGAGGTATGCCTCCACCGTGTCTTTGATCTGATTCTTGGCCTGTTTAATGTCCATATTTCCTCCATTTCAAGGCAGATCTGAAGATCTGCACTACGATTAACCTATATGTCATCCTGAACGAAGTGAAGAATGACAACCCCCCAACAAATGAAGAACGATCTTGCATCTTTGCCTCATTGATCCAATTGCTCCTCGTCTATCGTAACTTTTATTGCCCAAGCCGGTACCGGCGGTGCCTCCTTCTCCTCATCCTCTATGAATACGAAAGCGACGTCGAAATCGGGCGCCTTCTCAGGGAACTGCCCGAATCCATCCGTGAAGTAGAGCATGCCTTGCAGGTTCTCAAGATCGCCCCGTGTACGGAGCATCTCCACATAATCGATAGCCGGGCGAAAATCGGTTCCTCCCATACCGCGGATCACGAAGTTCGACATGATCTTGTCGACATCGCGAAGGCTGCGGATCTTCACGTCCGACTGCACCTTCGAATCTGCCTGTATAAGGTGCACGTTCACCTCGCTCGAATAATCCTCCGAGCTTTTGAGGATGTCGAATGTATGCTCGATGAACTTGCGTACCAGTTCCCCGCGCACCGATTCAGATGTGTCGATGATGATCGCGAAATCACGGATGCGCTGCGTTTCCTTGTACTCAAGCGGCTCGATAAATGGCATATTGCCGTACATATCCATGCCGAATGTGTAGAAGATCGTATCGAATTCATCCATGTTGAGCTGCATCTCTTCGTTCACGACCATGAACTTCCGGAGGAAATCCGTATAGTCGTAGCGTCGGCGATTCGCAAGTTGCAGATTGGCCATCAGCGTTGCAGCCTCGTCGCCCCACTCCTTGGAAAACGTGCTGAGGTTCATCTCGATCTGCTTGGAGATCTCCTCCCAGTCGCGTTCGTTTCGCTCGTCCTCCTCAGAGCGGCCATGCTCTTGTTCGTCGTGCGATTCAGGCTGAGCATCAGCCGGCGTTATGCTACCCGATCCTTGCGATCCGTCATCCTCCTGCGAATCCTGTTCATCCTGCTCATCAGGATCGTCGGAATTCGGATCGCTTCGAGCCTCTTCGTCTTCGTCATCGGTACCTGCACCTTGAGTGCTTTGCGAGGGCGAATCTTCCTCGTTGTCGTTGTTATCATCGGTTCGATCCCGCTGCCCTTGGCTGCTCTCGGGGCTTTGACCCTCCGGAGAATCGGATCGCAGACCATCGGATTGCATATCGGGATTCTCGTCGTTTTCGGAGAATTCCTCGTCCTGGCTGTTCGCATCCGTGTCATCGGACTGCTCCGGCTTCGCATGGATCGGCCACGCACCGTGATCATCGCGCTCGAACAGAGCACGCCAATCAGCCAAAGCGCTTGTTCCTATACCGCGAAAATGCTGCCCTTCCGCTGTTCGACCAAGACCATCAACGAGCGTGTAGATCTTGCCGGGCGTCAGACCCCCTGCCGCCATCTTGATCTTGCTTATGGCCATTCGCCGCTCCAGATCCTGATCGCTCTTGAAGCGGTCACCGCACAGATCCATCGCAGTGCTTTCCGCGATGATATCGCACGTAAGGTTCCACGCATCCTTGTTCTTCTTGTTCTTCTCGTAAGGCTGACGGAACACACAATGCATGATCATGTGAAGATAATCGCGCACCGTTTCATCGAATGATTCTTGGAACCGCGCTATCTCGCGCGGGGGATCGTACATCGTCGTCTTGCCATCCGTGGCCAGCGGATAATGGGAACCCACACGGGCAGGTTGCAGATCCATCCGCCAAAGCGCCAGGTCAAGGAAGCGGAACTTGAGCATGAGCTGCGTGCGGCACTCATCGATGATATCCGCACCAAGCTTGTCCTCCTGCGCCCGGCGCTGCATCTTCACATCAGGACTATAGATGTATCCCTTGCCGTCTTCGGTTCTGCCGTCTTCAGTTGTTCTCGCATCGTCATCCATGCGATCGCCTTTCCAATGAATGAGCAAAAGGTGAGCAAAAGGGACGTACCAAAACTCACATTATTCTAGAA
>CAYXZC010000083.1:0-4944 GCA_964469815.1 uncultured Eggerthellaceae bacterium | reverse complement strand
TGCGGATGTAGTTCAATGGTAGAACCAGAGCCTTCCAAGCTCTTGACGCGGGTTCGATTCCCGTCATCCGCTCCATTCTTTGGAAAAGCCCCAACTCGTGTCATATTCCATGTTTGTGTGCGTATCAGGGAATCGAACCCGTGAGACGGCACAAATACCCCTTTGGGTATTTGTGGTTCGAGTGTTCGCGAAGCGAACTGAAACGAGAACTCCAAAATTCTAGCGAAGCGAATTTTGTCGATTCCCGTCATCCGCTCCATTTTAGTTTCGTCGTTTTCTTCAAAATCTCTTCATATTTGGTTGCTATCATGTGGGGATATTGTTACCGAAATGTTAGAAATCTCATAAGGTGATATGCGGACATCTTTCATTGACATACCCAAAACGATCCTATGCTCCATATTCTCTCTAACCTTGATCGCAGGGTTATCCTTTCCTTCGAGCGCCCAAGCTGTCGAACTTGACGAGATCGATGCTGCCAAAGAGCAGGCCGAGCAGATCAAATCCAACATCGATGCCCTTCAAACGGAGTTGAATGCAGCTAGCAAGGAATACGAAGAGGCTGTGAGCGCATATAACTCCGCGAACCAAGCGATGAAGGAAGCGCAGGCTCGCATGGATGAGGCCGAAGCGAAGATCGCCGCTTTACAGGACGAGCTTGGCGATACTGCCAACAGCATGTACAAAAGAAGCAGCGTCACATCCTATATCGATGTGCTTCTGGGCGCCAACACCTTCACCGATTTCGTCAACGGTTGGGATATGTTCTCACGCGTGACCAACAAGGAAGCAGAGCTAGTTCAGCAGACAAAGGATCTTCGCGAGGAGGCAGATGCGGCTCGCACGGAATATGAAGCGCAAAAAGCCCAAGCCGAGCACGAGATGCAGATCGCACAGGAAAAGCAGCTCACCATAGCCCAGAAGAAATCCAATTTGGCCGAAGAGGCCGCTCAGATAACCCAAGAGATATCCGACATGGAGGATCAGTACGAACTTGAAGCGGAGGCTGCAAGAAAGGCCGCTATGGCTGCGCAAGCGGCAAGCGCTGCTTTCGCGCAAAGCCTGAAAGCGGGCGCCAACGTCGATGTTGGAAGCGGATTCTTCGCAAATCCTTGCCCTGATTCCTGGGAATCGAGCGGATGGGGCTATCGCGCCTTCGACAACAAATTCCATCTTGGTACCGATATGGCAGCCAATATGGGTGCTCCGGTATATGCCGCTGAAGCAGGAACCGTTATCGGGGTATGCACGAATGGAAGCTACAACGGAGGAGCCGGGAACTACGTTACGATCGCCCATGGAAACGGCCTTGTGACCAAGTACTTCCATCTATCAACGTCCTTCGTGGCGGTAGGGGATATTGTCGAGCGCGGTCAGAACATCGCAGCAGTCGGCTCTACCGGAAAATCCACCGGCCCGCATCTTCATTTCCAAGTAGAGATAAACGGAACACCCGTCTGTCCCTATGACTTCCTCTGATGCGCGGCTTATCTTAGAGACGTGCTCTGCAATTAAGCTATAATGTCAAAGCACGATTGAACCTGATACGGTTCATCGTCATCGAATGCGCGCCCGTGGCTCAATGGATAGAGCATCGGACTTCTAATCCGGCGGTTGCAGGTTCGAGTCCTGCCGGGCGCGCCATCCAGAACAAAACGCATCTGTCACCCTTACGCCTGCACTATTCACGCAAAGGGTCTTTCTTATGCCATATAATGGCAAATGACGGATAGCATCGGATACTTTGAAAGGCTTTCACATTCATGTCATCGAGTTTCACCGGCAAGAGCTTCTTGAAGCTCTTGGATTTTTCAACTGAGGAGATCGAATACCTCATAGATGCTTCAGCGAAGTTCAAGGCTTTGAAGCGAGATGGAATAGAGCATAGATACCTTCAGGGCAAGAACATCGTGCTCATATTCGAGAAGACATCGACACGAACGAGGTGTGCCTTCGAGGTCGGCGCCCATGATCTGGGAATGCAGACAACCTACCTTGCTCCGGGCTCCTCGCAACTAGGAGAGAAGGAATCCGTTGCAGATACGGCTCATGTGCTCGGGAGCATGTTCGATGGGATCGAATACCGTGGTTTCTCCCAACAGACCGTAGATATCCTCTCGGATGTCTCAGGGGTGCCCGTTTGGAACGGCCTTACAGATGAATTCCATCCGACCCAGATGATCGCCGATATGCTCACGGTCAAAGAGCATTTCCCAAATGGCTTCAAAGGATTGAAGCTGGCATTTTTCGGGGATGCGCGGAACAATGTGGCCAATTCGCTGATGGTCGTTTGCTCGAAGCTCGGGATCGACTATGCAGCATGCGGTCCTCAAGACAGGATGCCCGACGCGGATCTTCTTGACACCTGCAAGGCCATCGCTTCGATGAATGGGAGCACTATAGAGCTCACTGAAGATGTGAGGATTGCTGCGAAGGATGCGAATGTCATCTACACGGATATATGGCTTTCCATGGGCGAGGATGAATCGCTTTGGGCGAAAAGGATCGACGAGCTTGCTCCTTACAGGATAACGGCCGATATCATGGAGATGGCTGCGCCGGATTCGATCTTCATGCATTGCCTTCCATCCTTTCATGACACACAAACAGCCATAGGTAAGAAGCTATATGAACGGTTCGGCATGTCCGAGCTGGAAGTGACCGATGAGGTCTTCAATTCTGCGCGTTCGGTGGTCTTCGAGGAGGCTGAGAACCGCTTGCATTCCATAAAGGCCATAATGTATGCCACTTTATGCAAAACAGATCCGCTCGCTAGTGAGGAATTGTAAATGGACATAAGAGGATCGCTCGAGAAGCTCATAGACGATGCTATAGCAAAGACGATAAAGGAAAACGACCTGGATATGACAGAGGTGCCAAGTGCCTCTCTGGAGCGTCCTCGTGATGAGAGCAATGGGGATTGGGCATCTACCGTTGCGATGCGCTGCGCCAAGCAGGCTAAGATGTCGCCACGTGATTTCGCGCAGCTTCTCGTTGAGAACATCGCGGAATCGGACATGATCGATTCCATCGATATCGCAGGTCCTGGGTTCATAAACATCCGTCTTGGCGATTCCACGCTTCAAGGCGTCGTGGGTGATATCCGCAGGAACGGAAAGGATTACGGACGCGGCCAGATCGCTGAGGGGAAGAAATACGTCAATCTGGAGTACATCTCCGCTAACCCAACAGGCCCCATGCATGTTGGCCACGGTAGATGGGCGACCCTTGGGGATGCTATGGCGCGCGTCATGCGGCATGCCGGATACGATGTCTTCGAAGAATTCTACGTCAACGACCATGGCAATCAGATGAACGTCTTCGGACATTCGGTATCGGTTCGCTATATGCAGCTTCTAGGACACGATGAAGAGCTACCGGAACAAAGCTATGGTGGTGCATATGTCATAGATATCGCCAAGGCGATAATAGATGAGCACGGCGACGATTTCGAGTCTATGGGCGAAGATGAGCGCTCTGCGAGATTCCGCGAGATCGCTTACAAGATGATGCTCGATTCCCAAAAAGAGCTGCTCGCTCGTTACGGGGTCACATTCGATAGATGGTTCTCTGAGAGATCCTTATACGAAGTGGCCAAGGATGATGAGAATGCGGTCGACAAGGCGCTCAACGCCATGCGCGAAAAGGGATACATCTATGAGAAGGAAGGTGCCACGTGGTTTCGCTCCACGGCATTCGATGATGAGAAGGATCGCGTGCTAATAAAGAAGGATGGGCAATACACCTACTTCATGAGCGACGTTGCCTATCACTACGACAAGATACGAAGAGGGTTCGATCATCTGATAGATATCTGGGGCGCAGACCATCATGGCTATATAAAACGCTGCGAGGCGATGCTCGAAGCTTGGGGTTATCCCGGATACCTTGAGGTGGTGCTCGGACAGCTTGTGAATCTATTCCGCGATGGGGAGGCTGTTCGCATGTCCAAAAGGACAGGCGAGATGGTCACCTTCGAAGAGCTCATAGACGAGGTCGGCGTGGATGCGACACGCTTCTTGATGCTGTCGAGGTCATCCGATCAACAGATAGATTTCGATATCGAGCAGGCCAAGAAGAAGGATGCGACGAATCCTGTCTACTATGTCCAATATGCCCATGCACGCATTTGCTCGATCCTTCGCAAAGGGTATGCGATGAAGTTCGGTGAGGATGCGCTGGGCGATCTGGGACTGACAACCGCATCTATGGATGATGTGGCATCGAAGCTCATCGCAAGCGATGTGGATCTCTCACCGTTGACCCATCCTTCAGAGCTATCTTTGATACGCGCTATGTCGGAGTTCGGCGAGCTCATCGAGCTGGCAGCACGCGACAGAGCACCTTTCAGGCTCACGCATTATTCGGAGAGGCTGGCATCGCTGTTCCATAGCTTCTACACTGAATGTAAGGTCATCACTGAAAATGATGCAAAGAGCCAAGCGCGTTTGGCTCTTTGCGATGCGACTCGGATGCTCCTCGAGCTCACGTTGAGCCTTATGGGCATCAGTGCTCCCTGTAAAATGTGACCGTTCGTAAGATCGCTATTGCATGATTCAGGATTCAAACGTATAATTTCACTTCGCGCGATATGGTGGCTGTAGTTCAGTTGGCTAGAATGCCAGATTGTGGCTCTGGAGGTCGTGGGTTCAAGTCCCATCAGCCACCCCATCCGTTATTTGCAGATCTCGTCGATCTTTTCATTTGACGAGAAGGCGAAGCTAATCTAAAATAGCTTGGCATTTGCATTTAGAAATGCGCCATTAGCTTAGTTGGTAGAGCAGGGGACTCTTAATCCCAAGGTCGAAGGTTCGAGTCCTTCATGGCGCACCAGTCAATCCCGGTCGGCTTCATGCCGACCGTATTTGCAAATAGCTACCATCTATCTTGGGCCCTTAGCTCAATGGTGGAGCAGAGGACTCATAATCCTTTGGTTGCAGGTTC
>CAYXZC010000082.1:0-5143 GCA_964469815.1 uncultured Eggerthellaceae bacterium | reverse complement strand
GAGTCCCCCTGGCAAGGCGGCACCATCGGATACGATGGCTGGATAGGGTCGGTGCCTTCCATGCACAGGCGAGCCGCTTGCGGCAAGCGCTGGCTCGCGGGTCTAAAGCGCGAGCAAGCGCGAGAGGGGCCTATCCCAAAAATAGTACAAGTGTTCGAATTGCAGTTTCCATCGAATTAGATCCCATAGACGAGATTACAATATGGATTCGGGCAAAAATTGGTTGAAAAAATAGGTCAAGTTGTTAATATTCATAGCACGGACGATTGCCGTTGTAGCGGCAATCACCCCGGTTTCGGTTTTTTAGACTGTGGGGTAACCGCCTTCTTTAACGGGGGCGGTTATTTCATTTCTTGACCCAATATCTTTTTCCTGCGAATCTTGATGTAACATAGTCAAATCATTTTCGAAAAGAATGCCCGGGTCAAACGGATGACGAAGTCAAACGCCAAAAGGAAACATCGATCAAAGCACAGTGTACTTAAGACGCTGCTCATTGTGGTGCTTTCGATCATTTTGGCTTTTCTTGCGCTCACCATCGGGATCAGCGGATTCACGATAAGCAGTACGCGCAACAATGTTCACACTATCGCTCAGGTGGAAGAGCAGGGTATCCACGCTGATGCCATCGTCGTATTGGGAGCTTCGGTGTTCGCCAACGGTACGCCTTCGGACATTCTAGCCGACAGGTTGGAAGTTGCCGCCGACCTATACAAAGCCGGAGCTGCTCCAACGATCATAGTGAGCGGAGACAACCGCGAAAGCCATTACAACGAATCGGATGCGATGAAAGATTATTGTGTGGAGCTGGGAATTCCTTCAGATGCGGTCTATATCGACCATGCCGGATACGACACGTATGCATCGATCTATCGCGCACATTATGAATACGGTGCCAATAGCGTGATGGTCGTTACGCAGGCATATCATCTTTACCGGGCTCTTGCTATCGCGCAAGGTTTGGGAATGCAAGCCATAGGGGTCGCGGCAGATAAAGGGGATTATGATAATCAGATGATGTATAGCATTCGTGAAGCGATCGCACGTGACAAGGATTTCTTCCAAACATTGTTGAAGCTTCCTCCCGAAGATGCAACGCAACCGATCGAGCGAGGGGACGAGTGACAAGCGAGTGACAAGCTATACGTCCACATGAGGGCGATCAAGATCGCCCTCTACACAGGTTGTTGCGTAGTGGGCGGTTTTAACCGCCCACATTAGAACGCTCACGAATCAATTCAATCCGAGCGGCGTTTTAGTCGATCGAAACTCAAATATTGTCGTAGCCGAAAGCCTTCTTGCCTTCAAAGACCTCAAGCGCGTCATCAACGCTGTAATCTGCAAGGGTGATGGCGCTGATGGCCTTTGTAAGACGCACCGCCTCATCAAGCGAGCGCTGATGTATGTTGCGCCCGGTTGCGTTTCCGCATGCGCCTCCAACATGGATCTGATCGTAAAGCTGGGTGAGGAACGTCTTCGCATCAACGGTCGAGCCGCCGGCACAGACAAGACCTGTACGACCCGCGGCATCGCTGGCAACGCGGAGAGCCTCAGCAGGGGTGCGACCATCTTCCGGCTTCGGCGGGTTCACCTTCACGAAATCAGCGCCGAGGCAAAGAGCCACACCTGCAGCACCGGCGATCAGGTCGGGATCCTTCTCAGCGGTCACAGCCTTGCCACGCGGATAGATCCAAAGCACAACGATCAGACCATTCTCATGCGCCTGCGCAATGAGCTGTCCAGCTTCAGCCATCATCGTGGATTCGTACTCGCTGCCCAAATAGATGGTGTATCCAAGACCGACCACGTTCACGCCGTTATCACGCAATTGAAGAACAGCCTCCAGATCGGTGAGCTGCGGAGAATAGGGATCCTCTTGCTTCGTACCGACAAGATTGGTCTTGGAGTTCATCTTCACCAGATAGTTGATGTCAGGATAATCAGCTGCATACTGAGCTATCAAGCCACGCTGACCGGCCAAAACGCCGATAACGCCGTCCTTGCCGATTTGGAAAAGATGCTCCGGTTTCGCATCGGCTTCATCGATGCCTTCACCATAGAAGTCCTTGTTCATATGCTCGACCTTTTGGTCGCAGGCGAAGAGCATCAAACGACCCGTGCTGCGGGTTGCTTTGATGTAATTATCAACGTAAGTATCATGCATGTCCGCAGGAACATCCATTGGCACGCGCACTTCATTCGGTGTGATTCTGGGCATCTTGTCCTCCGATTCATCGTGGCCGTAAGGCCGTAGATCATAGATTCATTGATTATATCAGGCGAAGAATGGCGAACGGATCATTGTTGGAACATTGTTTCTTGCTTTATTACCTCTACGCTGTGTAGAGGACGATCCATTCGACTTTGTTCGCATGCGCTCTCTACGCTCAGGATGACAGTTCTATGGCTAAGCCTTCGGCTTTGCTTTTATGGTCTTGATCACCCTCATGTGGGAGGATGAATTCTGCAACTACACGTTGGCCGGAAACGTTCAATGCCAGTGGAATATCAATCGCTGAAGATGGAAGCGCGATATCCATTCTTGGGTTTTGGACGAGATGCCGCTGGATGCGCCACGGCCTGACTGACTGTTTTCGCATATGCATTCTTGTCGACCATGTAATTGCTGCTCAGGATCATTCTTTCGCTTGCATCGTTTGTATTCTTGCCCTCAACGTTCGCTCCATCTGCGGAAGTTGCAGACGGACCGCGGTGCCTGTCTTCCACCATTGTCAGAAGCTCTTGCTGATTGTGGATGTCCATCTTCTTATATATATGGTTGATATGGGTCTTTGCCGTGCTCTTCGAAACACAAAGCGCGTCTTGGATATATGAGGCGTTGTGTCCTTTGGCAAGCAGCGGCAGCACTTCACGCTCGCGTTTTGACAGAACGTATTGATCGGCGATCTCATCGCAACGACGCCGGAAGCTTCCCTTCTCATGGGGATTCTCCGCATTCTCGGAAGACATCAGAGCTTCATCTGCAGATTGCGCATATGGCGCTTCGCCAGGTTCGGTAGCCGATTCGAACGAGCTTCCTTTCGTTCCAACAGCAGCCAAACGATAGGTCAAATGATCAGTCGATGCCTCGTTCCCAGAGGTTGATTCTAAGGATGAAATGCCTGTTGGAGCGCTTTCAAGGCCATCATCTCTTTCTATGGCTCGGTCGATAGCACGAGTGCTGTTCGGATCTTGGGAAGCATCATGAGCACCCGTTGCAGCCGTCTCCGCAACGTCTGCTGCAGCCGCTTTCGCAACACGTGCCGCTTCAGTAGCCGCAACGCGCGGCCCGATCACAGCATGTGCGGTGCTTGCTTCGGGATCGCCGTTCTTGTCAAGGATGCTCTTGAATTCGCGATATCTGGGAAGGAGCGAATAACCCATCGACATCAAGACCGCACACACGAGCGCCAGCAAAGTAAGCCCGCCGATATCCATCAAAGAATCGTGGAAAGCCCAGATAGCAAGCGCCGATCCCAGGATGCCGGCCACTTCGAGGATGCCTCGTCCGATGCCGAACACGAAAAGGGGAGACATGCTGAATCGATTGCTCAGATCCGCAAAGAACACCCACATCAGAACCTCAAGGCATATGTACGCCAGTGAAACAAGAAAAGCAGCCGGAACGGCGTATTCTCCCGAGATGAATGGAATGGATGCCGACCCGATCACGATGATCGGCACGATGTTGCGGAAAAGCGTATCCCAATAGGGGTTGCGGCGTGCGATTGCTATGGCTGACACGAAAACGACTATGCTCAGCGCGCATGAAGCGCCCAGCACTAGTTGGATGGTGATGTTTCCCGAAGGCAGAACCTCGCCCACGCAGATGAGCCTGAGTGCTCCAAGTGGAATTCCCATGATAACGGTCGGGATTCCCAGACTCACTATATAAGATGTCTTATGGGGTGGAAATGGATCAAAGATAGGCTTCTCTCGGCGTTGATAGTAAGGCATCGGTGTCAATACGCGTAGGAAGATGATGGCCAGGAACGGCAGGGCGGCCGTAACGACTCCTGATATGGGAGCGGGGATCCAGATTGAGAGCAGGAAGGCGATGATAACGCCAAGCGGAATGGCAAGGCACGCATTCAATACGATGGTCGTGAATTTAACGCGGGCAAAGCCTGTTCCCCACAAAGCGATCAACAACGAAGATCCCACGCCCATGAAAATGCCGGAAACCACCGATGCTGTGAAAGAGATCGGAGAGTTGAGCGCGTTTCCTGCATCGACCGAGCTTTGAGCCGCGGAAGCCGCACTGTCCAACACCAAAGGGTCGCTGCCTGCAATGATGGAACCCAGCTGTATCGTTGTATCGGGGGCGAATGGAATGCATGCCAAGAAAGTTATCAGCGTTCCGATCGAGCATAGTCCGGCGCCGATCCACATAGCAAGCTTGCTCACGTAAAAGCGCAGATACTTTTGATTCGACACGCCTATGAATATGAGAGTAAGAGCGCTGGATCCCAGGAAAACATATAGGATGGTGTTCGCAAGATGTTCCGGAAGGTAGAAGCCGAACCCGGTTAGACCAGATGGTTCGAAGATCCTGATGACGGTGAACACCGCCATGAAGAGCCAGGCCTGGAATATCCCGAAACCAAGACCTAATGTTCCGATATCGCCCGTGGTTTTTTCGCCATCGGCATCGCGTCCCATTGAGAGTGTGATATGTGGGGAGTCTTTTACCAGTTTTCCTACGACCTTCCCGCCTAGGACGAATAGTATTAGCGCCCTTTATTCGAAGTTAAGAATAAACCTCTTCACCGAAAATTCAAAACAGCTCTGAACTGGCATTATATGTGTCGAGATTGAAAAAATCAACCTCGGAGGTTGATGCGGTGATTTCGAAAAACAAACCGGCGATACGACAGTCGGAAATGGCCTTAACTTATATTCAATAGCGTCGCTGATCGCGATCAACAAATTTCAGCTTCCAAGCAATTTCTACGCTAGCTAGGGATAGCGTGGGGATTTCTGCTCTTATATGTGTTTGCGCCTGAACGCTTACATATATATAGAGCAGATAGCTTGTAAGTCTGCGCGCATATGTGCGCAGGTAGGTTCCATGAAGTATGGAAACGTGAGAAAGAAGGAAAGTATGGCTTACAGCAAAGAGTGGCGAGTCGAGCGTTCCGAC
>CAYXZC010000081.1:0-5248 GCA_964469815.1 uncultured Eggerthellaceae bacterium | reverse complement strand
ACACGGATGCCGGAGGCGTATCCTTCGAGCCAAGGACGTAGCGACCGCCGATGACATCGATATCGGAGCGGGAGTGCTCCGCAAGGGCGGTAACCACATCCATATACAAAGGCTCACCGATCGAGCCGGGCTCTTTCGTGCGATCCATCACAGCGATCTTCTTCACGGTCTTGGGAAGCGCCTCGATAAAACGAAGGGAGGCGAACGGTCTATACAGGCGAACCTTCACAAGTCCGACCTTTTGCCCATTGGCGTTCAGGTAGTCGATGACCTCTTCGCACACATCGCAGAAAGATCCCATGGCAACGATGACGCGATCGGCATCCGGAGCACCGTAGTAATTGAAGAGCTTGTAGTCGGTGCCGAGCTTCTCGTTGACCTGCGCCATGCAGCTCTCAACGACTGCGGGAACATCATCGTATGCCTTGTTGCACGCTTCCCTGTGCTGGAAGAAGATATCGCCGTTCTCATGGCTACCGCGCATGGAAGGACGCTCGGGATTGAGCGAATGGTCGCGGAAGGCACGCACAGCATCCATGTCGCACATGTCGGCCAGATCATCGTAGTCCCACACCTCGATCTTCTGAACCTCATGCGATGTGCGGAACCCATCGAAGAAGTTGATGAAGGGCATGCCTGCCTTGATAGCGGAAAGGTGGGCTATGGCGGAAAGATCCATGACCTCCTGCACATTTCCCTCGGCGAGCATTGCGAATCCGGTTTGGCGGCATGCCATGACATCGGAATGGTCACCGAAGATGTTGAGCGCATGGGATGAGACCGTACGGGCGCTGACGTGGAACACGGATGGAAGGCGCTCGGCTGCGATCTTATACATGTTGGGGATCATGAGAAGAAGCCCTTGGGAAGCGGTGTATGTGGTGGTGAGCGCACCTACGCCGAGCGATCCGTGCACAGCTCCTGCGGCTCCGGCTTCGGATTGCATCTCGCATACACGCACCGTGGTGCCGAAGATGTTCTTCTTACCCTGCGCAGACCACTGATCGACGTAGTCTGCCATGGGGCTTGAAGGAGTGATGGGATAGATACCCGCCACTTCCGTGAAAGCATAGGAGACATACGCTGCGGCGTTATTGCCATCCATGGACTTGAGTTCTCTTGTCATGAGCTCCTCCTGGCTAGATTTCAGGTGATAGGATTCGAACAGGCGAAAAGACCGTACCAAGAGCGCCCGCTTAGCGATGGGCACACCCTTGCATCTTCGACCCCTTCATCGGGAAGAGGACTTCGCCGGATCGATCTGTAGATGATATCAAGCAAGGCGATGCGAATCGAATGGACGAAGCCTGTTTTCCATCAAACGGAGGTCTTGGATGCTGTGAGCGGATTGAGCCTTCGCACCCCTTTTGGTGAACGGTATCTGACAGGATCGAACGGCTCGATGGCGCATGGATTTTTTGACGGTTTTGTTAACAATATGGTGAAAAAGGGTTTCTATTGGCTCGGTTTTCCATCATAATGGGAGCAATCAACATGCGCTACGACAACCAAAGATGAGCGCATGTGGGGGCTGGCGCCCCTTTACCTTAGTTGGAGGGAACTATGGAACAACCAAAACTCACCCGTCGTGGCTTCCTTGGAGCAACTGCAGCTACAGGTGCTGTTGCAGCCATGGCACTGGCCGGATGCAGCTCTTCAAGCTCATCTTCCAGCTCTGCGGCAGCCACCAGCACAGATGCGGCCACCGAGATCACGGCAGCTCTCGCGAACAAGCTGAGCAACAACAATCCTATCGGCATGAATGGCGGCTCTGCCACCGGCATCGCTGCAACATGGCATGTCTTCGAGAGCCTCTACGACCTCGATGTGCATGATTACACAACATACAATGCACTTGCTGCCGATAAGCCGAACATCATCGATGACCTGCACTACGAGGTCACCCTTCGCGATGGCGCCAAATTCTCCGATGGCACCGATGTCGTCGCTGCCGATGTCGTCAAGGCTTTCGAGGGTTGCCGCGTAGACACCAACATCGGTGGATTCTTCTCATGGCTAGACACCGTTGAGGCTAAGGACGACAAGACCGTCGCCTTCACTTTGGCCTATCCATTCTCCACCCTTTTCGAGGTTCGTTGCTCTCTCGTCAAGGTCGTGCCTTCTTCTCAGACCGAAGAGGAGCTCAAGACCATGCCGATCGGTTCCGGTCCTTGGAAGTACGTATCCATCAGCAACGATGATGGCGGCATCATCGAATTCGCACCTAACGAGCACTACAACGGAAGCCTTCCGGCAACATGCGAGAAGATGACATGGAATGCCCTTCAGGATCCGGATGCCCGCACCACCGCTCTTACCGACGGTGCTGCTCTGGCCATCAACGCCCTTCCTGTTGCGAATGCCGATGTCGTCAACGGCGTGGGCGCAAGCGCAGAGTTCGTGCCTGGATTCAACCAGCCGTTCCTGATGTTCAACACCAAGGTCGCTCCTTTCGACGACGTGCGTGTCCGCCAGGCTATCCACTACGCCATTGATAAGGAATCCTTGATCTCCAACATCGAAGACGGCCATGCCACGGCTGCAACCTCGTTCCTCATCAAAGAGATGCCGAACTATCACGAGGCTTCCACCGTCTACACCTATGATCCCGAGAAGGCGAAGAGCCTGCTTGCAGAGGCGAATGTCACAGACCTGACATTCTCGCTCCTCACGAACACCACGTTCGTCAAGGCTCTTGTTCCGCAGATCATCAACGACCTTGCCGCTGTCGGCATAACAGTGAACTCCGACATTCAGGATCTGCAGTGGTCTTCCATCAATGAGGGCAACTTCGAGGTCATCCTCACCGGTGGCGACGCAACCTGCTTCGGCAACGACCCGGACATCCTCATGGGTTGGTGGTATAACGACAACCTGTGGATGAACGGCCGTACCGGCTGGAAAGAGACGAGCAATGGCCTTTGGGACGAGCTTCAGGATCTCATGCAGCAGGCTCGCGAGACCAGCGATGCAGCTGCACAGCAGGAAGCTTGGAACCAGTGCTTCGACATCATCGCAGAGAACGTTCCGCTGTATCCGCTGTATCATCAGGATATGGTCACGGGCTTCTATGCCGACAAGCTCGAGAACTTCGAGCCGATCTCAACAACAGGCCTCACCTTCATGGGCGTTACACCTCTCAAGTAACGAAGACCTGCTGACTATGATCGAAAAGAGCCGCAACGTATGTTGCGGCTCTTTTTTCATCTAGGCTGCCTTTCCTTTATCCAGACAGCACATCGCAAGCTAAAGCATCAAGCTATGCAGCCGGATATCAGATTTCGACCACGCACTTCCAACCCTGATCGGTGACAGGAGCACCCTCTTCACCCGCCTTGAGCCCCCCTTCGGCTCTTCTGATGCTCTTCATCCCGGATGGATAGCGATCCAGCACATCCTCATCACCGGATGCGGCTTCGACGAGCATTGCGAGCTGTTCCATCCCCTCAAGCGTCGGATGGGTTCCATCCTTGGAGTCATAATCAAGACCGAGCGAGCGGACATCTATGAGCTTGGAGCCTGTCGTCGATGCGGCTTCACGTATCGCATCGTTGTACTCATCCAGTTCCACCCCTCGCAGCGAATAGCAGAATGCCGTATCCACATCCTTGATGCGGGCGGGAGACAACGTAATGCAGCGGATCTCCGCCTTAGGGGCAACATCCCGGATGTTGGCGATCATCTCGACATAGGCCGCTTTGAACCTCTGAACAGCATCGCTAGGAGCAAGATCATCGGGATGAGAGCCCTCATATTCACGAGACGGAACCTGAGGAACAGCTTCAGGGAATCCGGAAGGAGCATCGATATCCGGGCATTCCTTTATGCTGCGCATACCCTTATCGAAGTTCGCAGGACTTGCGAACGAACCACCGGCCGCCTGCGCCTTTTCGCTTCCCCATCCGTAGTCATTGATCCCCATGTAGATCAAAACGACATCAGGAGCACTGCCATCCGAACCGAGAAGCTGTCTTGCACGCTCTTTCGAGGATCCAGCAGGAAACCCCCACCCCTCTATCATCGATCCTGAAAAGGAAGCATTCGAAAGGAGCTTGCCTCCTTCATCTGCGATCACGCGCGCCCACCATGTATCATCTGGAGATGTGACCCCCGTCCCATAGGAGTCATCGTCATCGTATAGCCATCTGTTCTCAGGCGGGATGATGCCCCTGAACGTGGATATCGAGTCCCCCATCACAGAGTAGAGCTTATCCATGTTCTCACCTCTCTCTTCTAAAGAAGCGGGATGGCACCCCGCTTCGCGAGCATCCTGAATGATCGATGGATATCGGTCGATCTCACACGCGATATTAACGGTCAGGATACAGCTAGAATCTATGCATAACACTAATAATATAGTGTACAATCGTTGCATGTGGGACTAATTTCTCATATGCTAGCGCGACCGTGCAAGGTAAGGAGGAATCGTGAACAACCTGATTCGACTCATAGTCAACAGGATCCTATGGCTTCCGGTCATGATCTTGGGTGTTACGATGCTTGTATTCTTCATCATGGCGCTATCACCCATCGATCCTGCATATTCTGCACTGGGTGAAACAGCAACGCCTGAGCAGGCTCAAGCATACCGTGAGGAGATGGGGCTCGATCAACCCGTGGTCGTACAGTACGGAAACTATATGGTTGGGCTGTTCCAAGGCGATCTTGGAGTCTATGGCTTATCAAAGGCAAGCGTTGCCGAACGCGTGATGGCAGCTTTGCCCGTAACGCTTCAACTCACCTTCTTCGGACTGATCATAGCTGTTATCGTTGCCATCATCCTAGGTGTCGTATCGGCTCTGTTCAGGGATAGATGGCCAGATCAGATCATCCGCGTCTTCTCCATCGCTTGCATCGCAACCCCTGGTTTTTGGCTGGCTGTGCTATTCATCCTCCTGTTCTCAACGACCTTGCACCTCCTTCCGGCATCCGGACCTCTTCCGGGTCTATTCGAAGATCCCGGCGGGTGGCTCTCACGAATGATCCTACCTGCAGTGTCGCTTGCCATACCGGTCTCAGGCCAGTTGACCCGTGTCGTTCGAACCTCCATGGTCGAGGAACTGGATAAGGACTATGTTCGCACAGCGCTTGGATTCGGCATTCCGAAATCAGTCGTCGTTGCTCGGAACGTCTTGAGGAACGCGCTCATCACACCCGTGACCGTCCTTGGCCTTCGCATCGGATACCTTATCGGAGGCGCGGTCATCATCGAGGTCATCTACAACCTACCTGGTATGGGAATGACTCT
>CAYXZC010000080.1:0-5325 GCA_964469815.1 uncultured Eggerthellaceae bacterium | reverse complement strand
CCGTACCATCGAGCTGCCGATCAAGTCCAACTTCCGTGAAGGATTGGACGTACTGGAGTACTTTATGTCTGCCCACGGCGCCCGCAAGGGTTTGTCGGACACGGCGCTTCGTACAGCTGACTCCGGTTATCTGACACGTCGTCTTGTTGATGTTGCGCAGGATGTCATCGTGCGCGAGATCGATTGCGGCACGCATGTGGGTGTGTCCTATCCGCTCGTTAACGAGAAGGGCGAAGCCGATGAGAACCTGATTGGTCGCTGCCTTTTGCATCCGGTAGCCGACAATAACGGCGAGGTCATGCTCGATGAGGGCGAATACATCACTTCGCTCGCGCAGATTAACGACATGCTTGCTGAGGGTATCGAAGAGGTCGAGATCCGCACCATCATGACGTGCCATGCCGAGCGCGGAGTTTGCCAGAAGTGCTACGGCTGGGATCTTGCTACCGGGCGTCCGGTCAATATCGGAACCGCGGTAGGCATCATCGCTGCGCAGTCGATCGGCGAGCCGGGTACGCAGCTTACCATGAGAACGTTCCATACCGGTGGTGTTGCAGGTGAGGACATCACCCATGGTCTTCCCCGTGTACAAGAGCTTTTCGAGGCTCGCAAGCCGAAAGGTCAGGCGGTGCTCGCAGAGATCTCCGGTACGCTGCAGATCGGTGGCGATAAGAACTCCAAGACGCTCACCATCCATGACCAGGAAGGCAACATTCGTGAGTATGCGGTCTCGCCGCGCGTCACCATGGTGCCCGGAATCGTGGATGGTTGCGAGGTCAAGGTTGGCCAGCAGCTTACCAAGGGTTCTGTGAACCTGCAGGATCTGTTGCGCTTGACCGACCCGAACACCACGCTTCGCTATATCGTGAGTCAGGTTCAGGGTGTTTATGTGTCCCAAGGTGTAGACATCAACGATAAGCACATCGAGGTCATCGCACGTCAGATGCTTCGCAAGGTTGCCATCCTTGACTCCGGTGATTCGGATCTACTTCCGGGACGTCAGGTCAATCGTTTCGAGTTCGAACGCGTTGCGAACGAGCTCATCGAGGAAGGCAAGGAGCCGCCTGTGGGTCAGCCGCTTCTGCTCGGCATCACCAAGGCTTCGCTTGCTACCGATTCCTGGTTGTCAGCTGCATCGTTCCAGGAGACAACGAAGGTTCTGACCGATGCTGCTATCGAGGGCAAGACGGATACGCTGGCGGGGCTCAAGGAGAACGTCATCATCGGTAAGCCGATCCCCGCAGGTACCGGGCTTCCCCGCTATCGCGATGTGGAGCTTACGTATAAGGGTGCGCCGATCAAGGCTTCCGGCAACGATACCCTTCCTGATTATGCTCCGGATGCGCTCCGTGAGATCGAAGAGCTTTTGCCGCAACCTGAGGATTGGTCGCTCGATGGTGATGGCTTCTTCAACTCGAACATGAGCTATGGAAGCTACCTGAACGCTTTCTCCAAGGGTCGTGCCGGCCATAATCTGACCGATGAGCAGGCGCGTCTGTACATCTTTGACGATCTTGGCGTTTCCCAGCGCTGGGCGAACAAGTTCTCCGAGGCTGGCATCGAGACCGTTGTGGATCTGCTCGGACATACCGAGGAGGATCTGCTCCGTATCGAGGGCATCGGCGTGAAGGCGATAGAGGAGCTTAAGGCTGGTCTTGAGGAGCGCGACCTTCTCCATGTGATCGAGGACGACCTGAATGCTTCGAGCGATGATATGTCCCAGCTGCTCGATATGGTGTTCTCTCCGGATGACACGATCTTGATCGGTGGGGATGAGCCTCCAACATACAACAACTCCGATGAGGAGATGTTGGGGGAGACATTGCCGCCGCGTTCTTATCAACGCAACCTTGAAGAGCTTGATGCTCTTTTGGGGTCTGTCGGTTCGATGGGATTCGGGCTGCTCGGCGAGGACGGCAAGATGACCGATGCCGATGGCAACGAGATCTCCGATGATGAGGACGATGCAGACGACATTGATGAGGATGACGAGTAGTTTGCCATGTAGGGACAGGAGCTTGCTCCTGTCCTTTTTGTGTTGCAGGTTGAATCGTAGGGGCGGGATGGAGATTCTCCCCCAAATGTAACTGTAGGGGCGGGATCTTGATCCCGCCCTTTTCAAATAGGAAAGGCATCTTCCATGGGCAAAGCTTGTAAAACATACATCTCTGGAACCGAATCCAAGCTTCAACCGTCTGTGTCGCAGATCGGCGCTACGATGCAAGCGTTGGCCTCCACGATCGCTGCGCGTAGAGATGCGGGAGAGGAAAGCTACACCTATCGTTTGCTTACGGGGGATTTGGACAAGCTGCTCAAAAAGGTTTGCGAGGAGTCGCTTGAAGTCTCGCTTGCCGCTAAGGAAACTCAGCTTTTGGATGCCTATGCGACCGATGATGCGATCGATGCATCTGTTGATCACCTTCGCTATGAGGCAGCCGATGTGGTTTACCACTTGCTCGTGGTACTGGAGCGTTTCGGCGTATCCATCGATGAGTTCGCGGCTGAGCTAAACATGCGCATGACCGAGGAGGAGCGCCCTGAAGGCGCGGTTCGTCTGCTTGAAGAGCACATTCGCCGCGGAAAGTGACGGTTTGTCTTAGAGCGTAGGCCTATATTAAAGGTCTAACGAATCGTATTCGATCCCATATTCATCTTTGATCATCTCGAAGAATTCTTCCGGCGAGAATACTGGTGTTTTAGCGAGTTTGAATCCGTCTTGATCCCGACTTAATAAGACATCGGCATCGATATTCTCTGCGCACAAAGCGATAAGACAATCTTCGTAATCGCTCCAAGAGCGTTTAGTTGCTTCGCAGATCTCAGCGGTTCCGACATTGCAAACCTTGATGAAAGAAAGACTCTCGTTGAATGCCCTTTGCAATTCATGCGGATCTATTTGCTTTCGTAGAATATAGAAGGCATCCGCAAAAGATTGGGGAGCAGCCCATAGCTCGATATCTTCGAAAGCGTGCATTATCATAAGCTTCTCCCAAGACGAGAAATATGGCATTCTTCTTCCAAAGTAGTCTATGAGAAGGTTCGTATCAATTAATGCACGCATACTTTTCCTTCAGCGCTGTTTCCAGAAGTTCTTCATCTGTGCGGTTCTTCCAAAACGACGCAGGAATATCGAATGTGGTCTGCTTGATCTGCTCTTTCAGTTTCTTCTTCTGTTCTTTTGTGAGCTTTCTGGGTGCATCCGGCTTAGCAAATGAACCATCATTCGTTTCTGGAAGTTGACCTTCTTTGAGAACGTATCTATATGCGGCATTCACTAAATCGGTTGGGGTTGCGCCGATCTTTTGCAGAGCGATCCGTCCCTGTTCTTTAATGCCAGCAGGAACACGTGCAGTTACGATCGAATCCATTGACATCACCTCATTTCATGCTATGATATTACTGTAATACAGATTTGAAGTCAATATCCCGATTGTTTCGAATCGAATAATTTTGAGGCGAAAGCAGCTGTTTTTGCACTTGCGGGTTTCGAACCTCGCCTAGAATAGTGCTTGGAATAGTGAAATATGATCGTACTCGGTTTTGAAAGGAACGGATGTGCCTTCCTCAAGTGTTTCAACATCTCGTCCATCTCAGGTTGTCCTTGTCGTTGATTTTGGAGCTCAATACGGACAGTTGATCGCGCGACGTGTTCGAGATCTGCATGTTTATTCCGAGATAGTTCCATGCGATATCACAGCCGATGAGATGCGCGAGAAGGCGCCTTCTGCCATCATATTCTCCGGTGGTCCGGCAAGCGTTTATGCCGATGATGCTCCCAAGATCGACCCGGAGATCTTGGAATTGGGCATTCCTGTGCTCGGGTTCTGCTACGGGCAGCAGATCATGGCGGTAACGCTAGGTGGGAAGGTTGGGCATACGGATAAGGGCGAATATGGTCCGGTTACGATAGAACGCGTCGATGGGATGTGCGGTCAGCTCATAGTTGACGAGCTTGAGCGCAATCATATCTCGGCAACAGAACCGCCGGTGCCCCCAACATCGCTCCTGTTCGGAGATACCCCATGCTCGCAGACGGTCTGGATGAGCCATCGCGATGCTGTGACCGAGGTTCCGGAAGGCTTTGTGATCACCTCTTATACGGATGGTTGTCCCGTGGCTTCGATGGAATGTGCCGAGCGTAAGTTGTATGCAACCCAGTTCCACCCTGAGGTTCGTCATACGCCATGTGGGCAACAGATCCTTTCGAACTTCTTATTCGACATTTGCGGACTTGTCCCGAATTGGGAGATGGATTCGATCATCGAGGATTCCATTGCGGCCATTCGTGATCAGGTGGGGGACAGCCGTGTCATCCTCGGGCTTTCCGGTGGCGTAGACTCAAGCGTGGTGGCAGCGCTTTGTGCGAAAGCGATAGGCGATCAACTTACGTGCGTTTTCGTGAACCATGGCTTGCTTCGCAAGAATGAACCTGAAGAGGTCGAAGAGGTCTTCACCAAGCAATTCGATGTGGATTTCGTGCATGTTCATGCTGAGGATAGGTATGCCGAGCTACTTGCGGGCGTGGATGACCCGGAGAAGAAGCGGCGTATCATTGGCCAGCAGTTCTGGAACGAGTTCTTTGCTGTTGCGAACGACCTGGCAGAAGATGGCAGACCGGTCAAGTTCTTGGCGCAGGGAACGATCTATCCCGATATCATCGAGAGCGGTGCGCGCAAGACCGGCGGTAAGGCGTCTACCATCAAGAGCCATCATAATCTGATCCCGTTTCCTGAAGGCGTGTCGTTCGAGTTGATCGAGCCTCTGGATCATTTCTTCAAGGATGAGGTTCGTGCGCTGGGTACGGCACTTGGACTTCCGGATCACATCGTTCATAGGCAGCCCTTCCCAGGGCCTGGATTGGCTATCCGCATAATTGGTGACGTAACGCCTGAGAAGCTTGCGATCTTGAAGGAGGCGGACGCTATCGTCCGTGAGGAGATCGATGCGTACAACGAAGAGCTGTTCGAAGAGACCTGCACACGCGATGGTGAGCTTCCTGGAGAAGAGGCGGGCGAACCTGAGGTGAAGCGGCCGGTGTGGCAGTATTTCGCGGTGTTGCCCGATATTCGCTCGGTCGGCGTGATGGGCGATGAGAGGACGTATCAGCGTCCGATCATCCTACGTGCGGTGGAGTCGCGCGATGCGATGACGGCCGATTGGGCGAAGCTGCCCTATGACTTGCTGACACGGATCAGTTCGCGCATCGTGGCTGAGGTTCCCGGTGTGAATCGCGTGGTGTACGACATCACCAGCAAACCGCCCAGCACCGTGGAGTGGGAGTGAGAATTACCAGTTCAGAGGCACTATTTAGCTTCACTATTACTT
>CAYXZC010000079.1:0-5494 GCA_964469815.1 uncultured Eggerthellaceae bacterium | reverse complement strand
GAGAAGATCACGCTAATCGACACTTGCATGGGCTCTCTTTCCCAAGAGCTGATCGATCGGATAAGCGATGTCATCGATCCAGCGGATATAGCATACATCGTTTCCAATCACAGCGAGAAGGATCACGCCGGCGCGCTCGGTGGCGTCATCGAAGCCGCCCCCAATGCCACCATCGTCACCAGCATGCCGAAAGGCTTGGCTGTCCTTGAGAGGTACTACGGCGATCATGACTTCTTCCCTGTGAAGAGCGGAGACACGCTGAGTATCGGCAAGCGTGAGCTACGATTCATCCACACTCCGATGGTTCATTGGCCGGACAACATGGTCACCTACTCCCCGTTCGACAAGATACTCTTCTCGAACGATGCATTCGGTCAGTTCCTTGCAACGAGCAAGCGCTTCGATGATGAGGTGGACATACATGAGGTGTACACATGCGCTAAGAAGTACTTCGCCAACATCGTGCAACCGTTCGCAAAGCAAACCTCCCGTGCGCTCGATGCGGTCAAGGATCTCGAACTTGAGCTCATCGCTCCATCGCATGGACTGATATGGAGGTCTCATATTCCCGATATCTTGGATATGTACAGGAAATGGTGTGCCGGCGAGCCTAGCGAATCGGCAGTGGTCGTGTATTGCAGCATGTATGGCTCTACCGAGCGTTTGGCGCAGGCTGCAACCGAAGCCTTCATGAACAAGGGCATCGATGTGCGGATGTACGATCTGATGGTATCCGATATATCCGACATCATCACCGATGTCATGGAGGCGAAGTATCTGGCCGTTGGCTCTCCCACGCACAACAACACCGTTTTGCCTCCTATGGGTCAATTCCTTACATATCTCAAAGGATTGGCACCCAAAGGAAGGCTAGGGATCGCCTTCGGTTCATATGGATGGGCTGCTGCCGGAACGAAGGAGATCGCAGAGACCATGCAGAGGATCGGCTACACGATGCTCGGTGAACCGTTCACTTGCGAATGGGATAGCGGGATCGCCGATGAACAGGCTTTCTTCGATGAGGTGTCGTCCCTTATCTGAAGCTAGCTTATGCGAACCAGCTTGAAAGATGCGCAAAAGCCGATACGGCTCCTTTGGGCTTGAACCCAAAGGAGCCGTATCCTATCGCCACTCGATATGACTTAAATGGCTTGCTAGTACCTAACGAAGAACATGTTCGAAGGCACAGGAGCAACACAAACGCTTCTTCCCGGACTGGGGGCATGAATCATCTGACCGTTGCCGATATAGACTCCCGTGTGCGTCCAACGGATGCAGATATCACCCGGGATCGGCTCGGTCACCTGAGTCCAGTTATATATAGAATAGGTGGTCCAGTGGCGCTTGTTCGTACCGGTAAGGCAATAACCCACAAGACCTGAGCAGTCATAGGAGCTCGGCCCTACAGCGCCCCATACATAAGGCAAGCCGATGCAATCCTGTGCACGCGCCACAACGGTGGCGCCATCCACAGTCTGCGGCTTGCTATTGTCAACGACACCGCGACCGCCGCCGGTGTTGCCACCTGAATTGCCTGAACCCGATGAGGCCGCAGCAGCGGCTGCACGCGCGCGAGCTTCGGCTTGGCGCTGCTCTTCCAAACGACGCGCTTCTTCCTCTTGACGGAGAAGCTCCTCAGCCTCAGCGGACAAGGTATCGTAAGTCGCCTGCATCTCGTCTACGAGCTGCTGCGCTTGCTGCTGGATGACCTTCGCCTCTTCAGCTTTGGCTGCAGCCACGGCCTCCTGCTCGGTATAGACCTCTTTTTGAGCCTCTACATCGCTTCTGAGCTGCTTCGTATCCTCCACCATCTTGGTGTCGGATTCATTCATATCCTCGAGCACTCCCCAATTGGTCGAGAAGGCCTGGAAGGATGTAGCACCTAGCAGCATATCGATGAAGGAAAGCGATCCGCTCCTATACATGGAACGGGCGCGTGTTCCCAGTTGTTCTTGAAGGCTCGCGATCTGATCGTTGGCCTCATCGATCTTGGCTTGCGCCTCGTCCATCTTGGCTTGGGCAGCCTCCTGCTCAAGAACCGCCTCGCCGTAGTCGGCTGAAGCCTCATCCAGCTGCTCCTCGAGCGTACCGAGCTTAGCCAGCGCCTCTTGAGCCTCTGCGCGTTTTTGGGCGGATGTGACAGCGAATGCCTCTGTAGGAGAAGCCAGGGATCCTGCGGCTATGACACCTGTTCCCGCCATAGCTCCAACTGTTATGAATGAACGTCTGCTGATGCTGTGTTCATGCTTAGTCATCGGTAATGCCTCCAAATGATCAGCACGTAGTGTGTTTACAAACTCGATTGAGTATTGAATGGTAGCACTTAAATTTCGGCCTCGAATATGCATTTTTTAAGGATATGGAGCGGGCGTTGAAAAGCACTATATCTTGTAGCAGCTTGGATGGCTTGCCACAAAAATGATGCACAATGTGGAAAAATGATGTACGAGAAATGAGCGTCTCTCCACAAAATGCCGTATAGCATGAAATGGGATTGGCATCGTATATTCCCACGAACATTGAATGTAGAATCATTATATAATCGCGTTATTCGGGATCGTATGCGTTGTTCTTCATAACAGCTTGAAGCAGATGACGGATCCGATCCATAAGAGCGATGCCGGCACTTTTCAAAACCGTCCCTTTCGGAGGAGAATTTGGTCTCAGGATCTTCAAACAGACATGATCGTTCTTCTCAGGGTCGCTACGATGAAGAACGAGCATCCCGCAGATCGCATCATGACACCTCAAGGCCGCGTCCTTCGCAAGATAACGCCTCAAGATCGCACTCTCCACGGCATGACATCCAAAGACCACAGCGTTCACGACATGATGCCCAAGGATCGCAGCATCCATACCCAAGATCTCGAAAAGACATTATCCAGCGCCCTCACGGATCCGCATCAGTATCCAGCCCGGATCATGCACGCCAAAGCCAGCAACGCGTTCGGCGCGCCGAACGGTCTGGCGGCATGCAGGATCAAAGGCGGGCTGAACGCATGCGATCCAATGCATCGGCAAGACAACCTGTCATCCCGCCATCTCCAAGGGAAAGAGGAAGAAGGGCTGGCAGTGATCGCGTTTCATCAGGTCGAAGAACACATGATGCTCCAACCCGAAACAGACAGCCCGGACTCTACGCATCCCAAAGATCGTTTTCTTCCAAATACCCTGGCAAACAAAGAAAGGGTGGGCGCACAGGCGATATCGTGATCCAAACTCCCCCTTTCGGAGGATCAGGAGGAATCCTTGCACCCCATAAGAGCGCTCTTCCTTTCTGGGTCAAACCGGCACTGGTCATCGCTATCGCAGCGCTCCTCATCATCTTGGCGATGAATCTTCTCACCTGCTCCGGCGATCAAATCACCGAAGCGCAACCCGAACCCGAAGCATCGACCATCAACACTTCCCCATTCCTTGAAACGAGGCTTGCGAGCTTCGAGACCTCCGAGGACATAACATCCACCGATCTGGATGCCCTTCCCACGAGCACGGATGTTACCGGGTTTTCTCTATCCACGCAGCAGGATGCGCAAGCACCCATAATCAGCGAAGAGAACAGATCGGCTATCGCATCGGCTCTCAAGCCTTTCACCGAAGGCGAATTCGCAACAGGATTCCTCTTCATGGACATAGGGTCGGGCAGAGGCTTCTCATACAACATAGACGAACCCATCTATGGTGCAAGCTCGTTCAAAGGGCCTTTCTGCACCTATGTTGCGCAAAATTTCATCGATGAGGGGCAGATGAGCCTTTCGGAGAACACAGACAACCTGTTCAACACCATCGTCTATTCCAACAACCTTTCGTATTGGAAGATCCGGAAGCAGTTCAACGATGAGGGCATCGCGGGGTGGTTGGATTCGCTTGGAGCCGATTCGAACATAGCCTACGACACGAGCTATCCGACATATACTGTACGCGATTCAGGAAGGCTCTGGTTGGCTACATATGACTATCTCCAAGAGGACACCTCTGCTGCCAACCAACTGCGCAAGTACTATTCGAAAACCGAAACATCCTTCATCAGGAAAGCTTTGAGCGACCCATCGGGCAAGGTCGCCGACGAGACGGATACGAACAGCAAAGGTGATGGCAGCGGCAATGCAGACTCGATGACATCCGAATCCGATGCAGTGCTCATCGGCACGGACACAGACGATGTGTCCAGCATGCTCGCAAGCATCGCATCGGGTGAAGGCGAGACGGTCATAGTCGAATCTAGCGATGAGAACGTCGAGTTGGGATCTGTGATCGTCGACTATGTTTCGCAAGACGGAGATCTATGCGTCGAGACATACCCCTATGGCGAAGGCGCCAATATCGCAATCGCTGAAACTGTCGAGAACATGGGCAAGGCGAATGTGAAGGTCTACGACAAGGCCGGTTGGTATCCGCGCGATGAGAACGACACCCCCGCCATGGTCGATGCAGGGATAATAGAATGCAACGGACGCGCCTACCTCATGTGCGTGATGACGGAGATGCCATGGAGCTCGCCGAATCGCAGAATGCTGGAACAGCTCATAAGCAGCGTGTTCGAGACAAGGGAAAATCTGGCTTAGTCATAGCCATCGCAGCTGCTTCAAGCAAAGCCATTGGATCCGACTTGACCGAAGCCATGCATTGTTACAAAAAAAGCGCCCGCATGATGCGGGCGCTTCCAATAGAAACTTGCAAGTTTGTTCGATCTACCTACTCAAGGTTTATCCACGATAACGCTTATAGGTTGCGCCGCCGAGACCCATTTCCACTCCTGCTACAGAAGCCTGGATTACTTTGCCTTTCGATAGAGAAGCATGGATCATCTGTCCACCGCCGATGTAAAGACCGACATGTCCAGGCCACCATACGATATCACCTGGCTGTGCTGCAGACTTGGAAACGGTCGGATAAGAGGCCATCGTACCCGTGGTGCCTATCCTCTTGTGCTCTCCTGTAAGGCAAAAGCCCACAAGACCGGAGCAGTCAAAGCTTCCAGGTCCAACACCGCCGGATTTATAAGGAATGTTTATGCAGTTATAAGCACGGGCGACTGAATTCCCCCCTCCGATGACCGGAAGGTGATCGCCTGAAGAGGTATTGTTGTTATTAGGCTTCGAGCTGGTGTTCGGACGTGTGCTCGTGCCGATATTGGCGACGGTGCCATTAGCTGCAGCTGCCTCAGCGGCCTGCTGACGAGCATTCTCTTCGGCCTCAACCAGCGCAGCCGCCTCAGCGGAGAGCGAATTGTAGGTTGCCTGAAGCTCAGCCTGCAAAGCCTCAGTAGAGTTTTTCACCTCTTCGGCTTCAGCTGCCTTCTTGGCGGCTTGCTGCTCCTGCTCAGCGTATACAGCTTTCTGCTCTTCGACCTCGACACGAAGATCCTTCGTTTCCTGAACCATCTGCGCATCGGATTCGTTCATATCGTTCAAGATGCCCCAATTCTGGGTGAATGCCTGGAATGTTGTTGCGCCTAATAGTAGATCCAGAAAAGAAGTGGAACCGGTGCGAT
>CAYXZC010000078.1:0-6048 GCA_964469815.1 uncultured Eggerthellaceae bacterium | reverse complement strand
AAAGGCTGGTTCACCGACGAGGGCTTTGCCGGGGAAGCCGAGATAGCGATTGTCGGGGGGTCGACGGGCGACAAGACCTTCTACGCCAAATGGGAAAAGATCGATGAGCCCGATGTACCTGATGAGCCTGATGTTCCCGATGAGCCAACGCTGGAGATAATATCGATCGCATTTGCTGAGATGGAGGGCATTTCACCTTCTTGGGATGAAGGCGGCTATGCTCGAATAGAGATTCCCCGCTCGAAAGCGCCAAGTGTTCCGGAGGATTTTGATATAGAGGTGCAGGAAGGGATAACCTGTACGATATCGAAGCATGAGCCGGTTGCTGTTTTCTGGCTTCTAGACCTTCTCAGATCTGCAAGGGCGGGAGATAGCGAATCGACATTGTGGGATATCGTGCTGCAATCCGTTGCAAATCCGGACAATATGCGCTCATATTTGCTCGAGGTCGTTCCCGTTGATGATGACCCTTCCGATTCTGGTGATGATTCCAACACCGGGGACAATGACGGAAACGGTGGCAACGGTGATAACGGTGGCAACGGCAACGATTCCGGTGACACCGGAAACGGCTCCGGAGTGATCGGTGGAGATAATACCGGTAATGGTGGAGCGGGCGACGGTGGAGGCTCGGCGGATCGAGATATTTCGAAGGTGTCGGGCGATCCCAATGGCTCAAGTCGTACTCTGGCAGGAACGGGCGATGATGCACCATTGGTACTTATGGCGCTCTTCGGTTCGATAGCTCTGTTCGCGCTTGTGGTTGCTCTGCGCAATATGCGCCGCGATGCTTGATGAGCAAAAGGGGCGTTCCAAAACGCTCATTTCAGCATAACTTCATCTAGATGGACGAGCGTTTTGGAACGCCCCTTTTGCTCATTTACCTGATCTCAAGCCGGTAGCCGCCTTCATACGATCTTGCCTTCCATTCGATCTGCGCCACTGCTCTCGCTAGCTTCCCATCGTGCGTAACCAAAAGGATCGCTCCGGGAAATCCCACGAGCATATTTTGGAGCGCTTCAATCGATCCGACATCCAGATGATTGGTCGGCTCATCGAGCACGAGAAGGTTCGGCTCGCGTAGAAGCTGTTCCGCCAACATGAGCTTTCGCAGCTCTCCCGGACTTAGATCGTTCCCGTCAAGGATCTTTTCAGGATCGGAGTTCAGGCGCGCAACGATCGACAGCACGTGACCCCTTTGCGCTTGCGACAGATCGCGAAGCGCCGATAAAGCACGCTTTCGTTCATCGAGATCGACGCACTGTGGAACATAAGCAACTTCGATGTTCTCAGGAATCGTGTCCATCACATTCTTCACTATAAGACTCTTTCCTGTCCCATTCGCACCTGTGAGCACTATATGATCCGTTGGCGATATCCAAAGCTCGGGCGCTTCGATCGAAAACTCGCCTGCTTGAAGCAAGGCGGCCTCAAGATGCGCAACATGGCTTGATCTGGCGGCATGTCCGTACGTGCCGATACGATGATCATATCGCTTCGAAACGCTCACCTTCGCAAGTTCACTTTCTGCTTTGTCAAGTCTTTTGCCCATTGAAGAAGACAGTTTCCCAGCAGCGCCATCCTTGCCGGACACGATGGCTCTTCCGATCTTCTCGCGACCATCGCTATCGTTCTTGCTAAGCCCCTTTTTGCTCCGCTTGCTCTTTTGACGAGCAGCTTCATCGCTTCTTCGCTGAGCCTCTGCTCTCAGACGCTTTACCTCACGAGCAGCATGCTCACGCTCCTTTGCGGCAGAGGTCCGCTCCTTCTTAGCTTGGGCGCTTGCCTTCGAGTACCCACCGGGGCGCATGATCCAAGTGTCACCTTCGCAGACAAGGCTCTGATCCACGATGCCGTCCAACAGGTCTCTGTCATGGGAGATGAGGATCCCGATGCCGGCGAAAGAGGTGAGCGCTTGCTTCACGACCTCTCGTGTTTCTGCATCGAGATCGTTCGTTGGTTCGTCCAAGATAAGGACATCGGGACGTGTGTAGAGCGAACAGCCGATCTGGACGCGCTTCTGCTGTCCGCCTGATAGGGTCTCATAGCGCCAGAACCAGTCTTCCTCGATGCGCAGCAGCGTTCGCGCTCGCTGGGCCTCTTGCCCCCAATCCGAAGCAAGGTCGAAAAGGTTCTTCGGCATTTGGCTCGAATCCTGCTGGCAATATGCCGAGAGCAATCTGGGGCTGACCGATCCCGAATCAGGTGCTATCAAGCGTGCGGCTATCTTTGCCAACGTGCTCTTCCCGCATCCGTTGTCGCCGATAAGGCCTGTCCAGCCGGTTGGAAATGTTGCGCTGACATCATCGATCGTCGGTGATTTCGCATCAGGATATGTGAAGGCGATGTGAGAGAGATTCAGTTGCATGGCGAACTCCTTTGAAAGGAGGCCGCGCAGGGGCTAGGCGCATGACTAGATGAATGTTGGATGAAAGACACTGAAGCGATGCGGCACCCGCGAAAGCGCGACCTGATGTGGACGATGGTCGTTTGGGCGCCCTGTATGGGCATCGCTAGTTCTTCATCTGACCTTACCTAACTCGAAGCGTCGCTTGCCAAAGGCTCCGCTGAATGGATGATGTTGGGATTATAGCACGCCACCGGGAGTATGAGAAAAAGGGACGTTCCAAAACGCTCATTCCAACGCTGCTTCATCTAGGCGGATGAGCATTTTGGAACGTCCCTTTTGCATATTTTGATGCGTTACACATCGAGCGCGGCATGGTATGCCTCGTAGATCGCGAGTGTGATGTTGGCGGGGCGCTGAGCATCGCCGATGATGCGCACGAAAGGTGCACCATTGCGCAGATCATCCACAACAGCACTGCGCGAGCGCTGACCGATGGCGGCAACGACCGATTGGCATGGAATGGTTCTCTCTTCGCCATCTATTGCCACCGTCAAGCTGTCGGCATTCACGCACTTCGCGCTAGCGTCTGTCAGCACATCGATGTCCTCTTTTTCCAACTCAGCCAACAAGATAGGACGGTGACGGATGTTGGCATCAGGTGCCAGCTCGGAGCGCATCTCGATAAGGTGTACCTTGTGACCTGTTCGGGCAAGCTGCAGCGCGCATTCGCAACCGGTAAGACCGCCACCGATAACCGCGACCTCCGGACCTGGTTCGGCGCCGTCCAGATAGAGCTCATCAATGGAGATCACGCGGGCATCTTCAGCTACGGGGAAAGGTAGCTTGATGGGCTCAGAGCCTACGGCGATGATGAGCGCATCGGGTTTGAACTCATCGCAGAAGGCGGCGTCAACGGGCTGGTTTAGGATGATATGCACTCCAGCGCGTTCACACAGCAGGGCGTAGGTGCGACCGAGTTCGTACATCTCGTGCTTGAAGGGAAGTGCGGCTTCTGTACGCAAGATCCCGCCAAGCTCGTTGCTTGCTTCACAGAGTGTCACATCGTGACCGCGCAACGCAGCGGTGTGCGCTGCCTTCATGCCGGCAATGCCGCCGCCAGCTATCAGCACGCGTTTGGGACGTGCCGTAGGTATCACTTCCAACCCCTCGAATTCGCGTCCGATAAGGGGATTAACAGCGCAGCGACGTGTTTGGGTGACAGGGCGCTCGGCCATGCAGACGAAGCAGCGCAAGCACTTCACGATCTCATCACCGCGATTGGCCATCACCTTGTTGGGAAGCTCGGGATCGGCTAGCAGGGCGCGTGCCATGGCAACACCATCGGCCTTTCCACTGGTGATGATCTCTTCCATCTGATCCGGGTCGGACAGGCCGCCGATAGCGATGACCGGCACGGACACGTGCTGCTTGATCTTTGCGGCCAGCGGCACGTTGCAGCCGTGAGCACGAAACATCGATGGATGGGTGATCGAGAAGCCGAACTGGTAGGATCCGGCTGAAACGTGTATGAGGTCGACGAGATCCTCAAGGCCTTCGGCGATGCGGCAACCCTCTTCGATGTCGTATCCGCCATCGAAGAGCTCCGAGCCGCTCATTCGCAGCTCGATGGGAAAGCCCGGTCCTGTGGCTTCGCGGATCGCAGTGAGTATCTGTCTGGCGAAGTGCAAGCGGTTCTCGAGGGATCCACCGTATTCATCGGTGCGCTTGTTGAAGTATGGTGAGAGGAACTGGTTGATGAGCCAACCGTGACCTGCGTGAACCATGCACATCTGAAATCCCGCACGTCGCGCCAACGCGGCAGCATCGGCATAGGCTGCAACGATGTCTTCGATCTGCTCGATAGATAGTGCTTTGACGGGCATTCCGTCCGGCCGCACCCCGTCACTTGGTCCCCACTGGCATAGATCGGCCTTTTTCTTCTTGTCCACCATGTAAGTGCCTGCATATTGCCCGGAATGCGAGAGCTCGATGGAGGCTATGGCTCCGTGGCGCTTGATGGCATCGGCAACATAGGCGAACGCTCCGAGCTGCCCGGGCGTGGCAAGTGAGAGGTGAAGCATCTGCGATCCGTCCGTTTCGGGATGCACCACAAGCTCGCTTACGGTAACGCTGGCCGCACCGCCTTTGGCGCGGGCTTCATAGAAGCCTTGCGTACGCAGACCCGGTGTGCCTTCGGCTGTGATGTCGGTAGCACCCATGGGAGCGGATGTCATGCGGTTGCGGAATACAAGGTTGCCTACCTTGAGCGGTTCGCAAAGATGCGGATAGTCTCGTTTCATGATGCCCTCCCGGATATCGGATAGCTTTATGTCGATTATCCTCCTTTATTCGCTCTTCGTGCCGAGAGGAGAGCAAAACGAAACGAATAGGACAACATGAGCTGTGGCGAGAACAACAGCGTGATGAGTGACAAGCGAGCGCGACAAGCGGACGTATAGCTTGTCACGCTTCGCTCGTCGTCTCCAGCCGGAATAATTGGCTCTGTTTCAGTTGTTACCGTACTGTTACCCGCGATATAATACGCATAGGTGTATCAGGCTTGGAGGTGTCTTTTATACTGATGGCAAAGTTGATGACCAAGATGATGGCAAAGGAATTGAAGCCGAAACGGCTCATGAAGCTTTGTGCTGCATTTCTCATCAGCATCATGCTCTTGTGCATATTGCAGATAGCGATGGCTTGCGAAGCTCCGCAGTCTGCTTCTGCGGCCGAATCGAACAGCAACATATTCGTTGATAACGGCGGTGCCGACAGCGAAGTCATCTACCTATCCGATATCCCATACGCCAATGCCAAGGTCGGTTGGGGTAATCTGACGCTGGATAAGAACGGAGTCAACAACGGCGGCATCACGCTCAACGTCAACGGTTCAGCGACCACGTTCAACAAGGGTATATTCGCCCACGCAACTTCGACGGTAGACTACGATGTAAGCCAGTACAGCACCGAGTATCCTGTTTTTGTGACCTATTACGGGTTGAATACAACCAACAACAATGTTGGCAACGGCGTGAAGTTCTCTGTCTACACCTCAAATGACGGCGAGAATTGGGAACTCAAGACCGATGCGGAGCCAACGCCGATCAAAAGCGGTGATGGCGCTCGCCAACTGAGGATCAACGTCAAAGGCATCAAGTATATTCGCCTTTATGCTTACGACAACGGGAGCAACGCTTCCGACCATGCTGCTTGGGCCGATACCAAGCTGGTGCATGAGGGGTACAAGGACAACATCGTCAGAACAGTTGAAGAGCTCGATGCGGAGATCATGTCCAAATACACAGGCGGTCCTGTGCCCGAGGAATTGCAACTGACGCTTTTGCAGCGCAACCTCATTGCTGCTGTTGGGCAATACGGGCTGCGCACCTTCGTTGAGAAAAGCCCGGAGAACCGTACGATGCTGGAGTGGTTCCTGAATGATGAGGAGGCGCTGCGCCTGTGGACGATGGGAGGCACTCCTAACGGCACGTACGCGAATTCACTCCAGGTATTGAGCAATCTCTACGCGGCGCATAAAGACGACCTGCAAGACGACACGGTTGTCAATGGCGTGCGAAATGGCGACTTGAATCTGAACATGATGCTGGCGCTTTCGCTTGCCCATGCGCGTCCTATCAATCTTTGGATATTCAACAACCAGACCTCGAATCCGGTGACGCGCTACGAGATCTTCAAGA
>CAYXZC010000077.1:1362-6424 GCA_964469815.1 uncultured Eggerthellaceae bacterium | reverse complement strand
ATCGAGCGTAACACAACCATCCCGACCCGCAAGACTGAGATCTACTCCACCGCAGCTGATAATCAGACATCCGTTGAGGTGCATGTTCTCCAGGGCGAGCGCGAGATGGCCGCTGGCAACAAGACCCTCGGACGCTTCCAGCTCACAGGTATCCCGGCAGCACGTCGCGGTGTTCCGCAGATCGAAGTTACCTTCAATATCGATGCGAATGGCATCGTGAACGTATCCGCGAAGGATCTTGGGACTGGCAAGCAGCAGCAGATCACCATTTCCGGTTCGACCGCTCTGTCCGATGATGAGGTCGATCGCATGGTCAAGGATGCTGAGCAGCATGCTGAAGAGGATGCAAAGCATCGTGAAGAGGTCGAGGTTCGCAACAACGCAGAGGCGCTCGTGGGTGCGACCCAGCAGACTCTCGATGAGCTTGGCGACAAGGTTCCGGCCGATGCGAAGAGCGAAGCCGAAAGTGCCATCGCGGAAGCGAAGAGCGCTCTTGAGGGCACCGACATCGATGCCATCAAGGCAGCGACCGAGAAGATGCAGCAAGCCGGATACAAGCTGGCCGAGGTTGTCTACTCAACCGAGGGTGCAGCAGCAGGTGCTCAGGCGGCAGCTGCGGAGACGGCTCCGGCAGACGACACCCTTGAGGCCGACTACGAAGTAGTCGATGACGAAGAGGAAGGCAAGTAATAATGGCAGATCCGAAAATGGATAATGCCGCTTCTTCGGAGATCAATGAGACGGGTGTGCCTTCGGGCGCACCCGCTGCGTCTGAAGTCAAAGATGATGTAGCGAAGAGTGATGCGGCAACCGAAGCTGGTGAGGATTCCGCCGAGGATGTGCTCGATGCGGTGCTTGAGGCGGAAGCTGCTGCCGTAGTGGATAACGCAATGGACGAGGTCCGTGCGGAGGCCACCGCCGAGGCAGCTCAAAAGGAAGCGTCCGAATGGAAGGACAAGTACGTTCGCCTTCATGCTGAATGGGATAACTACCGCAGGCGTACGAAGGAGCAGCAGGAGGATCAAAAGGCTCGCGCAGCCGAAAAGCTGGTAACCAGCTTGCTTCCTGTGATCGACGACCTTGAGCGCAGCATCGATTACGCGGAGAAGAACGGCGAGACCGGACTTCTTGACGGGGTGAAGGCTGTGCTGTCCAAGTTCATCGACACGTTGACCAAAGACGGCGTTACCGTTCTCAATCCGGTGGATGAGGCCTTCGATGCTCTTGAGGCGCAGGCGGTCGGTACCGTGGAGGATACGGAAAAATACAACGAGACCGTAGCCGATGTGTACCAAAAAGGCTACAAGCTGGGAAACAAGGTTCTTCGCCCGGCCATGGTGACCGTTACCACAGGTGGCAAGGATCGTCCCAAAGAAGAAGCGGAAGAAAACTAGGAACCAAGGAATCAAGACGATATTGGAAACAAGAACAGGAATTCACTGTTTGAAGATAGATAGAAAGCGAGGTGCGGAAGCGCAATGGCATCAACACCTGATTACTATAAAACGCTAGGCGTTCCCCGCACAGCGTCGCAAAGCGAGATTAAGAAGGCATTTCGCAAACTGGCTCGTACGCATCATCCGGATGCTGGCGGTGATGAGGCCAAGTTCAAGGAGATCAACGAAGCTTACGAGGTCCTCTCCGATGAGAAGAAGCGTGAACTCTACGATACCTATGGAACCGCGAATGAGAATCAGATTCCCTATGGCGGAGCCGGCGGTGGGTTCAACTACGAGGACATCTTCGGCGGCGGATTCGGTGGCGGTGGAGGCCAGACCTACACATACACCACCGATGGCGGCGGATTCGGAGGCATGGACTGGGCTGATATCCTGAACAGCATTCGCCATGGTGAAGGAGCATTCGGATCCGATTGGGACTTCAACGTCAATCGTGCTCAACGCGGCCAAGATATGAACGTAACGCTCGATGTAACGTTCGACGAGGCTTTCAACGGAGCTAACAAGCGGGTCACGGTTCGCATTCCCGGTAAGGCCGAAGCCGATACCATCGATGTGAAGATCCCCGCCGGCGCACGTGATGGCGGTCGCCTTCGCTATAAAGGCAAAGGCGGACTAGGCGATAACGGTGGCGAAGCGGGCGACCTGCTGATCACCACGCACATCGTCGATCACCCGTACTACAAGCGCGACAAGGCTGATGTTCTGATGGAGCTGCCCATAAACGTGGCGCAAGCTGCACTCGGATGCAGCATCGTGGTGCCCACGCCTGACGGGTCGAAGATCCGTCTGAAGGTTCCTGCGGGAACTCAGGATGGGAAGGTGCTTTCCGTTAAAGGCAAAGGCGCGCGCGATGTGAAGAACAAGAAATCGGAAACATACGGCGACCTTAAGGTGAAGATCAAGGTTGAAACGCCTACGGATATGAACGAAGGCCAGAAGAAAGCCATGGAGGAATTCCTTGCGGCGACGCCTGAGGCGGTGAGACCATGGTAGCAGGATCAAGCGATAAGAATCGGCCGCTTTATATGATAAGCGTGGCGGCCGAGCTTGCGGGAGTCCATCCACAAACATTGAGGGCCTACGAGCAGAAAGGGCTCGTTACACCGCAGCGTACCAGTGGGAACACTCGCATGTATTCGCAGTCGGATATCGACAGGCTAGAGCTTATCCAAGAGCTTACCGCGGAGGGCATCAACCTTGCGGGAGTAACTCGGATCTTGGATCTGCAATCTCGGCTTGAAGAGCGTGATCAGGAACTTGACAGTCTTCATAGACGCGTGCGACGTTTGGCGGACAGAGTACACGAGCTTGAGGCGCACATGACGGTTACGTCTCTAGTCCGCATGGCTGACATACCGAAATTTATTAAATAAATTTCGGTATGACGCTGCAATTTAGTTCCGATGCCCTAAAACGGGCATCGGAATGGATTATCGCTGCGCGCCACCCCAGCGGTTCATCTTCACACTGCTAAACCTCCTCGTGTACCTAAGTACACGTCGTCGGTTTTTCGTGCAAATCTGAACTGTTGGATGTGTCGCTCGCTACCTTTACGAACGACCTGAATCGTTTTAAAGAAATTTAAATAATTATCAAAGGATTCAGGTAGCCGTAAAGATAGCGAGGTTTCGACCGGTACCTGTAATTGCCCCGCCTTTGGGCCAAGTTGGCTTAGGCCAACGCAGAGTCCAAAACAAGGGGCAAGGACAGGTGCCCGTCGGAACCGCAGCGTCAGGATGGAAAGGAATAATTTTTCTTCGAAAAATTATGGAGGAACAGATATGAATTTGAATAAATTGGCCGTAACAGCGCAGGAGGCAGTGCAAAATGCCATGGGTGTGGCATCTGATGCAGACGCATCGATGATCGAACCCATTCATCTGCTCAAAGCGCTCATCGACGCGGATGAGAACAACATCGCGGCGATAATCAAAAGGATAGGGGCAGACCCGGTGTGGCTTGCCCAAAACATCGAGGATGAGATCGCGAAGATGCCGAAGGCAACCGGAAGCTCGGTTCCCATGGCTGTACCTTCGCAGGCTTTCCTGAAGACGATCGATCAGTCCGTGAAGATTGCGGAGAAGCTCGGAGACAGCTACGCTACATCCGAGCACATGCTCATCGCGCTCTCCGAAGGAAACGATCCAGCAGGCAAGCTGCTATCGACGGCGGGCATCACCCGCAAGAACATCGAGGCAGCCTACGAGGCGTTGCGCGGAGATACCCGCGTTACCTCGCAGACCGACAAGACGCAGTTCGAGGCGCTCGAGCAGTACGGGCAGAACCTTACCCAGCAGGCTCGCGAGGGAAAGCTCGACCCAGTGATCGGCCGTTCGGAGGAGATACGCCGCACCATTCAGGTGCTCTCGCGTCGTACGAAGAACAACCCGGTGCTCATAGGCGAACCCGGTACAGGCAAGACGGCCATCGTGGAAGGTCTTGCACAGCGTATCGTATCGGGCGATGTTCCGTCAGGACTCAAGGATCGCGAGATCATATCGCTCGATCTGGGAGCCATGATGGCAGGTGCGAAGTATCGCGGCGAATTCGAGGATAGGCTGAAGGCCGTGCTTCGCGAGGTGAAGGAAGCAGGCGGCAACATCATCCTGTTCATCGATGAGCTACATACCATCGTGGGCGCCGGCGCCGGCGGCGACTCTTCGCTCGATGCTGGCAACATGCTCAAACCTGCTCTTGCACGCGGAGAGCTTCACGCCATCGGAGCCACAACGCTCGATGAGTATCGCAAGTATGTTGAGAAGGATGCAGCACTCGAGCGACGCTTCCAGCCTGTGATGGTGAACGAGCCCACTGTGGAGGACACGATCGCGATCCTTCGTGGACTGAAGGAGAAGTACGAGATCCATCATGGAGTGCGCATAACCGACGGTGCCATAGTATCTGCCGCAGAGTTGTCTGATCGCTACATCTCCGACAGGTTCTTGCCGGACAAGGCGATCGACCTTATGGACGAGGCGGCAAGTCGCCTTCGCATAGAGATCGATTCCATGCCCGAGGAAGTGGATCAAGCAGAGCGTCATCTCACGCAGATGCAGATCGAGGAACAGGCTCTCATGAAGGAATCCGATGATGTGTCGAAGGAGCGCTTGGAGAAGCTGCGTCGCGATATCGCCGATGCACGTGATGCTCTGGATAAGCAGAAGGCCGCATGGCAGAACGAGAAGGACGTTATCGTCGGTGTTCAGAATCTGAAGGCCGAGCTTGATTCTGCTCAGCTCGAAGAGGAGCGCGCTACCCGTGAGGGCGATCTTGCGCTTGCCTCCGAGATACGTTTCGCTCGCATTCCGCAGCTGCAGCAGCAGCTGGCCGATGCAGAGCGCACGCTCTCGCAAAGCCAAGAAGCAGGAGCCATCCTCAAAGAAGAGGTCTCCGAAGAGGAGATCGCAGCTGTAGTCTCCACATGGACGGGTATTCCTGTAACGAAGATGATGCAAGGCGAGATGGAAAAGCTCGTCGATCTGGAAGAAGAGCTCAAGAAGCGCGTGATCGGGCAGGACGAGGCTGTGAACGTTGTTGCGGGCGCGATACGCCGCAACCGCGCGGGGCTTTCCGATCCGGAGCAACCCATCGGATCGTTC
>CAYXZC010000077.1:0-1352 GCA_964469815.1 uncultured Eggerthellaceae bacterium | reverse complement strand
GGCAAGACCGAGCTCGCCAAAGCGCTCGCAGAGTATCTGTTCGATTCCGACAAGTCGATGATCCGCATCGATATGTCGGAGTACATGGAGAAGTTCTCGGTTCAGCGCTTGATCGGTGCTCCTCCGGGATATGTCGGATATGATGAGGGAGGCCAGCTCACCGAGGCTGTGCGACGTCACCCGTATTCGGTCGTACTGCTCGATGAGATGGAGAAGGCTCACCCCGATGTGTTCAACGTGCTCTTGCAGGTGCTCGATGACGGGCGTCTGACCGATGGTCAGGGCAGGGTCGTTAACTTCAAGAACACGATCATCATCATGACTTCCAATGTCGGAAGCCAGATCATTCGCGACCATGCGGTCGAGAGCAACATGTATGATCAAAGCGACCTTACAGGTAAGGAAACGCTGGGTGACATGGTCGAGGATATGGCGAAGATGACACCGGAAGCTGCAGCAAAGAAGCTGTCGGATTTCACGCAGAAGATAAACGATGCCCTGCGTGCAACATTCCGTCCGGAATTCTTGAACAGGATAGACGATATCGTGACGTTCAATGAGCTCAACATCTCCACCATCGAGCCTATCGTGGATCTGCAGCTCGAAGAGGTGCGTGGGCGTCTTGCGGATCGCAAGGTCACGCTCGATGTTACACCGGCGGCTATGGAACATCTGGCTATCGATGGTTACGATCCGGTGTTCGGCGCGCGTCCGCTGAAGCGTTTGATACAGCGTCAGATCGTCGACCGCATTGCGGAGAAGGTCATCAAGGGCGAGATGCACGATGGAAGCCATGTGCTGATCGACATTGATGCGGAAGGTGAATACACCTGTAGGGTCGAAGCCCCGCTGGATCTAGGTTCCCTATAAATATAGGGATTCTCAAACAAAAAAGGCTGCGTATTTGCGCAGCCTTTTTTATATCAAGCAGATTGTAGGTTGCTACCGAGATTAATCCTCGACGATCTCGGGGATAGCGCCCATCGGGCACTCTTCTTCGCAATCGCCGCAAGCGATGCAAGCGTCTTCCTTTACAACCTCGGCAACGCCGTCGACTACCTCAAGAACCTCTTGCGGGCATGCCTCAACGCAGATACCGCAGCCGATGCACTCGTCCGAATCGATAATTGGATGTGACATTTCAATCTCCTTCTCTTTATTACAGAAGTACATTTGCTGCACCGTTGCAAACACATCGTGTGCGGATCGCATATTCTTTGCATCCGATGCAACATGCTACATACTTGCTGGAGGCAATTTACCATGATTCAAGGCGCTCTATAACGAGAATCTTGATTTTTCTATCAGTGGAGTTTTGGTTGGTCAAGCGAATGGAGCCGCCCAAAGGGACA
>CAYXZC010000076.1:0-6674 GCA_964469815.1 uncultured Eggerthellaceae bacterium | reverse complement strand
CATAGCTATCCAGCTCGTATTCCGGAACCGGGACGCAGACCATCTGGTACTTGAACTCTCTTCCCTCGATAGCATGTTCTGAGCATCGATACACCGGAGAGCCTATCGTATCCACAAGAGCCGCCGTCAATGCGAACGGCGCGCGATGACGCATGATCTCCTCATCGATCAGGAATGCCGCTTCCATATCCCCCATCTTCTCCTTCAGGATCTCAGAGGGTGCCTCGGCCTTCTCGCCATTGAGCTCGAAACCGTGCTTCATCAGCTCGTTTGCGGCCGCGCGCTGTATCTCATCGGATGTCTCGGCAACGGATAGTTCCACCAAAAGCTCAAGCTTTCCATCTTTTTCGCGAACTTTTTCGACTTTCATAATGTCTCCTTGAAGCGAATCTCATAAAGGGTTTGCGGGAGATACCCGCGCGATCCGAGTGGTCAAAATGATCCCAAGCGATCCAAGTGATCAAAAGCGATCAGTTGAAGGCCTTTGGATCGAGCGACCACTTATGCGTCTGCTCGGAATCGAGCTCGTTTCTGATCTGCGGCTCCGGAATGTTCTTGATATCGATCATCTCCATATCCTCGCCCTTTGCAGGAGCCGAAGGTTCTTCTTGCCTCTTTTGCACAGCTTCGGGCACATCTGCGCCATTAACTAGCGCTGTGTCCACGATTCGACGCATCGCCTTGACGCGAACAGCTGCCCGACGCGCATTTTCCACTTGACCCTTCTCGCGGATCTCATCAAGGAATGCCTCGGGGTTGGGGGTGGACAGATATTCCGTGAGCTCATGGTTGCCAACCTGCATTCCCAAAACATCCGCCATAAGATCGAGCGCTGCGTTCAACTTCAGCTGATGTATGGTCTCGCTCTTCAGCTTCTCCTCATATTGATCGGGCGTCATGTGCTCCTCGCGAAGGAATTGATCCATGGAAACATGCATGGCATTCAGCCGATCGAGATTGGCGCTGCGCATCACATCCATGTTGTTGTCGATCACATCTTGTGGGATCTCGCCTTCAAGCCTATCTATGAGTGCATCGCAGCAATTGGCGAACTTGATGTTTCGATATTCGTAATCGACCTCTTTGTCGTACTGATCCTTTATCGCTTGGCGAACATCGCCTATCGTGTTCAGACCATCGAAGTTTGCACGCACCCATTCATCATCAAGGTCGTTTATGCTCTGGATGTCCTTGCCACCGCTTATCACATATTCGAAGAGTTGGGCATCTATGTCCTCTTCGCTAAGCTCATGCTTCTTCGGCATATCGATCCGCAGATTGTCGTAATCGCTCAATTTGAAATCGGCCGGATCCAGATCCAAGATCCTCTTGTCTTGTTCCATGTCTCTCCCCTTTGATGTCCGAAGCGTTTCCGAACGCTTTCACTCCCGACCGATAGCTCCAATGGCTTTCTCAAAAGTCAGGATTTCTTGTCTCATATCTTTTATAGGGAAGCAGCAGTACTATGTCTTGACCTAGGCGGTACTAAATATATGGCATTGCAGAATATGCTTTTAATACTTAGAGATATAGAATAATGGTACTGACCATAGTACAGGCCTCCATACAAAAAATCGTATTATTGACCATGACCTTGGTTTTGCAGTTTGTAGGAGGTCGAGTATGAATGAGATCAAGATAATCTCGACGGAACTGATCGAAAATCCCGATAAGATCTCGGTTGAAAGGCTTCCTGCTGCAATAGGGTTCAGCCTTATGCTCGCATGGCATTATCTCATCCTCTTCTCACCGGCTTTTGGTGATAGCGTAAGCCTTCAGAGCTTGGGGATGGACTATGTATTCTATCGGCAGATCACACTATACCTTTCGTTGGCATTCTGCTTCTATCTGATCTGGGTCTATGGGAAATGGAAGCGCCCGTCGAAGGAGCAGGTTCGAAAGCGGATGAGCAATATCCCCATAACGGGCGTTGCATCGATCATTGCCGGAGCGCTTTTCTCGCTATCGCAATACTTCGAGCTTCCCCTTTATTTCCAACTGGCTTTCATGGTCGCACTGGGAATGCTCCAAGCTTACATGATGACGCTTTGGATGCGCTGCCTTATGAAGCGCTACAACGGGAACGTCATCTCTTCGTTCGGCATATTCATGATATCGGGCGGAGCCATCGCTATCCTGATAAGCTTCCTCCAATGGCCTGTCATGATGATCGGTGCCATAATATTGCCGGGACTATCATCGATACTGCTGTCCCATGAAAGGCGCATCGATATCGAGAAGGAACTGGAAAGCGAGAAGGAGGAGAACGATCCTCAAGACGCTTCGAATGATGATGATACCGATAACGATGGTGTCGATACCACCGAAGGTATGATCGATGCGGATCTGGTACATGAAGCGAAGACGGATCCGGCATCTTTCCAAAAGAGCGTTGAGATCGCAGAGCAACGGAGGCTTTCCACTCGCAATAAGCGCATGATCCTCTTTGCAGCTGTGTTCTCACTGACCATCGGCCTTTTGCAGGGCTCTTTCATCATAAAGGATATCCCTATCCTTTTCGCCGACCATACCGTGGTTCTAGCAGGCGTGATCCTTGCCGGCCTGCTCTTGCATTTCATCCCTAAGAACCTTGGTATCACCTTGAGCATAGACATGATGCATCGGTTCTCCGTGATCCTCTTCGTGCTCGGATGCGTTGTCATCATGTGGTACTCGCTCGGCCACACGCCTGTAGCCCTCGCGCAGATCGCGCTGCTTGCCGGATTCAACCTTTTCGATTTCGGGATGTTCGCTTATGGGATCGAAGGATATTGGAACAGGAACAGAGATCCCTACGGTGCCGATTCGGGAAGACCTGTGGTCTACCTTTGCATGTCATCCGGGCTTTTCATCGGATACTTCATCACGAACTCCATATCCCATGACAACATATTCATCGCTTTGCTGATCATCTGTGGGATAAGCATAATGAGCATCGTGTTCACTACCTTGATGCCATTCTTCAGACTATCGCACGATAAGGAGGATCCCTCCGAGCAGGAAGAGGATAGCGAAGATGCACTGGATAAGAAGCAACCGGTGATACTGAGCTTATCGAGCTTTCCAACGGAGACCGCTATCGTTGATAGCTTGGAGAGCGATCCTGCTGCTAAAATGGAATCACCTTGGAAGAATGCGTGCCGCGCGATCGCCGAACGCTATAGGCTATCCCCACGCGAGACCGAGATATTCATGCTCGTAGCCAAAGGGCGCAATGCCGACTATATCCAATCGAAGTTGGTGATATCGACGCATACCGCAAAGACGCATATTGCGAACATATACCATAAGCTGGCCATACATTCAGCCCAAGAGCTTCTGGATCTGGTGGAAGAATACCGGGACAACAACGGATAGGCTTGAACGTCTTCGGCCACATGTGGGCGATCAAGACAACATTTCCGGTTGATATGTAGTGGCAGGTTTTAACCTGCCCCAAGTGGGCGATCAGGATCGCCCACTACACGATTTGCAAGCAATGTATCGGGTTCAAGCATGCCATATTATGCCGTTTCCCGCATGCTATGCCTTAATGAGCCGTATGAGCCGCTTTTCGCTTCTCAAGCTCGACCTGACTCTTGTTGAACATCTTTGAGAATGGCAGCACATCGAGCGTTGCCAAGATAGCCAACACGATGAGGATGACGAACACAGACAGACGAGCACCGCCCGTGACCCCTTGGATGATGAGGTTCAATATGGATCCCCAAACGATCGCGAAGTTCGCAAGCGACAGATTGAGCGGGTAATTCTTCGAACCGAAACGCTGACGCGAGAATGCAGAGGCCACCACAGGAACACCACCATAGCAAAAACCGCAGCACAAAGCTCCTATCGCATACAGCGCCGGGATCTCGTTGACGAGAGCGAATGTGATCGAAGCGGTAGCGATGATGGCAACGATCGCATCCACCAGCATGGTCACCTTAACATTTGTCTTGTCGAATATCATTCCCACGATAACTCGACCGATGCCATTGAAGGCAGAGACTATCGACACGAGCAACACTGCGGTCGCAGAATCGAAACCGGCCAGAACGCCATCCGATGCGCCAAAGCCAAGCGTAGCCAGACCCACTGCGATGACGATGGTAGCCCAGATCCAATAAACATAGAACAAGGGGGTCTTTAAAGCGCTGTCATCTTCTGCGGGATCATAGCCTGAAGCCGCTGCCTTCTCAGGAGCCATGAGCTCTACGATGTTGGCCGGCGGACGACGAAGCAGCAATCCGGCGAGCAATGCGATTATCCCGCCTGCTAGGCCGATGACCAGATAGACACCTGACAGATCCATTCCGGCACCGCCACCATACATTGCAAGCGCGATATTGCCAAGGATAAGAGCACCTAGGCCGAATCCCATCATCAGCACGCCCGAGGAGATGCCGACCATATCCGGAAACCAAACGTTCGTGGTCGCGATGATCGTGTTGTAGCCCACACCTACACCGGCACCTGCTATCGCTCCATAGAAGATGTACACAGCGATAACGTTCTCATATCCGAAGAAGCCCGTGCCGATGAACCCCACAGCGAACATAACTGCCGCTATGATGATCGTCGGTTTGACCCCAACAGCCTTCTCGATCTGGGATCCGATCACGGCACCTATGCAGAACATGATCATCATGATGTTGAATGTAAGACCCATGGCATCCGGATCGATGTTGAAGGATGTGCACATCGGGCCTTTGAACATCGAGAATGCATAGATCAGCCCTAAGAAGAGCAATGTGATGGTAGATACGGTCAGATATACGATCCTCTTGGATTTGATCTGACCCACGGTCAATTCCTCCATTTGATTCCTTTCCCCTCATGAACGTAAACGCACGCAAGGATCCGATCCGCGCAGCAAAGCCGGACAGGGTCGTATCGATGTATGCATGCATACGATTATGACCGTGTGAAGGAAGATGACTTATAACCGTGAGAGCCAAATGCGCATGATTAGTGAGCATCAAGGCGCATAGTGCATAGTATGCAGAGTACTAGAGCGCCGATAATACGCAAAAGATCACGACAAAGGAGTCAGTTCATAGATCTCTTTGTCATAACGCTGACCTACTTAGGCACCTTATTCCGGCAGACCCAGCTGATCGCGATGTAGAGCACCATAGAAAGCGGAGCCACGAGCAAAAAGGGAACAGACAGAATGCCGGTGGCATACAGTGCGCTTCCGATCACGGTCACCACTGCAAGAGTGCCGACACCTCGCCAGTTCACGCTCTGCTCAACTCCTCCGATCGTGATATCGCGAGAACCGATGCCCATTTTTCCGCGCACGATATAGTAATCGGTTATCAAAAGGATGCACCATGATGATGTGAGTATCGAGCTATAGCTCATGAATGCATTGACCTGATCGAGTATGTTTCCCAATATGAATGCGAGCCCGATCAGGTTTGCGATGATCACAGCTGCCACCCAAGAGATGCTCTTGCCGGTAAGGCTGTTTATCAGATTAGACACCGCATTCGCACCGCCGATCGAGTTCGAGGTCTCCACCTTCATCTGTGACAGGCAGATGATCGCAAGGCCAACTCCCCCGGCTGCGAGCACGAGCGAAACGCCCGGATTCGTCACCGCCGCGTTCGCCGCGAGCATCGCATCCATCCCCTGCGCCGAGAAGTACTCGACCGACCTATCGAAACCGTAATAGACGATCAACGCACCGAAGATATAGGTCACTATGGCAAAGATGCTGCCAGTCAAGGAGATAGGCACGAGATCTCGTTCCTTGCGGGCAAAACGCGTGAAGTCGGCAGCGAACAGCGCCATAAGTCCACTTGTCATGATCGCGTAGTTCACCGAATAGGCGAACCCTTCGATCGGATCCACCCCCGGGATCAAGATACCATGCGTGGCTGCATCTATGAGCTGTCCGTCAGCTGCGATGAGATACACCACATAGCCCATCACACAGAACAGCGCCACTATGAACACCGCATTCATACGCGCGATTATCTTCGTCCCGAATAGCGCCATCAAAACCCACACGCACGATATACCGATGAACAACGTCCAACGCGCACCCTCGCCTTCCCAACCGAAAGCGAAAAGGATCGCATTGCCAAGCTGGACGGTTCCCACAGCCAAAACGCCCACGAGCACGAATATCCAAATAAGGGAACCCGCAGCTGATCCTTTGCGTCCGAAGATGTAATAGCGCGATACCACGTTGTTCGGCAGACCCTCGCGAAAGCAGATCTTACCGACAAGATACGTGAGGATAAAGGAAAGGGCGAAGGTGATCGCAACGGTTACGCCGCCCATTTGGCATCCGGCGTAAAAAGCTACTATCCCCCCGCCCATCAACTTTGAAAGGCTTGATACAACGCCCGATAGGATAGCCGCGATATCCGGCCATGCAAGACGATCCCTATCAGGTACTCGATCGAATAGCGACACCTTGTTGGTGATACCGCCCGATGAGCCATCTTGCCCCTTGGAGGACGGAGCACGACCTCGGGTAGGTTTGCTTACCTCTGTGGAGGACTTCCCTAAGCGCTCTCTTTCTTCAGACATGCTCGAATCTCCTCGAAGAGCTCTGATGTGGTTTCGTTCCATTGATGGTTGGAATATCACCTGAGCCATCGACCCAAGAACGTAGGCCACCCTTATTTCCTTTATTTCCTTAAGAAGAGCTTTCGCTTGATATCGCTATGCGAGGT
>CAYXZC010000075.1:0-6690 GCA_964469815.1 uncultured Eggerthellaceae bacterium | reverse complement strand
CACCGGTAACGACCTCGCCGGCCTTGAATTTGTCCTCGACCTGGATCCAGGCGCGCTCGTACTCGGCACGCTTCTTGGAGAGGATGAGGCGACCGTCCTTGTCTTCCTTTTGGAGAACCAAAGCCTCGATATGATCGCCAAGGTTCACGATCTCGGAAGGATCGACATCCTTGCGGATGGAAAGCTCGCGAGCCGGGATGACACCTTCGCTCTTGAATCCGATGTCAACAAGCACTTCATCATGCTCCAGCTTAACAACCGTGCCATCGACAAGATCGCCCTCATCGAATTCGGTCAATGTGCCATCGATCATGGCGTTGAGTTGGTCGTCCGTAACATCGTCGAATTCGATTACGGACGTGTTCTTGATTTCGGTCAAAACGGACCCCTTTCAAAAAATTGGGGACCCTTTTCTCATGATGAATGTTACTTACCATGCTCGCGCGCAAAGGGTAGCGAATTAGTTTGTACAACCAGCATGTCTCAAGGGCCAATACTTTTTCTGCCTGTATTTTTTACAAGCTGTAAAAGTATATCACTCAATGCGCAGCATTCATCGTGAATTCGCAGTTGAATGAGATATTTTTCGAAAGGCGAAGATACCGTCTTCTGCTATCGGCCATCGGAATCCTTCAACGCCTGAGCCAGCTGATCGGCGCAGCTCGTCGATCTGGGCCCGCAGGTGTTGCCTTCGAGGATATTCACGACATCCTCGACCTTCATGCCCTTGATGAGCTTCGAGATCGCCTTCAGATTGCCATCGCATCCGCCTGTGAACTGCACGTTCTCAACGATGCCATCATCGGTTTCGATATCTATCCTGCGCGAGCAAACGCCGCGCGGCGTATATGTGAAAGTCGCCATGTCTCCTCCTCGGTGATGCTATCTTCGATATGCCTTCACATATGATAAGCACAACAACCCAGAGCGGAACATGGCGACTCGGCGCTACGGCAGATAATGGATGCTAGATCGCAGCGTCTCCATTCTCCCCTGTTCTGATACGTATGACCTCTTCAACTGGAGAGATGAATATCTTGCCGTCCCCAACATTGCCCGTGCGTGCGGCGTCCTGGATGACATCGGTGATGCGCTTCACCTCGTCATCATCGGCAACGATCTCGAACTTCACCTTCGGCACCATATTCAAGAAGACCTCTGTGCCTCTGAAGTACTCGGTCCAACCGTGTTGATTGCCGCATCCGTTGACCTGGCTGATCGTCATGCCCGAGACCTCAGCTTCGAAGAGCGCATCTTTGACCGACTCCATCTTCTCCGGACGAACTATGGCTATGATTCTTTTCATATTCGACACCTCTAATCCAAACCGAGATATGCAGGATAGGCCGACTCGCCGTGGGATGCCACATCCAATCCCTGCGCCTCTTCATCATCGCTGACCCGCAAGTTGCCCTTGAAGCAGGCCTTCACGATAAAGCCGATGATAAAGCTTAGCACCAAGACGAAGGCTATGGTCACGATGATGCCGAGGCATTGCGCCCCAAGAAGGGTGAGGTCGCCTGTGTAGATAAGGCCGCCGAAATCGGTCCAAGAAAGCTCCGGTACGCAGAAGATGCCGGTGAGGATGCCACCTACGATTCCGCCTACGCAGTGGCAGCCGAACGCATCGAGCGCGTCATCATAGCCGATCGCCTTCTTCACCTTCGATATGGCGAAGTAGCATATCGGGCTTACGATGAGACCCATGATGATAGCAGCCCAAGGCTCGACGAATCCTGCCGCCGGCGTGATGACGACAAGGCCGGCAACAAGGCCTGTAGCCGCACCCACGAGCGTCGGCTTTCCCACCTTGATGCGCTCCACTATCATCCATGAAAGAAGACCCGCGGCGCTTGCTGCAACGGTATTGATCAGCGCCAGTGCGGCAACTCCATCGGCCGCAAACTCCGAACCCGCATTGAAACCGAACCAACCGAACCAAAGAAGCGTTGCACCAAGCACCACGAATGGCACGTTATGCGGGCGATAGTTCAGCATCCCGAAACCTTTGCGCTTTCCCACGAGGATGCAGAGCACAAGGCCGGTAAGGCCGGATGAGATGTGCACCACATCGCCGCCTGCGAAGTCAAGAGCACCGATCATGCTTCCGATGAGGGATCCTTCTCCGCCCCAGACCATATGTGCGAGCGGGGCATACACGACAAGAACCCATATCGGCAGGAACATGCAGAGCGCTCCGAACTTCATACGCCCCGCTACAGCACCTGTGATGATGGCAGTTGTGATCATAGCGAACGCCATCTGGAAACCGATATCCAATATGGCCGGATATCCCGCTTCAGCACCTTCCTCCAATACGATGCCTGTTCCGGCAGTCGTTGAGGACAAGAGCGCGAAAGCATCGGGCGTGTTCTCTGCTTCAGCGAGAAGATCCTGGACTGCGCTCAGGCAACCTATCTGATCCAATCCGCCGAAGATCGGGATCGACCCGTCACCACCATAGGCGAATGACCATCCTGCGATGATCCAGACCACACCGACGATCCCAATGACCGCAAATACCATCACCATCGTGTTAACGACATTCTTCCTTCTGGAAAGTCCTCCATAGAAGAATGCCAGACCGGGCGTCATGAGCAACACGAGCATCGTGCATATGAGCATGAAGCCGGTCGAGCCAGTGTCGAGCATTTTCGTTTCCTCCTTATCGTTCTTCGTTGGCCTACATATCCATTGAACATGTTGACAAGGCTGAAATGGAGGAAGCTATCCAGTTTTAACAAAGGGGAGAATATCTCTTAGCGAACACGAAACCGCGATTTCATCTTCTCGAAACAATCGATATGCTGCGCGCGGGCAAAGCTCCGCCGCAGCATTTCGACCAAGGCCACTACTCATTAAACGATGATTAAAAACGTTGGATGTATTAGAGACGAGGTTAAGCCAAAGGAGTCGTGAGATCCACTCGTGGTGATCTTCCACGAGTTAGCTCACGGCGACGACGCATCGAGACGAAAATGCATCCAACGCTTTTTAAGAAGGCAAATCTGAAGATTTGCACTACGAATGCACTATCAAGCGAGCTTATCCAGGATGGAGCGCGTTATGCCCTCAGGATCGAGCCCGATATCGGCCAGCAGCAGATCGGTCGCACCCTGCATGATGAATCGATCGGGAATGCCCAGCACGAGCGTCTCACATGATGCCCCCATGCGGGACAGTTCATCGAGCACAGCTTCACCCGCTCCTCCTGCCACGCATCCCTCTTCAAGCGTCACGACTAGCTTCTTCTTCGCCGCAGATGATATCGCCTCGACATCAAGGGGCTTCACCCATCGCATGTCCACGACCTCGGCATCCACTCCATGCTCAGCAAGCGATACCGCAGCCGCAAGTGCGCTCGATGCTATGCGTCCGAAAGCCAAGATGGAGACATCCTTACCCTCTTTGAGCACACGGGACTTGCCGACCTCCAATTCACGCACAGGCTCAAGGGGCACTCCTGCTGCGCAACCGCGAGGATAGCGCACAGCCACAGGACCGTGCAAAGCCAATGCCGTATGCACGGCATGTGCCAGCTCCGCCTCATCGGAAGGTGCGATGACCTTCATATTGGGAACCATCCGCAGATACGGCAGATCGAACACGCCGTGATGCGTCGGCCCATCATCTCCGACAAGGCCGGCTCTATCTATTGCGAACATCACATCCAGATCGGGAAGGGAGACATCCACGATCATCTGATCGATCGCACGCTGCATGAAAGTGGAGTAGAGCGCCACTACCGGATGCTTTCCCGCAGCAGCAAGCCCGGATGCGAGTCCGACGGCATGCTCTTCGGCGATGCCGACATCTATGAAGCGATCGGGGAAAAGAGCATGGAATTCCTTGAGGCCCGTGCCCCCCTCCATAGCCGCCGTGATGGCAACGATATCCGGGTTCACCTTAGCCTCTTCGACCAATGTCTTCCCAAAGACCTCTGTATAGGTGGGCGCTGAAGCGGACTTCGGTCGAGCCGCGCCCGTTTCAGGATCGTATGGACCCACACCATGGAAGCGCTCGGGTTCGCGCTCAGCAGGTTCGAATCCCGCCCCCTTCTTCGTTATGACATGCATGAGGACAGGCGCATCCATATCCATGACGAGACGCAGCGTTTCGCGCAGCTCGTGGATATCGTGTCCGTCTATGGGCGCGGTGCACACGATCCCCAGCTGTTCGTAGATCATCGCATGCGGGATGAACATGTGCTTAGTGGAGTCTTTCATGCGCTTGCCGAACTCGACTATGGCATTGCCCACAGCCCCGCTGTTCTCAAGGCGCTCTTGAAGGTATTCACGTGTATCGCGATAACCATGCGTTGCCCTTAAATTGCCGAGATGCTTCATGAGCGCCCCGACGTTCTTGGAGATGGACATCTCGTTATCGTTCAGGATGATGACCATGGGAAGCTGCTGACTGCCGATGTAGTTCAGCGCCTCGAAGGCCATTCCTCCCGCAAGAGCCGCATCTCCTATGACAGCCACGATCCTCTCGTCCGTTCCGGCTAGCTGCTTGGCCTTCGCATATCCGGAAGCTACGGACAAAGAATCCGATGCATGTCCTGAAGGATGCGCATCGAAAGGGCTCTCATTCGGGCGAGGAAAGCCCGATATGCCACCGAATTGACGCAGGGTATCGAATCGCGACAGGCGTCCGGTGACCAGTTTATGCGCATAGGACTGATGACCCACGTCGAAGACGATCTTGTCCTTCGGGCAGTCAAGAAGGCTATGAGCGGCTAGGATGATCTCGACGGCTCCAAGAGACGAGGCAACGTGTCCCCCGGTCTCGGATGTGGTCTCGATGATCTGCGATCGGATCTCGCCGGCAAGGATGGTAAGCTCCTCTTCGGTGAGGACATGAAGATCCTTAGGGGACTCTATCGAGGTAAGTATGCTGTGCGGGTTCACCAAATCAAGCCTCGGATCGGTTGATATCAAAAAGAAGGAGCGCCTTGATCTTGGGAGTCGCCTTGGGCATCAACCTGGAGATCGCTTTGTGGATCACTTTGCGGATCGCCTTGAAGATCACCCTGAACGTCAGCCCGCGAGTCACCTTGGGGATCAGCGCTGCCGGTCTCATCCATCTCAGCTTCAACGCCCTCGATCTCGTCAGGAAAGATATCGTTCTCACTCAGATTGCATGCTTCGAGACCGAGCTTGACAGCCTCCTCATATAGGGCAAGCGCATCATCGAGCGTAATATCATCGCGCGAAACCTCGTCCGCTATCTCGTTGAGCCGGCTCTTCACCTCGATAAAAGTCGCACTATCCTCATTCATCGCCTTCTCCATCCTCCAAAGCAGCAGAGGGATCGACCGGCGGCTGCGCTACCGGCTGATCGGTGCTATCTGTTCCCTCTTCATCGCAAAGGGCGCCTTCCATCTTACGCGCGATATTTCCGAGCATTCCGTTTATGAACTTGGGAGAATTGTCGTCTCCGCCGAAATCCTTCGCAAGCTCGACGGCTTCATTGATGGAAACGGAGATGGGGACATCCTCGACGTAGAGCATCTCGAAGAGCGCGATGCGTAATATGTTCAGGTCCATCAACGGCATGCGATCGATCGTCCAATTCTCCGAGACCGAAGAGATACGCTCATCCAGCTCGGATCTATGCTCCTCGATACCGTCAAGCAACATGAGCGCATAATCGGAAAGAGGGATCTCCAAGCAATCGAGCAGCGACTGATCTATCAACGTATGAACATCGATGTTGCGGATAGAGGAGGTATAGAGCGCCTGAGCCGCACACCTTCTGGCTTTTGTTCTGTCGTGTATACGAGCCATCGCGAGCGATCATCCCTATTCGGGTTGCTGGAACTGGATACCGTCGATGTAGATATCGACCTTGTTCACCTCGATGCCCGCTTGGACCAAAAGCGCATCGGCTATGGCCTCGCGGAGCTTCTCAGCAAGTTCGGGGAGAACATAGCCGTAATAGACATCGATGTGTATGGCAACATTGAGCTTGCCATCCTCAAGATCAGCTTCGATGCCTGAATTGTATGACTTGGATTGGAAGATGGAGCGCACGCCTGTCGTGGAGCGCGTGCCTACAGCCGCAACACCTTCAACCTCGGATGCTGTGATCGAGATGATGGTGTCCACGACACCTGGCGCCAATTTCATAGCAGTTGCATCGGATTCTGTCATAAGAGATCTCCCATCTGGGTCTCGATGAAATCTGTTGTCGCATTTCCGGCAAGGAATACCGGGTCTTCCAACACGCGCTTATGGAACGGGATGGTCGTGGCGATACCCTCGATGACGAACTCATCGAGCGCACGCTTCGCCCTCTGGACAGCCTCTTCTCTATCCTGACCATGGCAGATCAGCTTTGCCACCAAAGAATCGTAGAACGGGGAAATCTTGGATCCCTGCTTGATGTAGGTCTCCACGCGAACCCCCGGTCCTCCCGGAAGATCGAACTTCGTGATGGTTCCAGGGCATGGACGGAAACCATGTTCGGGATCCTCGGCGTTGATGCGCATCTCTATCGCATGGCCGTTGGGTCTGAAAGGAGCGCGTTCGGCGCAGCTCATGGGCTCGCCTGCGGCGATGCGCAGCTGCTCTTTGATGATGTCGGTGCCCGTTATCATCTCCGTTACGGGATGCTCCACCTGCACGCGCGTGTTCATCTCCATGAAGTAGAAGTTTCCGGTCTCATCGAGCAGGAACTCTATGGTTC
>CAYXZC010000074.1:0-7227 GCA_964469815.1 uncultured Eggerthellaceae bacterium | reverse complement strand
ATATTCTGATTGTTTGTTATTCCACTCGTTATCTGGATCTCATGATATTGAGAATGCCGAACTAGGCTGCAGTGGCTAGATCTCCCCGTTGCGGCATAGGAATTATCACGCCCTTGTACATATCATCGCTCGTCTTACCTAAGATCGTGCGTGAGACCTTTCGTTGTGCTCGCTTCATCGCGGTTTTGGTTAACGCGAGGTAATACCGGTAACACGTGTTGATGTTGGAGTGGCCAAGCATGGCAGCAACCACCTCGATCGTGACACCGGATGCCGCAGCAATGGTCGCCCATGTGTGACGTAGATTCTTCATACCTATCCATGGCAGTCGGTTCGTGGTCGCCCAGCGTTTGAGGACGCGATATACCTTGTTAGGCTTAGCGTCTCCGATTATGCGACCTTTCGGGCGACCGAGTTCTACCCATATCTCGTGGAGCCTATCAAGTGCCCAAGGCGGCAGGTATAGATCGCGTTCGGAGTGCTTAGTTTTGGTGGTTGATTCATAGACCAAACCCGCGATTTGCAAGAGCGCGCCACGGATCTTGACTAGACCTGTGCGCCAGTCGATGTGCTCCCAGTGGAGGTAATAGTTCTCGCTTGGACGCACACCGAGCGCGGCCGAGATGATATAGGTTGCCTCATAAGGACATCCAACCATGCCACGGATGGCGCGTTTCAATCGGCGCTGCGTAAGCGTCTCAGTCTTGATGATCGGTTTCTCTGGCAATTCGACACCCTCGGCTGGATTGAGGATATAGAGGTTCCACTTCTTGCGCGCCCAGTTGATAAGTTGACGAAGTGTCTTTTGCGCCTTTTCCGCACCACCACGACCGCGTTCGATCACGAGCTCATCGAGCCATCCTTGTAGGTCGTCTCGATCGATCTCTGGGATAGTAAGCAATCCCCAGCGCGGCAATACATTGTGCCGCAGCGATGAGCGATACCCGTATATGGTGTCGGCCTTTCGACGCGCGCTTTTCTCTTCTAAATAGAGGTCGGATAGCTTGCCGATAGGCATTGCCAAGGCTTGCTCCGCAGTGAGTTTCATAGTGGGTCTCCAATCTGTGACATGAATTAGACAATTAAAGCGACACAGCATCCAGAATACGGGTGTCAATGAGATATACGAAAGGTCTGCTATGGAAGATACTTGCTCACAGCATTCCGCGCACGAGAGGGCGATCCACGTGCATGATCAAAGGCTCGATGCGCATGGTCAGCAACTGGACAGCATCCGCGAAACACTCGCTGCGCTTGAGATTATCGAGCGTCAGAATCAAGAACGCATAGATGCACTTGACGACAGGGTCGATGCCCTCGAATCAATCCCCGCGAACAAATGGAACACGATCACCAACTACGCGCTTACAGCTTTTGTAGGGGCAGTAATTGGGCTTGTATTGGCAAACATGGGAATCGTATAGAAAGGAAGAATAATGACAGGATTAGAAGCATTAGCAATTGTTGTGGCATCGCTCATAGTGCCCTTTGGAGTGCAGCTCATCAAGCACGAAGCGATCACAGGCAACGCCGCCCGATGGCTCGCGATCTGCGTATCGCTGATGGCAGGTCTCATATGCGGTTTCGTAGGGGGCATCCCCACCACACCAGCGGCATGGGCCACATGCCTCTTTGCGGCCGTTGGTGGCGTACAGGTGGCTTACGCAGCATATCGAGCCGTAGGAATAACGAGCAAGTGGCTCGATGCTCTCGCAGACGTTTCTATTAGCTCCAAGGAATAAGTCTTATGTCTAGCGCGCAAGATCTCATAGCGGTAGCAGCAGCCGAGATCGGTTACTCCAGATGGACCGATCCGCAAGCCGGGACCAAATATGGCCGTTGGTACGAGTCGAATGTTGATCGTGACAACACAAACTATAACTATGGCGCATCTGGCGTGCCATACTGCGCGATGTTCGTCTCATGGTGTCTCTGGAAGGCGGGTATAGTATGCGCAGGTTTTCCGTCCGCTTATTGCCCTGCTATCCATAACCATCAGACCCTCAAGGCTGGACAGATGATCGCAGGAGACATTGTACTGTTCGACTGGAATCTTGACGGCACTGACGATCATGTTGGAATTGTGGAGTGGAATGAACCGGCCAAGGGTCGCATGGGCACGATCGAGGGCAACACGAACAACGGACAAGTCGCTCGCCGCGTCCGGTACTATAAGAACATTTGCGGCGGCATGCGGCCAGACTATAGCGTAAAGCCTTCCGAGAACCCGACCGAGGTTCTGCAAGTCAAGCTACTTCGAGTGGATAAGTGGTGGGGACCGGCCACCACAATGAAGAGCCAGCTAGTACTAGGCACCACTCCTGACGGTCTCATATCGGGTCAGGATGCAGGAGATCTTCGCGCCATCAACCGTGGAGGATTGCAGACCAACACTTGGATGATAGGCAAAGGCGGATCGGATCTTATCTTAGCCATCCAAGAGCTTGTAGGCGTAAAGCGCGATAGATACTATGGCCGTAATAGTTGTATAGGTCAGCAATCCTTCCTAGGCACAACGACCGATGGCTTTGTTTCTGATCCATCAGACATGGTCGGAGAATGGCAAACGTGGCTTAATAAACAGGCGGCGTAATTCGAGCAATCACCACGATAGCGCGCCATGCCACGTAGTATCGGTTCCCTCTTTCATAGCGAACTCGTGAGGTGTTCGCTCTAATGTTCCTATGCTCCACCATAAATCATAAAAGTTGGCTTTGTGCCAACTTTTTTTATTTTATAGACGGCTACTGGGGATCGAACCCCGAGAGGGCGATCTTGATGCGCCCACTACACAATTGGGGAGGGTAAGTTTCGACCTATGCGTAGTGGCAGGTTTTAACCTGCCACATTTAACCGCCCACAAAAGGGCGATTTCATCCGCCCACTACGCGGTGTGCTCATGAGGTATTCAGAAACACCTGAAGGTCTGCACTGCGATACAATGAGATACTAAAATCGCCCCAAACTAGAACGCAGATCCAAGCGCATTCAGGAGGAACAATGAGCGACATCCATTTCGGAACGGACGGTTGGCGCGCCATCATCGGCGAGGACTTCACCATACCAAATGTTGTCCGCGTCACAAGCGCTGCAGCTCAAGTCTTTCAACAGGAAGCCATAGAGAACGGCAGACATCCGGAAGATCCCGGCGTGCTGTACATCGGCCATGATTGCAGGCTCGATGCGCATTACTACGCCATGCTTGCAGCAGCTGTGGCGTCCGAATACGGCTTCGATGTGAAGGTGACCGACACCTATTGCCCAACCCCTGCACTTTGCTGGTCGGTCGCACATGATGATGAAGCTGTGGGCGGCATCATGCTCACGAGCTCTCACAACCCAGCGGAATACCTCGGCATCAAGTTGCGCATGCAAGACGGCGGTGCCAGTCCGAAGGAATTCACCGATATCGTTGAAGAGACCATGGCTGCCCATATCACCGAGACAGACGAGATCGACGATCCGGCCATAAACGCATTTGCGAACCTCTCTCTCGAACAGATCAAAGAGGCCGTTGATGCGGGCAAACCGCTCACAAGCCTCAACCCCGTTCAGCGTGCAGAGACCAAGCCCGTCAACGAGGTCGACCTCATGACGCCATATCTTGCGGCGCTTCGCGAGATCGTGGATGTGGATGCCATCAAGAACGCCGGCCTTCACGTGGTCGTTGACCCGCTCTTCGGCGCTGGGCGCATTTATCTGGCGAATCTTCTGCGCGATATGGGAGTGGAGGTCTGCGAGATCGACAATGCAGAGGATCCGACCTTCGACGGTCTTCACCCCGAGCCTATTCCACCTTGGGTCGACCGCGGGCTCGCCAAGGTCAAAGAGCTCGGATACGATGCGCTCTTCATCAACGATGGTGATGCCGACCGTATAAGTGCCGGCGATTCGCGCGGCAACTTCGTGAACCCACATCGTGTCATAGCGCTCGTGACGCAGCATATGGTCGAGCGCGGCGAAAGCGGCAAGGTGGTCTCCACGATAACCGCATCGGCGCTGCTCGATCGCCTGTGCCGCAAGCTTGGCCTTGAGTACATCCAAACGCCCGTCGGATTCAAATGGATCTATGGCGAGATGGAAAAAGGCGGCGTGATGATCGGTGGCGAGGAGTCCGGTGGCATCGGGCTTCCGGGACACGTGAAGGAACGCGATGGCCTTCTGATGGCGCTCTTGCTCACAGAGATGATGGCACAATCCGGCAAAGACCTGGGAACGCTCGTGGATGAGATGCTCGATGAATATGGCACGCTGGAGTTCACACGACGCGGCCTTACCGTTACCGATGAGCAGATGGCCGCCTTCACCGGAACCACCATCCCCGAATTCGCTCCCACAGAGATACTTGGCAAGAAGGTGGTCGACACCGACAGGCGCGATGGCGTGAAGTTCACCCTTGAAGGCGATGCTTGGGTGATGATGCGCCCGAGCGGAACCGAGCCATTGGTGCGGATCTATGCAGAAGCGGAAACGACCGACGAGGTGAACGAGCTTCTGGATTGGGCCGAGGGCATTATTGTTCGCCCGCTTTGAATTGAGATCCAAAGCGGCATTCCATCCTGACGTGGCTCCTGACGCTGCATCAGCTGCAAGATGATATGAATATCATCTTGCAGGAATAAGCTTCTTCAAAAGACTCCAAGCCCTTTGCTTGGAGTCTTTATCATTCAGCATGCTCTCGAAATCGTTGAACGCTATGACCGAGCGCCCCCTCGCGCGATCAACGGCATCTGCTTCAAGCTCCAGTCCGTATGCCCTGCCTACCGAATCCAATGAAGCAGCATCGCAAGCCACGATGGACACAGGATCGATCCCCTCTATCATTTCAAGAAGATCATCCGAAGACAGCTTCCCATCAGCTTCCGAAGAGCTCAAAACCACCCATGCACAGGCATGCGCCCCGAAACCCAATCTATCGACCGACTTGCAAATCGCATCGCGCGCGGTTTCTCCCAACTTCTGCTTGCTCACGACAAGGATCGTGCAATTCGCATCGCCATGGACAAAATGAGGATACTTCTCCAGAACGCTTGCCGCATCGAAAGCATAAATGTTACTATTCACGGGATTGTTCACACCGATACCCTGCATCTCTTAGGATTTGCTTGAATTCGGAACCGATACGTATTAAAACAATCATATCAGTCACAATGCAGCAAACCAAATTCGCCAAAGCAAGATCGTTCTTCAACGGCGAGATGAAAGGATAGGCCATGTGCACGAATGGAGTGAATACCGGTCAGCTGGAAATGATGATCGAGCAGATCGACGATCATTGCAAATTGGAGCGTCGCTGGGCTCACAATCTGGCACACACCGCTGAGGATGCCGGCTTCAACACCGTGTCGGAAAAGCTTCACGCAGCTCAAGCATTGCTCGATGATGTGCGCGCTCTTCTCGATGAGGCGAAAGATGCCATCGAGGATGATGCCGAAGCCGGTGCGGGTGTGACCGTAAGCCTGGTATAGGATCCATCTTGGTAGCAATATCCCCAAAAGGAGCGAGCACCTCAGCTCATGCCCATAAAGCCATCTACGGCGATCAAAGGCAACGCAACAACGACCTTATGCGATTTTCGGTCGCGATGCCTGAAGACTTGTTAATGGACTTCGATGAATTGGTCGCACATCGTGGATTGGCGAAGAATCGAAGCGAGGTAATTCGCGATCTGGTGCGCGATGCCCTGGTGGAATCGCGCTCCGCAAACCCGGGCACCATGGTCATGGGAACGTTGACCATAGTCTATGACCACCACTCCAATGACCTGCAAGACAAGCTCCATACCATCCAGCACGATTATTTCGAGAATATCGTATCGACCATGCACGTGCATGTCGATGCCCATACATGTTTGGAAGTGATCGTCCTTAGAGGTGAAACGCTTCTGGTTCAAGAGATCGCGAACCTCATCTCCGGCACAAAAGGGGTTCAAAACGGCAAGCTCGTCTTGACCACCATAGATGGTGTCACTTGGCCGTAAGGATGCTCCTCTTATCCGAAACCGACCCTTATCGTTCGTCCTTTTCGCGCGGACGATATCATTGATGAAGACGAAATCCCAAGGGAGAGACCAATGTCTGATGAAACCCAAGTAATGCTCGGACACGGCAGCGGAGGCTCGATGATGAAGCGCATCATCGATGAGGTGTTCCTCAACGCTTACGGATCGACCGAGTTCGATCGCGGCGATGATGCAGCGGTGCTTCCCTCCCCAAAGGACGGCGAGCGCTTGGCCCTCTCCTCCGATTCCTTCGTCGTGGCCCCGCATTTCTTCCCCGGTGGCGATATCGGTCGTTTGGCTGTATGCGGAACCGTGAACGACGTGGCTACGAGCGGAGCTGTTCCAAAATACCTGAGCTGTGCCATGATCCTCGAAGAGGGTTTCCCCATGGATGATCTGAAGCGAATCTGCACATCCATGGCCGAGGCGGCTCGAGAAGCTGGCGTGCAGATCGTGACCGGCGATACGAAAGTGGTGAATCGCGGACATGGCGACGGCATCTTCATCAACACCAGTGGCGTGGGCATAGTGCCTACGGGCATCGATCTTTCAGGCGCGAATTGCAAACCCGGCGACAAGGTGATCGTGAGCGGCACTCTTGGCGATCACGGCATCACCATAATGAGCTGCCGCGAAGGGCTCAACTTCAAGGCCGACATCCAAAGCGATGCGGCGCCTTTGAACCACCTGATAGCATCCGTGCTCGAAGCCGCGCCGAACACGCGCTGCTTCCGCGATCCCACGCGCGGCGGGATCGCTTCCACGCTGAACGAGCTCGCAGCCCAATCGAGCGTGGATATCACTATCGAAGAGGAAACCGTACCGGTGAAAGACGCCGTTCGCGGAGCTTGCGAGATGCTCGGATACGATGTGTTCCAGGTAGCCAATGAGGGAAAGATGGTGTGCGTTGTCGCCCCGAATGAGGCCGACGCTGCCCTTGATGCCATGCGTGCGAACGAGTACGGAAGCGATGCAGCGATCATCGGCGAAGTAAGTGCTATGGAAAATCCGGATTCCGGTTCGAAGGTCTATCTCAAGACCGCATTCGGAAGCAGGCGCATCCTCGACATGTTAGTTGGCGAGCAACTTCCCAGGATCTGCTAGCGCAACCCGGAGGAACCGTTTCGAGCCGCCCAAAGGAGCCCAAAGGGACAGCCCAAAGGGACGGGGTAAATGGGTTGCTTTACTAACAGTTTATGTTGATTGTGATAAAGTAACCCATTTAC
>CAYXZC010000073.1:0-7256 GCA_964469815.1 uncultured Eggerthellaceae bacterium | reverse complement strand
CTGAATATCGCAAGATGCGCCTTGAAGGAAAGGAATATCACCTCGGGAAGGATGAATTCTCTCTGGACGAGATGGATTAGAGTTTGTTTCCAGCATCCAACTGCATCTAAAAGGCCGGGAAACTGGCCTCTTTTTATAAGCTGTGGCAATGGTATCAGCATTGGTGATCGGATGCAGTCTCATATGCAAAGCATCTGATCAGTTAGAAGCGATAAGGCCTCGGTTGACATTAAGTGCATTCTGATGATATTCGAAAAGCCCGTTTGTCTCTTCGTATACTTCAATACAATGCGAAATCCGAAAACACCATCCGATAAACGGATGCCCTTATGCTATTATATGAAATCGCGCATTTGCTCGGGTTTACGGGCATTTTGCGCGAAGAGTTGCGTGCGGGCGTGGCGGAATTGGCAGACGCGCCAGATTTAGGTTCTGGTGGGGAGACCCGTGAAGGTTCAAGTCCTTTCGCCCGCACCATATGCAAGAAGCATTTGAATCAACGGAGGATTTCGTGGAGATCACATTAGAGAACCTTGATGATAACAAGGTCAAAGCAGTCGTTACTGTCGATAAGGATTCCGTCAAGGCGAAAGTGGGCGCGATCTATAAGGATTTCGCCAAGAAGTACAACTTTCCGGGATTTCGCAAGGGCAAAGCTCCCAGACCTGTCATAGACAACGCGTTCGGAAAAGAGGCTATCCTCGCGCAGGCTACCGAAGACATAATCAATGATGCCTATCCGCAGGTCATCGAGGAAAAGCGTATCTTCCCTGTCGGTTCTCCCGATTTCAACGATCCGGGTCTTCTCGATGGTGACAAGGATTTCACCTTCGAATTCACCCAGGCTGTGAAACCGACCTATACGCTTACATCCTATGATCCCATCGAGATCGAGGTGCCGAGCGCTAAGGTCGATGATAAAGAGGTTGAGGATCAGATCGATGATATCGTCGCCCGTTATCAAACATATGAAGATGCTCCGAAGAGCAAGAAGCTATCAGGCGAGGAATGCGCCGATCTCAGCATCAAGGCAACGAAGGCCGATGGCGAGGATGTCGTAGGCCTTAGCAGCGAGAATGCTTTCTTCACGCCTGGAACAGGTGTCTACTCGGAGGCTTTCGAGGGTCAGATCGAGGGGATGAAGGCGGGTGACACCAAGGCATTCGAGCTTGACGTCCCTGAGGATGAATCTTCGATACTCATGTCGGATGTCGCCGGACAGAAGGTATCTTTCGAGGTCACCTGCAATGCTGTGAAGACGCAGACGACTCCGAAGCTCACAGACGAGTGGGTGAAAGAGACCCTTGGCTTTGACGATGTTGCGAGCTTCAAGGAAGAGGTTGAGAACTCCATCAAGGCTCAGAAGGAGGATGTGGTTCCTCGCATCAAGGAGAACGCATGCTCAATGGAGCTGGTCGAGCGCTTCACCGATGATGCAGATGAAGCGATGGTCGAACAGACCGAATCGCAGCTGCTCCAAGACTTCTTCAGCCAGCTGCAACGTCAAGGCATGAGCTTCGACAACTTCTTGATGATGCAGGGTATCGATAGCGATCAATTCAAGCAGGATGTGAAGAAGCAGGCCACCGACAACGTCAAACAGGATATGGCTCTTGACGCTTGGGCGGCTCACAAGGGTATCGAGGCCACCGATGAAGAGGTCACGCTCGAATTCGAGCGTGCAGGACTGGATGACCCGAAGGCTACTGAGGCCGAGTGGAAGCGTGATGGGCGCCTATACCTCATCCGTGAGGGTATAATCCGTTCGAAGGCCATGCAGGATGTGATGGATACCGCCAAGGTGAAAGAGATTACGATGCAGGAATACATCGACAAGATCAATGCCGAAAACGATGAGAATGACGAGAAGGATGCTTAAGGCTTCGGAGTCTTCATCGATAGGCTTTCATGAAAGGCGGCTTTTGGTCGCCTTTTTCATATCCTGCCCCATGCTTCGCGTTCTGATCGCTCCTTGGTTGTGAATTTTGTGAGCGATGATCCGTCGAATTTGCCAATATCGAAAAGATGGATAGAATGATACTGAACAAATGTATGATTTGCGAATAGCAAAACGAAAGCGAGGACTAAATGGAACTTCAACGCGTGAACAATGCTCTGATACCTTACGTTATCGAGCAATCTCCAAGAGGAGAGCGCAGCTACGATATCTATTCAAGGTTGTTGAACGACCGCATCGTATTTCTGGGTGAGCAGATCGATGACCATGTGGCCAATTCTGTAGTAGCACAGCTGCTCCATCTGGAGGCAACTGACCCCGAGAAGGACATATCTCTTTACATCAATTCGCCCGGTGGATCGGTCACAGCAGGCCTTGGGATCCTTGACACCATGAACTTCATAAAGTGCGATGTGTCCACGATCTGCATCGGCGAGTGCGCTTCTATGGCGGCTGTTCTCCTTTCGTCCGGTGCAAAGGGAAAGCGTTTCTGCCTTCCCAATTCCATGGTCTTGATCCATCAGCCTTTGGGAGGTGCTCAGGGCCAGCAGACAGAGATCGCCATCGTTGCGGATTTCATGCTCAAGACACGCAAGCGTTTGAACAAGATCTTGGCCGATAATACCGGACAATCGATCGAGACGATCCAAGCGGATACCGAGCGCGATAATTACATGACAGCCGAACAAGCCAAGGAATACGGCCTTGTCGATGAGATAATCACCCATCACGGAGAATAGATCTCGGCAGCTGTCATATTATCTCCGAATAAAGCGTATGCGTCGCTGATATCAGTGGCGCATACTTTTATAATGGTCAAGCGAAGTATTCAGAGTACGCGAACAAAAGGACATTCGGAATACAAAATGGGTAATGACAAGAGAAAAGATAACGGACAGGATTACATGTATTGCGCTTTCTGCGGAAAGGAAGCAGGTCAGGTGCGATCGATGATAGCCTCTCCGAACGGGATAAACATCTGCGATGAGTGCATAACCATCTGCGCCGATGCCATGATGCATGAGATGGGGTTCTATTCCGATCCGCATGCCGGCATGCATAACGATCCTGAAAGATCGAGCGTGGTCGTTGCTGAGGATGGGGTATTCGAATCGAAGAGCGAGATATCACCTGAGGAGATCCTGAAGGATCTTCCCACTCCGCACGAGATACACGATCGCCTCTCTGAGCATGTCATCGGTCAAGAGGCTGCGAAAAGAGCGCTGTCGGTCGCGGTCTACAACCACTACAAGCGCATATCATTGGGACTGGAAGCACAAGAAGGGGATGTCGAGATCGACAAGTCCAACATCATGCTTCTAGGCCCCACTGGTTCGGGAAAGACCCTTTTGGCTCAAACGCTCGCTCGAACGCTCAAGGTGCCATTTGCCATCGCTGATGCAACAACGCTCACCGAGGCCGGTTATGTGGGCGAGGATGTCGAGAACATCCTTCTCAAACTCATAACGGCGGCGGATTTCGATATAGCGCAAGCAGAGATCGGCATCATCTATATCGACGAGATAGATAAGATCGCGCGCAAGGCAGAGAACCTCTCCATCACAAGGGATGTATCAGGCGAAGGCGTCCAGCAGGCGTTGCTCAAGATCGTGGAGGGATGCGATGCGTCCGTTCCTCCACAAGGCGGCAGGAAGCACCCTGAACAGGGTCTCATCCATATCAACACCAGGAACATCCTCTTCATATTAGGCGGTGCATTCGTCGGGCTTGCAGATATCGTCGGTCAGCGTGTCGGTAAGAGCGGTCTTGGTTTCGCGTCCGAGCTTCCTGAATCGAAGAAACAGGCCGAAGCCGAGCTGCTCGCTCAGGTTCTTCCCGAGGATCTGAACAAATACGGCATGATCCCTGAATTCGTCGGAAGGATACCCGTTATCACGGCTCTTGATGAGCTTACCGAGGATGATCTGGTTCGTATCCTCATCGAACCGAAGAATGCTCTCGTCAAGCAATACAAGAAGATGTTCTCCTTCGAGGATTGCGAACTTGACATTGAGGATGAGGCTTTGAAGGCCATCGCGCACGAAGCCAGCGAGCATGGCACAGGAGCACGAGGTCTAAGATCGATATGCGAGCGTGTTCTGAGCAACGTCATGTATGATCTTCCCGAGACCAAGGTGCCATCCAAGGTCGTCATAAGGCCAAGCGATATCACAGGTGAGACCTATCCCGAGATCGTCCCTATAGACGGTAAAACCTTGGGCAACGGAGAAGAATCTGGAAAAGGAGAGTAGCCCATGTCGGATCCGAATAGCAAAGACACGCGATCATCCGAGTATTCAGAATGGGAACGTCCCATCTTCCAGGCTTGGAAGGACAGCGGCGCGTTCCTCAGAACACCTGGGTTCGGCAAGCATGAAAACGACAGTTACACCATCGTGATCCCACCTCCCAACGTTACGGGCGTTTTGCATATGGGTCACGCCCTGAACGATACCATCCAGGATGCTTGCATCCGTCGTGCACGCATGCAGGGCTATCAGACACGGTGGATCCTTGGGACTGACCATGCCGGTATCGCTACGCAGACGAAGGTTGACAAGCATCTCGCCGATCAAGGCATCAACCGCCGCGAGATAGGGCGCGATGCCTTCATCGAGGAATGCCAGAAATGGCGCACCACCATCGTGAATCAGATCAAGGCCATGGGTTGCAGCTGCGATTACGATCACGAGCAGTTCACCATGAGCCCTGAATTCTCGCTCGCGGTTCGAAAGCTGTTCGTGGATTGGTACCATGCCGGGATCATCTACAAAGGGCGCCGTATCGTCAATTGGTGCCCGCATTGCACAACGGCGATAGCCGATGATGAGGCGGAATACACCGATGATGCGGGTCATCTTTGGCATCTCCGCTATCCTTTGGAAGAGCCACAAGATGGGATGGAATACCTCATCGTTGCAACAACGCGTCCCGAGACGATGCTCGGAGATACCGGTGTCGCGGTCAACCCGAAGGACGATCGCTACAAGGATCTCATAGGGAAGAACATTGTGCTTCCCATAGTCGACAGACCCATGCCGATCTTTTCCGATTTCCATGTCGATGCCGAATATGGCACAGGTGCTGTGAAGGTCACGCCTGCCCATGACCCCAACGATTTCGCCATGGGTGCCAGGGCTGGTCTTGAGCAGATCAACATCTTCGATGAGTCGGCACATGTCGTTGAAGGATTCGGGGAATTCAGCGGTCTTGATCGGGATGAGGCGCGCGAGGCGGTTGTGAGCAAGTTCGAAGAGCTCGGGCTGCTCGATCATATCGAGGATATATCGCATTCCGTTATGCATTGCTATCGCTGCCACAATGCGCTAGAGCCATGGTTGTCCGAGCAGTGGTTCGTATCGGTCGATGGCATAAAGGCTCCTGCTCGTGAAGCTGTCGCAAGCGGGAAGATATCATTCCATCCGAATCGCTGGGCGCAAGTCTACCTCGACTGGATAGACAACCTGAAGGATTGGTGCATCTCACGTCAATTATGGTGGGGCCACAGGATCCCGATGTTCTACTGCGATGCTTGCGGTTGGCAGGATGCATCTTTGGAGGATATCGATATCTGTCCTGAATGCGGTGCCCATGTACGACAGGACGAAGATGTGCTCGATACATGGTTCTCATCGCAGCTTTGGCCGTTCGCCACGCAAGGATGGGGGGAATACGGACGCCAGTCCGAGGATCTGGTTCGATACTATCCAACACAGGTGCTATCCACTGCCCGGGATATCATGGGGCTTTGGGTCGCGCGCATGGTCATGGCCAGTGAATACTGCATGGAGGATATTCCATTCAAGGATGTGATAATACATCCCACCGTCATGGGCGCAGATGGAAAGCCTATGAGCAAATCGCGCGGCAACGGCGTCGACCCTGTCCAACTCATGGCTGATTACGGAGCAGATGGGATGCGCTTCGGTCTGCTATCCCAGGTAACGGGTGCGCAAGCCATGCGCTTCGATGTGCAGAAGATCGAGAGCGCGCGCAACTTCGCGAACAAGATCAAGAATGCTGCCCGATTCATAGATATGCATCTTGATGGCTTCGTCGAGGGCGATGTGGATCTTCGAACGCCCGCAGATAGATGGATATTCTCGCGCTTGGCGAAGCTGGTTAAGGGAGTGGACGATTCCTTCAAGGCCTACGAATTCAGCGAGATCACGCGTCAGCTCTATTCATTCTTCTGGAACGAGCTGTGTGATTGGTACATCGAATTCTCCAAGAGTCGGCTGTCTTCGGATGCGCCTGCAGAAGATCGGCTCGCTTGTCAGCGAAACCTGGTCAACTTGCTCGACATATCGCTTCGTCTCCTTCATCCCATAATGCCCTTCATCACCGAGGATATCTATTCAAGGCTTCCCAAGAAGCCCGGCTCTCCTGATCTTTTGATACTTGCTGCATGGCCTGAGTCTTGCGAGCTTGAGGGATATATCGATGATGAATCGGAACGCGTGGTGCAGCTCATCTGCGATGTCGTGGGTTCGGTTCGCTCAGCAAGAGCCAGATATTCCATATCTCCCAAGACCGAGCTCGATGTGATGATCAAGGCCGATCAGGAAACATGCTCGATCATAGAGGATGAGGCTTCGTTGATAAGATCCATGGCGCGCATCGCTGATCTAGGTGCTTCTCCATCGATGGAAAAGCCAGCAGATTCCTGTGTAGGCATCGCTGATAGGATCGAGGTCTATACGGTATTGACCGGCCTTGTGGATTTTGAAGCAGAAAGATCACGCCTTGAAAAGGAGCTTGCCAGTATCGATAAGGATGTCCAGAAGTTCGAGAAGAAGCTGTCCAATCCAGGCTTTCTGGCGAAAGCAGCCAAAGAGATAATCGAAAAGGACAAGGGCAAGCTTGCCGATCTCAAAGATAGGCAAGCAAAGCTCAAAGTACAGATATCAGAGCTTGGTTGATGAAGAATCAGAGCAATTTGACCAAAGAGCGCGGTCTTTCGGATCAGTTAAAAAGCGCTTTGCTATAATCTGATCCTGTGATCTTCGCAGAGAGTAAACATAGCATTGGATCGTGATCGATCTCTTGAAAGATGACGGAGGATGAGGAAAAGTGAACGAACTGCTCGCACAGCTATGGTCGCCGCAGATGCAGACCGCATTCACGGTAGTTGTGGTCTTGTTGGTTATCTTGTATATTTTGTCGATCATCTGGGTCGTCAGGGATGCCTATCTTCGTGGAACGACATGGTATATCTGGGCTATCGTGGCGTTAGTGCCGGTCGTTGGCGTCATCGCTTATTGCCTGCTCCGTCCTCCTATGCTTCAGATCGATAAAG
>CAYXZC010000072.1:0-7299 GCA_964469815.1 uncultured Eggerthellaceae bacterium | reverse complement strand
GATGAATGGAACATGCGCGTGCGGTACCGGTGCCTTCATCGATCAGATGGCAGCACTGTTGAACACGGATGCCGGTGGACTGAACGAACTCGCGAAGAGCCATACCACCATCTATCCGATCGCGAGCCGTTGCGGGGTCTTTGCCAAGACCGATGTGCAGCCCCTTTTGAACGAAGGGGCGAAGAAGGAGGATATCGCAGCCTCGATCTTCCAATCGGTGGTGACGCAGACCATATCGGGTCTGGCTTGCGGTCGCCCCATCAGGGGAAACGTTGCATTCCTCGGTGGGCCTCTGCAATATTTGCCCGAACTTCGAAAGCGCTTCTATCAGACGCTCGAGCTTAGCGATGATGCCATCATAGTGCCTGACAACGCGCATCTTTTCGTAGCATGTGGCTGCGCTATAGCAGGTGAAGAGGATGGCGCGAAGATAGAGAGGCTATCCGATGTCTTGGAGCGCCTGGAGAAGCTCGGCGACATGCAGGGAAGCGAGGTCGTCAGGCTCGATCCGCTATTCGCCAACGAGGCGCAGCTTCGTGAATTCAACGAGCGCCACAACACCGAACGTGTCAGGCGGGCAAGCCTCGAGGATTACCGTGGAGTAGCCTTCCTCGGTATAGATGCGGGGTCGACCACATTCAAGGCTGCTCTCATCTCAGAGGACGGATCGCTGCTTTGGTCGACATATGCATCGAATAAAGGCGATGTGCTGGGATGCGCGAAGAAGGCCATCGCCGAGCTCTACGATGCCATCCCGAAAGATCCTTCCACGGGCGAGGCGCTGGTGAAGATAGGCCATTCGACCGTCACCGGATATGGTGAAGGACTCCTGCTCGAGGCATTGCGTGTGGACTCCGGCGAGATCGAGACCGTGGCGCATCTGCGCGGTGCCCAAGAGATGCTCCCGGGTGTGGAGTTCATCTTGGATATCGGCGGACAGGATATGAAATGCCTTCGCGTGAAGGATGGCGTGATCGATCACATCATGCTGAACGAGGCCTGTTCTTCAGGCTGTGGCAGCTTCATCGAGAGTTTCGCATCGGGGCTCGACCTCGATGTAGCCGATTTCGCGAAGACAGCGATCGATGCCAAGAACCCTGTGGATCTGGGCAGCAGATGCACCGTTTTCATGAATTCACGCGTGAAGCAGGCGCAGAAGGAGGGCGCGACCGTTGGCGATATCGCTGCAGGCCTTGCGATATCGGTCATCAAGAACGCTCTGTTCAAGGTGATCAAGATACGCGATCCGCATGATGTGGGGCAGAAGGTCATCGTGCAGGGCGGAACGTTCCTGAACGATGCTGTGCTGCGCGCATTCGAGCAGCTCTCGGAGGTAAACGCGGTGCGTCCCGATATAGCGGGCAACATGGGCGCTTACGGCGCGGCTCTGCTCGCGCGCGACCGCTTCGAGGTCACACGTGAAAAAACGGAGAACGAACCGCTGTCCCCGGATGTCGGACCCATGGTTCCCATGAGCGGGCTTTTGAGTCTTGAGGAGATCGAAGGCCTCGATCCGACGCATCGCACGCTTCGTTGCAAGGGCTGCTCGAACAGCTGCCTTCTTACTGTGAACGAGTTCGGCATCGACGAGGTTACTGGTCGGCATCGCCGCTTCATCACGGGCAATCGTTGCGAGAAGGGCGAGAGCCTTGGTGCTGACAAGGGCAAGAGCAGTGTCCCCAACCTTTTCGAGTGGAAGACCAAGCGCCTGTTTGATCATTATGAGCCGCTATCGGAGGAGCAGGCCACGCGGGGTACGGTCGGCATGCCCCGTGCGCTCAACATGTATGAGAACTACCCGTTCTGGTTCACGTTCTTCACGACCTTGGGATATCGGGTCATATTGTCTGATCCCTCCACGAAGAAGACCTATGAGGCGGGGATCGAATCGATGCCGTCCGAATCGGTATGCTATCCGGCGAAGCTTTCCCATGGGCATATCATGAACCTGCTCGAGAAGGAGCCGGACCTCATCTGGATGCCTTGCTCGAAGTGGGAGCGTCAGGAGGACGAGACGGCAGGCAATCACTTCAATTGCCCGATCGTTGCAAGCTACCCCGAAGCGCTTCGTTTGAATATCGATGAGCTCCAGAGCAGCAAGACCGCATTCGTCTCGCCGTGGCTGCCATACCATGATAAGGAGAAGCTGAAGAAGCGTCTTCACGATGCATTCACCGCTGAGTTCGCAGAGGCTCTTGGAAAGCGCGGAGGGCTGCCGAGCGCTGAGGAGATAGACTCTGCTGTGGATGTTGCCTGGGAGGAAGACGAGGTTTTCAAGCGCGATATGCGGCGCAAGGGCACAGAGACCCTTGCTTGGATGGAGGAGACGGGCACGCACGGCATCGTCCTTGCGGGGCGTCCGTACCATCAAGATCCCGAGATCAACCACGCCATACCTGAGCTTTTGACCAGCTTCGGGCTTGCGGTGCTGACAGAGGATTCGATCGCGCACCTAGGCCAGCTGGAGCGCCCCATACGCGTTGTGGATCAGTGGATGTACCACACCCGCCTCTATGCTGCAGCAAAGGTGGCCACTCAGCGTGATGACTTGGATCTGATACAGCTCAACTCGTTCGGATGCGGGCTTGATGCTCTCACCACCGATCAGGTGCAGGAGGTGCTCGAAGCTGCCGGCAAGGTCTATACGGTTCTTAAGATCGATGAGGTCTCCAACCTCGGAGCGGCGCGCATCCGCGTGCGCAGCCTGCTCGCTGCGCTCAAGGACAAGCAGGATCAGCTTGCGCAAGAGCGAGCCGATAAGGTTGCCGAGACGCGTGGATGTCCGGCTGCGGGCATATCCATATCCGATGTGGAATCACTCGTTCCGGATTCTTTCACCGAGAAGGCCGATGGCGTGCGCACCCATGAACAGGTCGAGCAAAGGGAGGGTGCTTCCACCGAATTCGACCGTCCGCAGTTCACCGAAGAGATGAAGAAGGCTGGCTACACCATTCTCGCACCACAGATGGCACCGTATCATTTCGAGCTTCTCGTTCCCATCTTCAAGCGCAACGGATACAATGTCGAGCTCTTGCCGAGCGTGGATCATGGTGCGGTGGATGCAGGACTCAAATACGTAAACAACGATATCTGCTACCCATCGATCCTCGTTACTGGGCAGATCATGGAAGCGGTGATGAGCGGCAAGTACGATACCGATAAGCTCGCGGTGCTCATAACGCAGACCGGCGGCGGATGCCGTGCAACGAACTACATCTCGCTCATCCGCAAAGCGCTCAAGGCTGTAGGGCTCGGGCATATTCCCGTTATCGCGCTGTCGTTCAAGGATCTAGGGGAGGTCAACCCCGGATTCAAGGTGACACCGGCGATGCTCTACCAAGCGATATACGCCCTCCAATATGGCGATCTTCTGATGATGTGCCTGTACCGCACGCGTCCCTACGAGGTTGAGCCAGGCAGTGCGAACAGGCTCTTCGAGCATTGGATGGCTGTCTGCAAAGAGCAGCTGATGCGCGGGGTGAAGATGTCGGAATTCAAGAAGACCGTCAACGCCATCGTCGACGATTTCGACACGCTGCCTTTGACGGGAGAGGGGACCAAGCCCAAGGTAGGCGTTGTGGGCGAGATCCTAGTGAAGTTCCATCCGACCGCCAACAACCAGATCGTTGATCAGATAGAGGCTGAGGGGTGCGAGGTCGTCGTACCGGGATTGATAGAGTTCTTCCTGTTCGGCATAGCGGGCGGCATCTTCCAACGTGAGATCGGCAAATCAGCCAAGAGCGCGTTCGGCAGCAAGATAGGCCTTGAGGCCATCCGTCGCTTCCGCCTTCCCGTCACCCATGCATTGGAGCGCTCGCAGCGTTTCGAGCCTCCGGCTAACATCTACGAGATAGCCGAGTATGCAGCCGAGATCCTGTCCCTTTGCAATTCGATGGGCGAAGGTTGGCTGCTCACAGGCGAGATGGTCGAGCTCATACGCAGTGGATGCCCTAACATCGTCTGCACGCAGCCTTTCGCATGCTTGCCGAACCATGTTGTGGGCAAGGCGGTGATAAAGGAGCTTCGGCGCAGATACCCTGAGAGCAATATCGTTGCTGTGGATTATGATCCGGGAGCATCGGAGGTCAACCAGCTCAATCGCATCAAGCTGATGATCGCTGTAGCAAAGGCCAATCTGGCGGAGAAGGAGCGTGAAGCACGCGAATTGCGCTTGGATTTCTTGGAGAGCATCCAGCATGACAAGAAGCAGCCGCGCCGACAGGATGTAGGGTATCTCGAGATAGAGACCGAGACCCGCTGATAAAGGGGAGATGACGCTTCTTTGCAAAGGTTCCATCTGCTTGATTCTTGAAGATCAAATCAACGACATGCTAACCGATGGGCAACGCTAGCAAACGCCTCAGATACCTGACGACAACGTATCGAGCATGCGGACTTTGGCATCGTTATTCACTCGTATCCTTGAACCGATGGATGATCGAAGACTCGGATTCGAGGTGTCATAATGAAAAAGCCTGTCGTTGTTGGATCTGCTGTGGCGGCTGTGGCTCTTTGTGCGGCGGTCAGCGCGGGGATCGCCTTTGCGGTCACCCCGGAGCATGCTGTCAATGATCTGATCGCCGATCGAACCGATGTGGAGCAAATATTCACCATAGAAACGCCTGTTGAGCATATATCGGATGCGGATGCTGGTGATATGGCTGCTTCGTATGAGAGGCTCGAGCACTTGTTGAGGATCATCGGTATCCCTGGAGACGAAGACGGTCTTAGCGATGATTCGTATAACGCCCGCAATGTCGGTGAATCCACTTTTGAAGCGCGGTCTAACGCGGATGATGCTCCGTCTGCGGCCGAAGTGTCACGACAGGATGGATCGGATCAAATGCTTTATTCGACTGATGTCCTTATGGTCAACGGGAAGCAGATCCCATATGTGGGTTCCTATCAAACGCAGAGTGCACCTAGCGCAACGGCGGGTCTATGGCTTGGTTCAGATGATGTCGATGATGGAACATGGGGATATTTCATCGGGCATAATCCGGGCGTGTTCTCGTCGGTAACATCGCTTTCTGAAGGCAGTCCCGTGACCGTGGTGGATAACAGCGGAGATTCCCATACGTATCATGTGGTGAAGCGATTCGATGTGAACGCTGGCTCGACCTGGGATCAGGTTGCGGCCGATGTGACAGGCTATGGGGAGTCGATCATCCTCCAGACATGCATCAATGGTGGTGCCCAATACCGTATAGTGGTTGCTGCCTAGGTCTGTATGCGCATTCTCCTTTATAATCCGGTCTATGGATTCGAATACAGCAAAGCTCTACATAGTTCCCACCCCGATCGGAAATCTCGGGGATATCACAGCACGTGCGCTCGATGCGCTTGGATGCTGCGATGCTGTCTATGCTGAAGACACTCGTGTAACAGGAAGGCTTCTTGCTGCTTTCGGCATCAAGAAGCCGATCCAACGTCTTGATGAGAACATGATCCGGCAAAGATCGATGGAGGTCATCGAGCGCATAAGGGAAGGCGAGACTGTCTGCTATTGCTCTGATGCGGGAATGCCGGGACTTTCCGATCCCGGTTCCTATCTGATCGATGTTGCACGCCATGAAGGCGTTCCTTGTGAGGTGCTCCCAGGGCCGTCCGCTGCTGTGCTCGCATATGTTTGCAGCGGATTTCCTTCCGCTAGCTACTATTTCGGCGGGTTCTTCCCGCGAAAGCGCCAAGCGCAGGCAGATCTTCTCGATTCCCTGAGATCGCTCGATGCGGTGCTCGTCTTCTATGAGAGTCCGCATCGTTTGGTCGGTGCGCTGTCATCCATAAGGGATGCGTTCCCTTATAGGGATGTGTGCGTTTGCCGAGAGCTAACGAAGCTGCATGAAGAGGTGTTTCGCGGAACATCCGCGGATGTGTTGGAACACTTCGAAGAGCTTGAGGCGACGGAGGGCATCAAAGGGGAGATCGTCTTGGTGATCGATTCTCCTGCGCAGCAGGAGGCGGATGATCTTGCTGAGGATAATGCCGAGGCGGCACGTCAGATGATAGAGGATCTGATCGACTCTGGGGAGTGCGCGAAGACTGCTGCCTTAAGAGCATCTGCCGCTTTCGGGATACCTAAGAATGAAGCTTATGATATGGCGCTCGAAGCGAAACGGATGCGCAAGGATGCCTGATCCGGTGCAACCCATAGAACAGCTGACTCTCATCGATGGCCTTGAGATCTGGGTGAAGCGCAAGTGCGTGAAGAACCTTAGTATCTACGTGAAGAGTCCCGATGCACGCATAAAGGTCACAGCACCCATCAGGATGCCCGCTTCGCGGATCGAAAAGTTCGTCTGCCAGAAATCCCAGTGGATACGGCGCAAGCAGCAAGAGATCCTGTCGTCTCCACAGAGCAAGGCCGAAACAGCAACAGATGCTGAGCAGCGCCTTTGGAAGGAGGTCGTGTCCTCATTCGTTCCGCCCCTCATCGAGAAGTGGGAGTCGATAATGGGGGTGAAGGCAGGTCAGGTCGCATATAGGAACATGCGATCGCGTTGGGGAAGCTGCAAGCCTTCGACCGGCCGGATATGCATCAACACGCGGCTTGCTCTGTATCCGCCTGAGTGCCTTGAGTATGTTGTCGTGCACGAGCTGTGCCATCTTCTGGAACGTGGGCATGGGCAGCGTTTCTATGCGCTCATGGATTCGTTTTTGCCCGATTGGAAGAGGATAAGGGCGCTTCTTCGATAGCCTCCATCCTCTAGGCGATCCGCTCTGATGCCGGCTGATACGATCGCAGGATGAGATGCTTTCGACCCTTTTATTACTGTTCGGTAAAAAAAGAGTGAATATTTCAAAAATATCAAACGCCCGCTAATAATCTCGTTAAAAGTAGCGTATAGTTGAAGCTGCCTTTGAAGTGAGGGCGTGCGAGCGGAACATAACATCTTCTCGCAAGGTTTTTACCCCTCTGTGGAGGGGACAGGAAAGAGGAATCAGCATGGCAGAAGGTACTGTAAAATGGTTTAATCCTGAGAAGGGTTACGGCTTCATCTCTCAAGAGGATGGCGAAGATCTGTTCGTTCATTTCTCTGAGATCCAGATGGATGGATTCAAGACCCTTGATGAGGGAGCAGCAGTTTCCTTCGACATCACAACTGGTCAGAACGGCAAGCTTCAGGCCAGCAACGTTGTCAAGAAGTAAGCAACATCAACATAAGACCATTTGAAATGCCCGTCGATCTCCGGCGGGCATTTTTTGTGTATGGATCCGAGATATTGGATCGCTAAGCAAACCGGGTCGAAGGTATCCCTTTTCGATTTGCTCTGAACACCATCTTTCATTTGCTTTCG
>CAYXZC010000071.1:0-7827 GCA_964469815.1 uncultured Eggerthellaceae bacterium | reverse complement strand
GGCAATGACCGCACTTTCCCATGCCGCATTTCATATGCCGCTCGAAGCTCATGTATATATGGTCATAGCTTATGCCCTTCTTGCGCATCTCCTCGACCACGAACCTATACATCACAGGAGGCCCGCACACAGCCCCGTAGGTATTGCCCGCATCTATCTCCAGATGCTCGAACGGCGCCGTGACAAGACCCACTTCGCCATCCCATGTGTCATCGGGGTTGTCGACCGTAAGATACAGATCGAAATCCTGACGGTGACGCCACATCTCGAACTGGTCGCGGAACATGACCTCGCTAGGCGTCTTAGATCCATAGATGATGGTGACCTTGCCGAACTCCGAGCGCTCGTCATGGATGTTGTTTATGAGGGATCGCAGCGGCGCGATCCCAAGACCGCCCGCAACGAGGAGAATATCGTGGCCTTTCATCTTCTCGAAGGGAAAAGCACGACCATAAGGCCCGCGTATTCCCACGATGTCTCCGCATTGCATCTCATGGAGACGGCTCGTGAACTCGCCCGCTCTGCGTACGCAAAGCTCGATGAAGCCACCTTTGGATGGCGAACTGGAGATGGAGACAGGAGCCTCTCCCACACCGAAGATAGATACCTCGACGAATTGTCCCGGCTCATGATGGAACGCATTCCTGATGCGCTCATCCACGAAGCGGAACTCGAAGAGCTTCTCGGTCTCAGTGAGCGGGGTGATCGAGGTGATCCGCGCCTCCCACGGCCTATAAGGGTTGGCCTTGATGAGCGCCTCCCCATCGGCCGCAGCAACGTTTGCGCCTATGGGCTCGACAATAACATGCGCGCTATTCGGCATCGGATGCCCCCTTTCGCTCGAAGAAACGAAGCACCTCTATCGGTGAGATATCGGCTTTGCAGGCACGCACACAGCGGCCGCAGCCAACGCATAGGTATCGACCGTGGATGGAATTGAACCCATTGAGCTTGTGATACATTCGATGACGCACGCGCTCGCGCCCGCTGTCACGGAAATTATGGCCGCCGGCAACCTGTGCGAACTGCGGAGATGTGCAAGCATCCCAAACGCGCTGCCGCTGCCCCGTAACGCCATCGGGATCGAGCACATCCACTATATCGAAGCAATAGCATGTCGGACAAACAGCAGAGCAGGCAGTGCATGAAAGGCATCTACCGCCCAGTTCTTCCCAGAACTCGTCTTCATGGAAAGCATCCATGAGCATCGGGATCTCCTGCACATCGGGAATGCTCTTATCGAATGCCTCTTGGCGCTGACGGGTGATCTTACGGAACGCGCGCCTATCCTCATCGGTGGCTTCACGAGGATCGCAAGCGCTCTCGAGCACGTTGGCCCCCTCCACGCTTCCGATGGAAACAAGATACCTATCCCCCAGATCCTGAAGGAACAGATCGTATGCGCCGCGCACCTCATCAGCGTCGAGCAGATGGCAAAAGCATGTTTCGCTCGGCGTGCAATTGATGCCGACCACCATAGTGGCGGATCTGTGCGCATCATAATATGGATCGGCATATCTCCCATCATCGAATGCAAGGTTCAGATTGATGAGGGCATTGATGTCGCACGCATGCGCACCGAACAGCACACGTGGCTTCACTTCAAGCTCGTATTCGGTAACACCATCACCTGTGGTGTCAAACTTGAAGAGCGTTTCTCTAGGAGGAAGGTAGTATTTCTTGAGCGATGTGAGCGTGGTGGTGTAATCGAGAACGATATCCTCGAAGCGCTCTATCGGTTCGAAGGCGATCGATCTGCCGCTCTTCACCGGAGCCACGACCTCGTAGTCGCGCATGAAGGCTTCCACCAACAATGGCAATTCGTCTGAGTCGATCACTCTATATAGCATGTTCGCTTCCCACCTATCAATGTATATGGTATGCACGCTATAGAGCCATTGTACGTTACACAAGAACGCTTGGCTACGGTGCATCGACCAATGGGTGAAGTCGAAGCGTCACCTTGAAGAGCCAGCCGAAGGTTCTTGAAAATGAATAGGGATAAGATGCTCCATAAGCTGCGCAGCTTCTGAACGTAATCTTCCAGGTTTTATTCATCTGACGTATGCCCTATCCTGCAATGAAACAAGGGCGGGATCAATGGACTAGACCCCAAAAGTTGGACGGTTAAATAAAGTTTTCAAGCGGCTCTTATCAAATGACTTCGATATTGAATCGGAGTCATTCCTTTTAGGCCAACTTGGTATCGGCGTGTATTCCAGTAGTCTATGTATTCCTCCAACTCGGCCTTGAAGGATTCGAACGAATAGAATCTCCTTCCGCGATAGAACTCGTCTTTCATATGTCCGAAAAAGCCCTCCATGCAGGCGTTGTCCAAACAGGTGGCCTTCCTTGACATGCTCTGCTCGATGCCTAGAGAGAGGAGCTTCAACTGATATGAACTTTGCTGATATTGCCACCCTTGATCGGAATGCAAGAGCGCCGGACCATCTAGCCTAGGTGCAAGCATCGCCATCATCTCGTTGATCTGCGCCATGTTCGGACGCTCTGATACCGACCAAGCAACGATCTCGTTGTTAAACAGATCCATTACCGGTGACAGATAGGCTTTGCCCCAAGACTGGCTGAACTCGGTAATATCGGTGACGAGCTTGCGCATGGGAGCATTCGATGCAAAATCCCTGTCCAAGACATTGCGGGCAACCTCTCCTTGTTTGCCTTTGTAAGAGTTGTATTTCTTTCGCCTGATCCGACAATGAAGACCTTCTTCGCGCATGAGCCGCAAGACGGTTTTGCCGGAGATGCAAAGACCCTGTTCGTTGCGCAATGCGAGTGCGATTTGGCGATAGCCCATACCATTGGCGGTGCGAGAGAACACCTCGCGTATAAGCGGTCTGACATCAGTGTATCTGTCAGGCTTGGGATGGGATACGTTGTAGTAATATGTCGAACGCTTGAGGCCGAGCTTCTCAAGCACCAAGGCCAACGGCCATTTCCGCCTCAGCAACGATGCTATCTCCGCTCGATCTCGTCTGCCAAGGCGTTTATTCGTTTTTGGATTTCGAGCTCCAATTCCAATTCACGTATTCGAGCCTCAAGCTCGTCTTCGCGGCTCGCATAGACCGGCATATCGGATTTGCGCGGACGTCCTTTAGGTTTGGGCAGAAGAGCATCAGTGCCGCCTTGTTGGTAGGCACGACACCAGTTATTAAGCGCAGTGAGCGCTCTTATGCCATATTTGACCATCACATCTGGCTTCGTTATGCCGTTCTCTACAACATCTCTAGCAGCTGCGACCTTCAAGCTGCGATCGTATTTCTTGCGACTTGTCACTAACAGAGCCTCCTCTCCTAACGCTCTGTAAGTGTACTGCCATTTCTCAGCTACCCTCTTCGGTATTTGAAGAGTTGATGCGACCCCTTTGCTGCCGACCCCCTTCTCGAACAACTCGACTGCCTTCTTCCTTATCAAATTATCGTGTCTCACAAAATCATCCCCTCGAAAAGAAGTTGGACTGGAAACTTTTGTTTCCAGTCCAACTATCGGGGTTCAGTCCACAAGATCCCGCCCTTTGGCTACATCAAGACGATGCAAAAATAGCATCGATTCGATCTGATCGGCGTTTTAGCTGGTCGGTGTTTAGAAGAATATGGATATCTCGCGCTCGGCAGAAGCAACGGAATCCGAGCCATGGATGACATTCTCATCCATTATGAGCCCGAAATCGCCACGGATCGTTCCAGGCGCTGCTTCGGCCGGATTGGTGGCGCCCATGAGAGAGCGGCACTTCGCAACCGCACCTTCACCGGAGATCACCATCTTCACCACAGGACCTGAGGTGATGTACTCGATCAATCCGTTGTAGAACGGCTTGCCCTCATGCTCGGCATAGTTCTCCTTGGCCTGCTCAGGCGTTACCATTCCAAGCTCCATGCGCTCGATGGTGAGCCCCGCACGCTCGAAGCGGTTCACGATCTCTCCGATGTGGTGGTTGCGAACCCCATCGGGCTTGATCATCGAATAGGTCTTCTCGATTGCCATCTTCTCTTCCTTTCAAATTGCCATCATTTATACGATCTGCCGTAAAACGGCTGTTATCGATGTATCTTTAAGACGCTTGGCTTGGGAAATAGAGGTCTATGCTAGTGACCTTCCATCCAACCATATCTCGAACCATATCTATCTCGTATGTTATCTTCGCCCCTTGAGGCGCTGTGGCCGTAGCGAACACAACAGACTCTGTCATCGTGCGATTGACACCATCGATCGTAACGTTTTGATCCTGCACCACAGCACTTAGCATCGAGTTCGCGTTCTCCTTGGAGATGGTATCCACGAAAACGTTCTCGTATGCATTCTCGGGGTTGGCGAACAGCTGCTGAGTCACCGCTTGTTGCGTAGGCCATCCATATCCTTGGATATAACCGAACACCGCCGCACCCAAAACGAGGATTATCAACACGATTATGACCACAAGGAACTTCAGTCCGATGTTGCGACGTTTGCGATCTCTCTTGGCCAATCCCTTGGACATCTGCACTATCTCTTCTTCGGATGCCTCGAAGAACTTATCCTCATCGCCTTGATAGGCACCGAAGTAGATCGACTCTTCGGCATTCGGGTCGTAGTCCTCATCGTAGAAGAACGGGTCGGATTCGTTTCCATAGATGCCATCCCCTGTGGCAGAGACATCCAAACCGGACATATCGCCCGCGGTCTCAAGCGCGCGGCTTTGCGCCACCGCGTTCAATGCGCGCTGGTAATCAACGCTGGCCGAATCGGAAAGGATGTAGCTCCCATCCGCGATAGCCCTCTCGAACGCATCGACCGCTTCAGCCATCTGGGAATTGGCCGCATAGGCTTGTCCCATGCTGGCATTGAGGCGATTGCGCGTATCAGCGGTCATATCGAACTGCATAGCAGATTCATAGGATGCGATCGCATCCGCCGGACGATCGAGCGCCATGAAGCAGATGCCCAGGTTCAACAGAGCCTTTGCGGGATCTGGATTGCCCTCATCAAGAGCAGCTTCACGGAAAGCCACCCCGGCCTCGGCGCTTCGCCCGAGCTTCAGCTCTGCGTTCCCAAGGCCCATATATGCCTTGTAGGGAGTTTCATAAGCCGGATCTTCCACCGCCTGCTCGAAATGCTTCACGGCGTTGTCGTAATCACGAAGCGATGCGTAGGCCATGCCTATGTTGTTCTGGAGCGCGCCTTTTGCCGAGTAGGCCGGATCGGCGGCTGCCTGCGCATATGCCTGAATAGCCTCTGCCGGATTCTTCAGTTTCACCAAGCAGTTGCCTATACGATGGTATATCAATCCGATCTCGCCGAGAGCAAAGGGTGTGGAGGTGTCTTGAAGGCATGCGGTATATGCCCTGAGCGCACCTCTGTAATCCTTGTTATCGTAACTAAGCGTTGCCTGATCGAACAGTTGGGTATTCACGATTCTTTGTCCCTAGATTCGTCTGCGAGAATGGTTCTTCATTGAATCTATGCTTATGCTTCGTTCTCGATCTCTATCGACTCGATGACATCGCCCACACGAAGCTGGCCGATCACATCAAGCCCATCGATGGTCTCCCCGAAAACAGTGTAGCCGGAATCCAGCATCGGTTGAGGGCCGAGGCAGAAATAGAATTGGGAACCAGCGGAATTCGGATCGGATGAACGAGCCATGGCAAGGCTACCATCGTTGTGCTCATTGTGCGGGTTCGTCGTGAACTCCTCTTTGATGGAGTATCCCGGGCCACCGGTTCCGAACTTGCTGCGTCCGCTGTTGACAGCATTGGCGACTTGCTCGGAGGTGGCATCAAGGGTCAGAGGATCGCCGCCTTGGATGACGAATCCGGGAACATAGCGATGGAACTTAAGGCCGTTGTAGAAGCCTTTGTTCACGAGCTCCACGAAATTGCCGACATGGATCGGAGCATCTTTGCCCGCAAGCTTCACGCGGATCTGACCTTTCGATGTGTTGAATACCGCTATCTCGTTTCCGTTCGGAGTGTACTCCGGCGTATAAAGAGCCATAACAGACACCTTTCTGACCAATATCCTTCAAAATGCGATACGTTGAATTCACAAGATATGAACATACGAAATTAGATTTTACCAGATTTCGCATATCACACGCATATTGCGATCTGCAGCCTTTACAGCCTGCAGAATATTCCCACACATTCAACGTGATAGGTTTGAGGGAACATGTCCACCGGAACCACCGATACAAGGTCAAAACCCGCATCCTTCATCCTGAGCACATCGCGAGCGAAGGTCTGCGGATCGCAGCTCACATAAGCCACGCGCTCTGCGTGCGTTCGCGCAATGAGATCCGCAACACCATCTTCCAGTCCGGCTCGCGGCGGGTCGACAACAAGCGCATCCAGGGCTCCCAGCTCCCCCAAAGCCAAAGCCGCATCGTCACATATCACATCCACATCAAGACCGGAAGACTGCGCGTTGCGCTCAAGGTCACGCGATGAACTTCCTGCTATCTCTATGGCGCTCACATCCGCGCCGGCCTCTGCCAGCGGTAAAGAGAAAGATCCAACGCCCGAATACAGATCAGCGATACGCTGTCCCGCTACATCTCCAAGCCCTTCCAGCACAAGGCCGACGAGCACCTCGGCCTGCGCAGTGTTCACCTGAAAGAACGATGGGGCGGACACACGATAGTCGAATCTCCGGTGCTGTTCATGCTCTATGCTGGCTTTGCCATCCTTCTCATCTTGGGTGACTCTTGAGAAAGAGGATCGGATGCGGGGCATCTTCCGACCCATGCTCTCCCGCCAATAGGCGCTACCCTCCAGCACCTCTACCTTCTTCACCTTTCGTGCGCTGCCCGGCTCGGCCAAGACGCGCACGATGGATGTAGCGCCAATGGCATCCTTTATAGTCTTTGCGGCAAAGCTCCTGGGAAAGGATGAAGGAGGCGTCCAAAGTGCCACCTCGATGCTCTTCGTGCGGGTGCTGCCCCGCACCCCGACGCGATATATACCAAGGTCATCGTTTCCTTGAAGATACCTGAGCGCACCTGTGAGGGCTTTAGGTGCTGTATCTATGAGGCGATTGGCCAACGGTGCCTTCGTAAGAGCGATGTTGTTCGCACCTGCCATCTCGTGGGATCCAAGGCAGAATCTTCCGCCTGCATTGCGAAAGGCTGCGAGCTCCACCTTGTTCCTGTAGCCCCATTCGCTCTCGCATCCGATGATATCTTGCAACACTTCGTCTATCTGCGCCGCATCCATCTTCGCGTTCTTGCGAAGAGCGTCCGCGACATTGTCGCGTTTCGCACGGAGCTGCGCTGAATATGACAGGTTCGCCCATGTGCCACCACTGCATATAGCATCCTGGGGCAGCTTGAGCACGCGCTCGGGGGACGGGGATATGATCGATGCCACACGTGCTTTTGCGTAGGTCTTCTTCTCCTGCAGGATGACGGCCTTCACGACATCGCCGGGAACGCCGCCCTGCACGAAGAGGGTCTTCCCATTGGAAGCGTGCGCTATGGCATCTGCGCCATAGCCCATGCGCTCGATCTCTACTATCTCTTCCAAAAGACCCGCTTTCCAAGAACAGCTTCCGAAGCGCTCCTATCGCAGAAAAGATCGAAGAGCGCATCGGTTGCAAGGATATATGAATACGATATCGAGAAGTTTAAACGAAAAAGCAATCATCTTCGACCTTCAGCATGGCTGTTTTTCGAGTCTCGAGCGATGAAGCTATGGATCAGCTTGGAATAAAATGGTACCAAACTTACATTACTTGAACTCAAAACCGCAGGTCAGGGCTAGAGATCGTGAAAAATCAAGTTGGTGCCCCCAACGGGAATCGAACCCGTATTTCAGCCTTGAAAGGGCCGCGTCC
>CAYXZC010000070.1:0-7922 GCA_964469815.1 uncultured Eggerthellaceae bacterium | reverse complement strand
AGATACTGTGTAATAAGTCCATTGAATTCAGTAGATGTCGTTCATTTAATTCATATAATATAACAAACGCAGCATTTGAACCCGAATAAGGAAAAGCAATGCAGGATTCTCCTACGATCTCAATAATACTTCCTGTTTTCAATATGGAGAAATGCTTGGATCAGACCATGCGCTCTATAGTTGATCAATCATACAGTAATTTTGAACTCATATGCATCAATGATGGTTCAATAGATGCTTCTCTTCAAATTCTGAAAGAATACGCAACAAAGGATAAAAGAATTCGAGTTTGTTCTCAAGATAATGCCGGTCAAGGGGCTTCTCGAAACAAGGGTCTCGATTTGGCTTCGGGAGAGTATGTGATGCTTCTTGATGCCGATGATATTTATGATCCTGATTTCATTATAAAGATGCTTAACAAAGCAGAAAAAACCGATGCCGATATCGTGGTCTGTAGGTCATTTGAACTTGAGGATGGCACTGGAAGAAAAAGAAACGCATCGTTTACTGCAAAGGCTGAACAGATTCCGGAAAAAGAATGCTTTTCCGTGGTTGATATGCAGGACTGTATCTTTACCGCTTTTATTGGCTGGCCTTGGGACAAGTTATATAAACGCTCCTTCATTGAAAGTCTGTCATTGCGTTTTCCGGATATTCAAAATAGTGAGGATCTTTATTTTGTGTTTATGTCATTGGTGAAGGCAAAGCGGATAGCGTTCGTTGATGAAGAGTTGATATTGCACAGAATAGGAAGAGCGGGTTCTGTTTCGAATTCCCGAAAAAGTGCGCCTTTGGCATTTTATGAAGCGATATGTATGTTGAAGGCCGACCTTAAGAAAGATCCGGAATTATATTCAATGGTCTCATGGGGATTCTTGAACTGGGCATTTGATTATACGATTTGGAATATCGAATCAATGCATAATGATGAAACTAAGAGGTTAATGATCGATGAATTGTTGAGTGGTAATCTTAAAGAATTGGAATTGGAAAGTCGTGTTAAATCATATTTTTCTTTAGAGGCAAGCGATCTGTATCGTCTTCAGTCTCTGTGCGATGAATTCGGATCAGGTACTCAGATCGACAACATACACACGGCGGCTAAACATCCATGGTTGAAATATCCCGTAATCTTTTTGAATGAATGCCGAATGCGTGGGTTTATGAGCGCTTTCAAGAAAGCATTTGGGAAATTAACTAATGCTGATGATGAAAAACGCGTCGATCTTGCTGATCGCGGATCGCTGTATTTCGATTTACCTAAGCAATGATTTAGAAGTTAAGGATTCAATATGGATAATCCAAAAGTGAGTATTGTTGTTCCGTGTTATAACGTTCAATCTTATATTGAAGAAACGCTTGATAGCTTGTTGGCTCAGACATTGGAAGATATAGAGATTGTTTGTGTGAATGATGGATCAACAGATGATACGTTATCGACCCTTCAAAGATATGCTGAAAACGATAGTAGGATCAAGATCATTGATAAGGAAAACGGTGGCTATGGGAGAGCCATGAATGTAGGGATGCAGGTTTCTACGGGTGAATATATCGGCATAGTCGAGTCTGATGATTATGTAAAAAAGAATATGTTCGAGTGGCTTTATACAACGGCTAAGAAAAGCGATCTGGATTTCGTTAAATCAGATTTTATCAAGTTTTGGACTTTGGATGATGGATCAATAAAGACCAAGTATGAAAAAGTGGCTCATAAGAATTCTTACTACAATGTGTTGATCGATCCAGTGGAAAATCCGGATCTATTCAATTGCCAAATGCTCAACTGGACGGGGATATATAAAAGGGAGTTTTTGGAGCACAACAATATTCGTCACAATGAAAGCCCAGGTGCTTCTTATCAAGATAACGGATTCTGGTTTCAGGTATTCTGCTGCGCTCACCGAGGCATGATAATCGATGAAGCGTTTTACTATTATCGTCAAGATAATGCTGCATCCTCTATTAATCAGAACAATAAAGTTTTCTGTATGTTGGATGAATATGCTTGGATAAGAGAATACTTGAGACGAAATCCAAAAATCGAAGACAGATTCATTGGAGTCTATCATTATAAGAAGATGCACAACCTCGATTTCGCGTTTTCTTTGTTGGCGCCGGAATTTCAGATGCCATTCTTGGAGCGGTACTCTAAAGAATACAACGAGGCTAGGGAGAACGATGAGTTGGATCGTTCTCTTTTCTATCCCGACGAGTGGGACAGGATTTGTTTCATCATGGATGATCCTGAAGGATTTAGGAATGAATACAATTCAAAGCTTCGCGACGCTGTATCTCAGCGTGCTTATGAAGAAGCAAGATCTAAAGGAAAAATTGCTCTTGCTATGTATATTGCAAAGAATGATGGATTTGGTGCGTTAATCAAAAAGACAGCTAATGCTGTACGCAGGCGAATGATGACAAGGTAATTTGAAAATGGTTTTCTCAAGTACGATATTCCTGTTTGCGTTCCTGCCGCTCTTTTTTGCGATTTATTTTCTTGTTCCATGGAGACCTGCTAAAAACGTTATACTGCTCATTTTCTCTCTGTTCTTTTATGCATGGGGTGAGCCGATATACGTTTTCTTGATGATCGGTTCCATTGCTTTGAATTGGGCCATAGGGTTTATCATCAGTAAGACGAAGGAGAGATCATTACAATCCAAACTCGTTCTGGCCTTGGGCGTTGCTGTAAACGTTGCCATCATAGGCTTTTATAAATACCAAGGATTCATTGCGGAAAACATCAATCGGGCTCTTGGCGAAGAGTTCTTGGTTGATCTTCAGCTTGCATTACCGATCGGAATTTCTTTTTTTACGCTTCAGGCGATAACGTATATCGTTGATGTATATAGAGGTCAGGCCCGGCCGCAAAAGAATCCTCTATATCTTGGCATGTACATAGCTATGTTCCCTCAACTTGTGGCTGGGCCGATAGTTCGTTATACGGATATAGAGAATGAGATCGATAATAGGTATGTAACTTTTGCTAAGTTCGCTCAAGGTTGTAGGTTGTTTTGTATTGGCATGGGCAAGAAGGTGCTTTTAGCGAATACTGCAGGCATCCTCGCAGATGCTCTGTTGGTGCAAGATGCCTCTGCCATTGGATTTATCGGATGTTTCAGCGGAGTGCTTGCTTATACATTTCAGATATACTTTGATTTTTCCGGTTATTCCGATATGGCTATCGGACTTGGAAAGATGATGGGATTCGATTATCCAAGGAACTTCAATTATCCCTATATTTCAAAGTCGGCTACAGAATTCTGGCGGCGTTGGCATATGACCTTGGGTGGTTTTTTTCGAGACTATGTCTATATACCTCTGGGCGGAAACCGCGTTTCTAATGGAAGATTTATCCTTAACATCTTCATCGTATGGGGACTGACAGGCATTTGGCATGGTGCAGCTTGGAATTTCGTGCTTTGGGGGCTTTATTGGGGTGCATTGATCCTTTTGGAGAAGCTATTTATATCCAAAGCCCTCTCCAAACTTCCGTCTTTCGTTAGCCATATATGGTGCATTCTTCTATTCTTCTATGGATGGTTGCTCTTTTCTGTTACAGGATTGCATCAAGTCGCAGATTGGACTATGGGAATGTTTGGTGCTTATGGTCTAACGGGGACATCTACTCTTTGGGAGTTGCAATCATGGAGCTATGTGAGCTTGATTCCGATCATGATAGTTGGATCCCTTCCTTGGGTGCCTTATTTGCGAAAGAAAATAGAGGCATGGGTCAAAGGTGAGTCGGATAAAGATATAGTGGCTGCTCCTCAGAAGGGAAACAATTTTGTTCCGCCGTGTACAGTGAGTATAGAGGGCGCTTTAGATAAGAACCGTATCCGAGTTGCGAATTGTGTGAATTTAGTTGTTGATGTTGCGCTTTTAGCGATCTTCATCCTGTCATGCATGAGCGTTGTGTCAAGTTCTTACAATCCATTCATATATTTCCAGTTTTAAGGCGGCTGCTTTGAATATTCAAAACAAAGTATTCTCAATAATAGTTTGTTTGATCTTCATTGGTCCCGTGCTCATGTTCGGGGCAATGAATGTTCTCAAGATCGAATTACCCGGATGGATAACATCGGAAGAAGTTCAATACTTGGAGGGTGCGAGCATTAAATATGGGGTTAAAGATAATTTGAACATGGATGGCTTGGCGAGCGGTCGCTTACAATCCGCTTTAGAGGATAAGGTGGAGGATTATGTTCCCTGTAGAGCAGGTGCGATAATAACCAGCGCGGCATTACAGCGTGTGGCTATCGAGACTTCCAATCTGGTCACACACTGGTCTTGTTATCCAACTTTTTATGGCAGCGACAAAGTTTATTCGCCTGAATTTGATTCTGTAGCGTATATGCCGGAGCCATATAGTAAAGATGTTTTTGACAGACTTGAGTATTTTTCTGAAGGTGTGAAAAGAATTGCTGAAAGATATCCGGAAAAGCGGTTCATAATTTATCTTGTACTTGGTTATGAAGAGCCGTCATTCACTCCTGCTAGTGCTTTAATGAGCGATGACTATAATCCTTTAGATGCTTATGAGTTTATGAATGCGATCCTTGAAGAATCCGAAAATGTCGAAATATTAACTAGACGATATAGCATTGGTGATGAATATTATGAAAAATTCTTTGCAACAGACCACCATTGGAATATTTCTGGAGCAATAGAAGGCTATTCTCAAATCGTTGATTCTTTAGATTTACAAGAGAATAATTTCGGAACTTTTATACCTATGCCTGATTACGAATATACGGGTGCAACTGCGAGGTGGGGAAGGGATCTTATCAAGGAATCTGTTTTCGATGTAGAAGATGATTTCTCCTATCTAAGAGTGGACACGATCGATGGATATGTATTCAATGGAGCCAATCATGATGTATTCAAAGATTATCCTGAAGCTGGCAAACAGTTTGCCTTTTATGATGCTTATTATGACAGCATCCCTTCGCTTAGCACCATTACGGGTGGATCTGGAGATAAGTGTTGTCTATTGATTTCAAATTCTTATGGGGCCGCACTCCAACGACCTCTTGCAACATCCTATAAAGAATTACACGTTTCTCAAGTTTTTAGGCATCCAGAGCTAGAACGTGGAAATCTTGAGTATGAAATTGATTGTTCGAATCCTGATGATGTGATATTTGTTGCGAATCCCAGTGCCATTATCGTACCTGACGATTACTTCGATTGATGGCTTCGATGATTATTGCTTTATCTATTGCGAGTATGTAGCGTTTGGTTATTTGCAGCAACATACTGGTGACGGGCGGAGCGGGGTTCATGGGTAGCGACTTCGTGCGTTATGTGTCGGAAGTTGCGCCTGATGTGAACATTGTCGTATTTGACTCGCTAACCTACGCGGGTAGGATCGACAATCTCCCTGCTGGTATTCACCTGATCAAGGGTGATCTGCTTGATCAGGATGCTGTTGATAAGGCGGTTTCCGTATCTGATGCAGTGGTGCACTTCGCAGCGGAAACGCACAACGATAACGCTCTTAAAGTTCCACGCCCATTCATGGAAACCAACATCATGGGTACGTTTAATCTGCTTGAGGCGGTTCGTAAGCATGGTGTTCGACTGCATCATGTTTCCACCGATGAGGTCTATGGCGGTTTTCCGCTTTCTGTGAAAGGTGCTGTTGATGAGAATGCGCGGTTCGATCCGACCAATCCTTACAGTGCATCCAAAGCTGCATCGGATCTGCTTGTGAAGGCGTGGGTGAAGACCTATGGTATCCGCGCGACCATTTCTAACAGCACCAATAACTTCGGTCCTAGGCAGAATATCGAAAAGTTCATTCCCAGACAGATTGTAAGGCTGGCAACGGGTCGGAAGGCTGTTCTTTATGGCGATGGATCTAATCGGCGCAATTGGCTCTACGTGCGAGATCACTCACGCGCGGTTTGGAATATTCTTCAACGCGGCGCGATCGGGGAGAGCTATATCGTCAGCGGCAACGAGGAACTAAGCAATGCTCATGTGTTGGATATGATCCTATCGAAGATGGGAAAGACATCATGCGATATTGAGCACGTTGAAGATCGCATTGCGCACGATCCGCATTACCCGGTCGACTCCTCGAAGCTTCGCTGCGAACTTGGCTGGCAACCCGTATTTGATGATTTCGAGACGAATTTGCAGACGACCATTGATTGGTACCTCGAAAACCATCAATGGTGGGAAGATGAAGTAACTGCCTAATAGCGCTCGTCCGCATCGTTCGCCCGCACAGCTGGCGTGTGCATGCGGGTGTGGGCGGCATTCATCTATAATACGTAGATCAAAGAAAGTCGAATCAATCTGGATATCTGCACCCTTTAGCCGATCGCGGCGAATCGGGGATTGCGCAACATTTCGAGATCGCACCTATCCAGCCAGAGCCCAGTTAGGAGCTGAACGTAAGTGACCAGCAGAGCCGACGATGTCAAGCAAGAAGCAACCGAAGCCCTCAAGAGCAAGAAGAAGATCGAATCATACATAGAAACTCTTTCGGACGGTAGCCGTCGCGAGCGTCAGAAGGCCGCCGCAATAGTGGCCGCCATGACGCGTGAGAACCCGCCGAAGATGTCCGAACACATCGGCGTCATCCTCGAGGCGCTTGAACGCCCCGAGGCGCAGACCCGCTGGGAGGCGCTCGATGCTCTCACCGAGCTCGTGCCGGTCGATTCGCGCAATTGCGAGAAGGCCATCGTCGGTGCGGAGAACGCACTCTTTGATGAGGATTCAGGGCCCCTTCGCTTGGCTGCGATGCGCTTCCTTTGCCGTCTCGGTGCCACAACGGAGGCTCGCTCCGAGAAGGTCTGGGGACTCATCGACGAGGGAATCCAGTGCTATCACGGCGACCTCGAATTTCAGGACATGCTGATCGCTGTGGTGGATTTCTCGGCGGGAAAGCTCGCGCCGTCCGTTGCCGAAGAGCTCGCCACGCGCATGAAGTTCGATGCGGAGAACGGCAAAGGCACGCTCAAGAAGCGCGCCACGCAGATCGAGGAGAACTTGGCGAAGAAGAAGTAGGGAAATGACTCCCGAATACTCTTCGCAGTTGGAGATCCCTCGACTTCGCTCGGGATGACGGGTAAGGAAGCTCGGGATGACGGGTGGGAGCGCGGGATGACATTATGATTCACAAAACGAGGAGCATGAAATGGCAAGACACACAGTAACCCTTATCCCCGGAGATGGTATCGGCGTGGAGACATCCGCGGCCATGCAGCGCGTGGTGGCGGCATCCGGCGCCGAGATTGATTGGGAGATCGCCGAGGCCGGCGAAGGCGTGATGGACAAGTTCGGCACGCCGCTTCCCGATGAGACCATCGAAGCCGTCAAGCGCAACAAAGTTGCCATCAAAGGCCCTGTTACCACCCCTGTGGGAACGGGATTCCGCAGCGTGAACGTGGCGCTTCGCAAGGAGCTCGACCTTTACGTGAACCTGCGCCCTGTGATCTCCATCCCCGGCGCGGGCGGCCGCTACAACGATGTCGACCTCGTCATCGTGCGTGAGAACACCGAGGATCTCTACGCCGGCATCGAATTCGAAGAGGGCACGCCGGAGGCGAAGGAGCTCATCGAGTTCGTCTATTCGCACGGTTTGGGCAAGATCCGTACTGACTCGGGCATCTCCATCAAGCCGATCTCGATCACCGCTTCGCGAAACATCGTCGAGTTCGCGTTCGACTATGCGGTGAAGCAGGGGCGCCATCTCGTCACCGCGGCGCACAAGGCTAACATCATGAAGCACTCCGACGGGCTTTTCCTTCGCACGGCGCGCGAGGTCGCCAAGGAATACGAGGGCAAGATCGACTTCAACGACTAGATCATCGAGGCGATCTGCATGAACATGGTGATGGATCCGTCCCAGTTCGATGTGCTCGTTTTGCCGAACCTTCACGGCGATATTGCAACCGATCTGTGTGCGG
>CAYXZC010000069.1:0-8222 GCA_964469815.1 uncultured Eggerthellaceae bacterium | reverse complement strand
CTTGGCCTTATCCCCTCTTTTCGAACACGTCATGAGGATGGTCTTATCGGGAATGATCCCATATGTGGCAAACCCGTTCGCTTTCTCGATGAATCCGACATCAAGGCCACGCCCAAAGCCCTGGTAGGCTACCGTAGAATCGATGAACCTATCGCATAGAACGACGGCACCTCTGCCAAGCGCGGGTTTTATCACTTGTGAGACCAACTGAGCTCGGGCTGCCTCGTAGATCAAAAGCTCCGTTTCAGGGGTGATCTCTTGGTTGTTCGGATCGAGCACTATAGCCCGTAGCTGCTCTCCGATGCTCGTACCACCAGGCTCTCGGAGATTCACGACTTCATATCCAAGCTCTCTTAGGGTCTTGGCCAAGAAGTTGATATGAGTGGACTTGCCAACACCATCATCCCCTTCGAATGTTATGAAGATCCCCTTGCCCGAGGTGTTATCCGCTGACGTCATAGCCTAAGATGCTCTTTCGTCCGCAACGGCATCGCTCACAGCCTTCGCGACAACATCGGCTATGCGATCGTCGAACGGATCCGGCATTATGAAGTCCTCAGAGAGCTCCTCGTCGGAAACGAGCGATGCGAGCGCACGGGCAGCCGAGAGCTTCATGGAATCGGTGATCCTCGAGGCTCTCGAGCTCAGCGCTCCTTTGAAGATGCCTGGGAAAGCGATAACGTTATTCACTTGGTTAGGGAAATCGGATCTGCCTGTTCCCACGACCTTGGCACCGGCTTCCTTTGCATCATTCGGATCGATCTCGGGAACAGGGTTTGCCATAGCAAAGATTATCGGATCGGTCGCCATCGTGTGCACCATAGCTTTGGTCAAGGCGTTGGGCCCTGAGACCCCGACGAAGACATCAGCATCGACGACCGCATCTGCTAGCGTTCCTGTCTTATCTTCCAGGTTGACGTATTCGAGCATCTCGCGCTGAGCATCATTGATGTACGTGGACTTGGAGGAGATGATGCCATCGATATCGCACATGGTTATGTTCTTGAACCCATATAGCAAGAGCAGCTTCGTTATCGCGATGCCCGCAGCCCCGGCGCCATTGACGATAACCTTCACATCATCTTCGCTTTTGCCTACGAGTTTCAAGGCATTGATCAGACCCGATAGGACCACTATCGCAGTTCCATGCTGGTCATCATGGAACACAGGGATATCCAAGATCTCATTCAAGCGCTCTTCTATCTCGAAGCAACGCGGCGCAGAGATATCCTCAAGATTTATACCACCGAAGATCGGGGCTATCTGAACGCATGCCCTTATGATCTCTTCGGTGTCTTGGGTGTCTAGGCATATCGGAAAGGCGTTGACACCCGCGAACGTCTTGAACAATGCGCATTTGCCTTCCATGACCGGAATAGCAGCCGCAGCTCCGATGTTGCCAAGCCCCAATACCGCACTGCCATCGCTCACAACGGCAACGGTGTTGGCCTTCATGGTGTAATCATATGCTGCGCCTTCATCCTCTGCGATGACCTTGCAAGGCTCTGCGACCCCGGGCGTGTAGGCTATCGCAAGATCGTGCCTGGTCCTTATATCCATCTTAGGCTCGATATCGAGCTTGCCATGCCACTTCAGGTGCTCTTCAAGCGCTTCTGAATCCAATCTCATCTTGATATCTCCGTGCTACTAGGTTTCGTTAATTCGACTGATTCATTTTACAACTAATATGCATGATGAAGCTCTCTTACTCTACCTATATCATGATGCTTTGTAATAGACTTAAAGTATTGCATTGTTCACATCGGATGAAACGATTGGATGGGTGAAATGGACAGAGCAATTTCGATGCGATCCATCGATCCGAACATGGTGGCCGATATCGTCTATGACTCCATCACGGAGATATCATGCTCCCTTCGCGATGATTACAGACGATGTGCAGAGACGATCCTGCAAGAGAAGCTCGATGGCGGCTGCATCGAAGATATGGGTGGGCTTGGATCGCGTTCCTGCGACGTTCTGCGCACCATTCTGGAAAACGATGACATAGCCAGATGCGATCATGTCCCGATATGCCAGGATACCGGAACCGTTTGGGTCTGCTTGGAGATAGGCCCTGATGTCGAGATATCAGGTGGAGTCTTCTCAAAGGTCGATGATGCTGTAGCCAGAGCTTACAAGGATAACGCCCTTCGCATGAGCGTGGTCTTCGATGCGATCTTCGATCGCAGGAACACTGGAGATAACACCCCTGCTTTCTGTGAGATAAAGCTTCGCAAAGAAGAGGGAGCCACTTTGCATGTCTTGCTGAAAGGAGGCGGTTCAGACAATGCCTCGAAAGTGGTGATGCTCCCACCCGGATCAGGACGGGATGGCATCATCGATGCGGTGATCTCCTGTGTCAGAGAAAAAGCAGCGAACGCTTGTCCTCCTTTGGTCTTGGGCATAGGCATAGGCTCTACCTTCGATAAGGTTGCTGGCCTGGCCAAGCATGCGCTGTTGCGGCCTATCGGCAGCATCTCTGAGATCGATGAGAAGGCAGCATTCGAGCTCGAGCTATTGGATAGGATCAATTCTCTTGGCATAGGGCCGGCCGCGCTAGGCGGATACCCGACGGCCTTGGCGGTTCATATCGAAAGTGCACCGTGCCATATAGCAGCGCTTCCTTTGGCTGTGAACATGGGCTGTTGCGCTATGCGCTCCAAGAGCATCGATCTGTTTTAGGAGGATGTGGGATGGATGATGTCAAGAAGATCATACTGCCGTGTAGCAAAGAGGAGCTAAGCGTTCTTGAGGCTGGACAAAAGGTGCTATTGAGCGGGGTGTGCTACACCATGCGCGATGCAGGGCATCAAAGGGCTCTTCGGTATTTAGAGGAAAAAGGCTCTCTTCCCTATGATCTTTCAGGGCAGAGCCTCTTCTATGCAGGCCCCACTCCTGCCTCTGCTGGCCGTCCATTCGGCGCTATAGGACCAACAACGGCATCGCGTATGGATTTCGCAACGCCCGATATGCTCAGAGCCGGCATCGTATCGATGATCGGCAAAGGGAAGCGATCCGAAGAGGTTCGAAGCGCATGCGAAGAGACCGGAAGCGTGTATTTCGTGGCGATAGGTGGAGTTGCGGCCTTGCTTGCCGAGCATGTCATATCCGAAGAGCTGATAGCTTGGCCTGATTTGGGAACTGAAGCGCTCAGACGGATCGTGCTCGATGATCTGCCGGTCTATGTTGAGATAGATGCGAAGGGAAACGATCTTTACGAACAATTGGATGAGATGTAGACGCTGTCCTCAAGAAGGTCATCGCCATCGGCAGCCCTTGTGGCAAGCTCATCACAGCGTTCATTCTCCGAATGCCCCGCGTGGCCTTTCACCCAATTGAATTCGACCTCGTGGATCGATTTGGCTTTCAGGAGCCTTTGCCAAAGATCGATGTTGGCCACAGGTTCCTTCTTCGAGTTCTTCCACCCTCGTTTGAGCCAACCCTCTATCCAATGCTGGTTGAATGCATCCACGACATACTTCGAATCCGTGTACACACTGACGCTGCAAGGCTGGTTCAGGGTTTCTAGAGCGCTTATGACGCCCAAGAGCTCCATGCGGTTATTCGTCGTGCAAGCATAACCGCATGAGAGTTCTTTTTCATACTTCGATCCATCTTCCGAGGTGAAGCTGAGGATGGCACCGTAGCCTCCAGGTCCCGGGTTTCCCCGAGCGGCGCCATCCGAATATATATCGACATGCTTCAATCGCAATGGATTCCTATCTATATGCCAGATGCGATCGATGAGGATCAGATCATGGATTGGATCATGATGAACAGCGGCGAGAACGTAAGGGACACGATCGTCATCAGATTGATGAGGATGTTCATGGACGGGCCGGATGTATCCTTGAAAGGATCGCCCACCGTATCGCCTACGACAGCAGCCTTATGAGCTTCGCTGCCCTTGCCGCCGAAATGCCCTTGCTCGATGTATTTCTTGGCATTGTCCCAAGCACCACCGGCATTTGACATGAAGATGGCCATCAGCATTCCCGTGGATACCGCACCTGCAAGGAACCCACCGAGCATTGCCGGATCGATGCATCCGATAGCGACCGGAACCACGATGGATATGATGCCGGGGGTCATCATCTCATGGAGAGCAGATGTGGTGGAGATGGCCACACACTTATCGTATTCAGGCTCAGCCTCATACTCCATAATACCCTTGATCTCGCGGAACTGCCTGCGAACTTCTTCGACCATAGCATGTGCAGCACGGGAGACCGCGCCCATCGTGAGAGCTGCGAACATGAACGGCATCATCGCACCTATGAAGATACCGGCAACGATCAGCGGATCTGTGAGCGAGAGCTCGAATTCCGGGATGTAGTTGTGCATGGTCGCCTGGAACGAAACGAACAAGGATATAGCGGAGAGGCCTGCTGATGAGATAGCGAAACCCTTGGCGATAGCCGCGGTGGTGTTACCGACAGCATCGAGCGCGTCAGTACGGTCACGCACCTCCTCAGGAAGGCCTGCCATCTCAGCGATGCCGCCTGCATTATCAGCCACAGGCCCATATGCATCAACGCCGATGGTTATAGCCGTGTTCGAGAGCATTCCCGTTGCAGCCAATCCGACACCGAACAGACCGACAGCGATGGCGTTATCCGTTGCCGCCTCGGGAAAGGCCATGTTCCCGAAGAAGAAAGCGCCTATGATGGCAAGCGCCACCAAGATGATCGGAGCGATGGTCGAGAGCATGCCTGTGCCGATGCCTTCGATGATGACGGTTGCAGCCCCCGTTTCGGCAGCCTCAGCGATCTTATGCACCGGTTTGTGATGATCCGAGCAGAAGTATTCCGTGATCTTGCCGATGGCAAGGCCGGCCACAAGGCCGCATATCACAGAACCGAAGAGCCATACAGGCTGCGCTTCTACTGCCATGGAGTTCCAAATGAGGAATATGCACAGTATGACGATGATCTCTATGCCCGCAGCAAGATACGTTCCTCTGTTCAAAGCCTTATGAAGGTCGGCGCCTTCCTTGGCACGAACCGCGAACAGCCCGATGATAGAGGTGATGATGCCGCATGCTGCGATAACGACAGGAACCACGATCGCCCAGATGAGATCGACACCTATGAAGTAACCGCCGAGCGCGCCGAATGTGACCGCAAGGATGGTTGGAGCCAGGATAGAACCTGTGTAGCTCTCGAATAGGTCGGCTCCCATGCCAGCCACATCGCCCACGTTGTCACCCACGTTGTCAGCGATCGTTGCCGGGTTCCTCGGATCGTCCTCTGGGATCCCCGCTTCTACCTTGCCCACAAGATCAGCGCCCACATCGGCTGCTTTCGTGTAGATACCGCCGCCTACACGGGCGAAGAGCGCTACGGCTGAAGCACCGGTGGCGAATCCTTCCACCATACCGATATGCTCATGAGCCAAATGCATGACCTCGCCATTGATGTCATAACCGGTTATCCCACTGAATACGAGAAGGATGAGCCAAAGCGACAGTCCCAGAAGGGCAAAGGAAGCCACGCATAGACCCATGGTAAGGCCGCTTCTGAAGCTTACGTTCAATGCCTTTGCCACAGAGGTCTCAGCAGCATAGGCTGTCCTCGTATTGGCTCTCGTTGCCACATGCATTCCAACATAGCCGGCTGCCGCAGACAGCACGCCGCCTGTGATGAAAGCAAGGGCGGTTATCCATGAAAGCGCTATGGCCATGATGATGGCGACCACTAACATGAAGATGACCAGGAGCTTGTATTCGCTCATCAAGAACGCTTTGGCTCCCTGTTGGATCTTGATCGACAGATCGTTCATCTTGGAAGATCCGGGATCTTGGGAGATCACCCATCTTCCGAGATAAGCAGCGACCAGAATCCCGATGATGGCACATACCGGTGCCATCCATGCGATTGCTGTACTCATGCTTATTCCTCCTTTGACACAGCTCTCCTTTGGCTGCATCTTGCTTAACTCATTCTAGATGAATAATCATCGATTGCTTGGAAAAATCTATCAGCGCGCGAATCAACATGAGAGGGCACATTATCATATAGAGAAAGATAGTGAAGTCAAAGGCTCGATTCACCCAATATGTTCTATTGAGAACATATTGGGAAAGGGTATGTCCTCACATGCTCGATATCTTCCTTGATGGTCTCTATCAGCTCATCGACATCATCGAATCTGATCATATCCCGCATCCTATCGAAGAAGGAGACCTCGATCCTCTTGCCGTAGATATCACCATCAAAGTCGAGCACATGGACCTCTATGTTCGCGCTGGACTCCTCCTTAAAGGTTGGGGATACGCCGACAGATACCGCTGCTCTGTATGCTTCGCCTTCGATATGGGCTATCGCTGCATAGACACCTTCTTTGAGTATGAAAGCATCTTCAGGGATCGACATGTTAGCTGTTTTGATGCCGAACGAAGCACCCTCACCGCGCCCATGCAGCACATCTCCGCTGATGCTGTAAGGATGCCCCAAAAGCGCGTTGGCATCCTGGATGCATCCTTTAGCCAAAAGACCCCTTATCCTTGTGGAGGTGATGGGCGATCCGTCCATGGTCAAAAGCTCGCATCCTTCAACTCTCATCCTGTGATCTTGACCCCAAGCAACAAGATCATCAAGAGAGCTTCGGGCTCCCCTACCGAAACGCAGATCGTAGCCGACATCCATCTGGTCGGGAATGTTCGGTGCGATGATCCTGTCGAGGAAATCCTCGCCACTAAGGTCGCGTACCTTCGAGAAGTCAAGGACAACCACGCCATCTGTACCCATCGCCGATAATGCGCGCAACCTGTCCTCATCCGTCATTATCTTCTTGAACCCAGATCGCTTGAAAAGAGCATCCGGATCGGTGTCGAATGTGATGATATAGGATCTCTTTCCTGCTTTACAGGCTTTCTCTTTGGTCTTCTCTATTATGAAACGATGCCCAAGATGAGCCCCATCGAATACACCGAACACACAATAGGCTCCGGTCAAGCATCCCTTATCGAGATGAGGTCTTCCATCAGATAACATATCCGCGCTCCACTCCGATCTGGAATATAGTCTCCGGCACGAGCTTCGATGCATCGTCATTCGTGCGGTATATGGCCTTTAGCCGGTTCTGTGATATGACGGATACGGGCTGGTCGCCACTTGTCGGAGCATCGATATCCACTATCCCCGATGTGCATGCGCAGACATTGTTCAGCGTTGATTTATACCTATGGTAATCCACATCTTCGACCTTGATGCTCTGCCCATTGTCGAGCTTCTTGGACAGATCGCCGTCTATGAAGCAAAAGGGAAGATCCAGGATCTTCACGGGATCGAGCGCGCATCCGCCCTTCACTTCTTCGAGCGCATCCAATCCAACGCAGTCGGATACATCGATGTTGCCGACTCTAGTGCGTCTCAAGGCAGCGATATGAGCCGGACACCCTAAGGCGAACCCGGCATCACGTGCAATGGATCTTATGTATGTCCCCTTCGAGACCTTAAGATCGACGATCCAATCAAGATGCTCCGGAAATCCCGCCGTATCGATACGGACGAGATCGGTCGCGAAGATCTCTATGCGACGTGGCATCAAGTCTATGACATTCCCACGCCTAGCTTCGCTATAAGCCCTTTTCCCATTCACCTTTATAGCGCTGTATGATGGTGGAAGCTGATCGTGCTGGCCTATCAAGGTGAAAAGGAACGATCTTGCGAAGGCCTCATCAAGAAGAGCCGCAGGGATATCAGCGGTTCTGATGACGGTTCCACAGGAATCATCTGTGGTCGTTCCTGCGCCGAAACGGATCGTTGCGGTGTAGGTCTTGTCGTGCCCCATAAGATAGTCGCTAAGACGTGTAGCCGGTCCGACCAATATAGGGAGCACTCCTGTAGCAAGAGGATCGAGCGTACCGGCATGCCCCACCCTCTTCTCATCGAATATCCGACGGGCCGAATTGACGATATCGTGCGAAGTTGCACCCTCGGGCTTGTCGATGCCTATGAGAAGGGATAATCCCGATGAGCCTCTTCTCATCTTGCGCATCCGCTTTCGAATATAGAGCTCAAACGCTTGGTGATGATGGCTAAAGCGGGAACCAGATCCTCGTGCATGGTGAATCCGGCAGCTGCCCTATGCCCACCGCCTTCGAACTCTCTTGCTATCGCGGCTACATCCGTATCACCCTTCGCACGAAAGCTGCCGCGTATGCAATCCGGTTGCTCCTTCAATATGCATGCAACATCGACACCCTCTATGGATCT
>CAYXZC010000068.1:0-8444 GCA_964469815.1 uncultured Eggerthellaceae bacterium | reverse complement strand
TATAGAGACTTGACTGGGTGGTTCGGTTGCCATCCCCATCGTATGTTGCCGCCATGAGAAGGCGTCCACCTTCTCGAACAGCAACAAGCCGCCCTTCGACCCCGTAGGCATAGCTCGTATCGGCGCCTGCACCTACCTTCGAGATGAGGTTTCCAGCTCCGTCATATGAATAGATGGTCTCGCCATCTTTGGAAGAGGTGGTCTTCACAAGGCGGTTGTCATCATCGTATTCGTAAATAACAGAATCTGCATCGTCACCTGTGCGCTCAAGGCGTACCCTATTCCCGGCACCATCATAGGAATAGGACTCGGTATAGTTCTTATCTCCTGTCTCTTGAACCTTTGCAAGCTTTCCTGATGCGGTGTATTCGAAGCCTCTCGTGGCAACAAAGGTGCCGTTGCCATCTTTGGCAACGCTTTCCTTTTCGGTTGCAATATTGCCATCCGCATCATAGGTGTAGCTGTAACTTGATAGAGTCGCCCCCGATGCATCCTTGTTCTCGATGGATGCGGTGTTTCCAACCTTATCGTAGGAATAAGCTGTCGAGGTACCGTTCGGGCGTGTGAGCGCAACAGGACGGTTCTCGCTGTCATAGGTGTATGCGTATTCGCCTTCCGGAGCGGTGATCGTGATGATGTTTCCGGCTCCGTCATACGCATATGCGACTTGCGTTCCATCCGGATACGTGACAGATGCGAGCTGCCCTGTTGCATCATAGGTGTATGTTAGCTTTTGGCCCGACCCATCAGTCTCGGATATAAGACGCCCGGCACCGTCGTATTCACGTGCTGCATCTCCTGTCTTATCGTCTCTGGACAAGACGCGCCCTTCACCATCGAAGGTGTAGAGCACGCCTTCATTCGCATCGTTTGAATAGCTCTTCTCGACCATGTTGTTGAGCGCATCATACGAATAACGAGCCGTCGCGCCATCAGGTGTGACAAGTGCGCTCATGCGGCTTTGAAGGTCATACTCCATCTTCTCGATGGCGCCTGTCGGACTTGTTATCTCGGTGAGATTTCCCTCTTCGTCATAGCCATACGTCGTCCTTCTCCCGAGCGCATCGGTGATATCCGTGATGTTTCCTGTTGCATCGTATCCGTATGTGGTGGAGGTGCCATCGGCATCCTCGACCTTCTTGAGGCATCCGAGCATGTCGTACTCGTATCCGGATCTGGCGCCTTTCGGGGTTATGGTCTCTGTGATGTTACCGAGCTCATCATATGAGTATCTCGTCTTCGCCCCTGTTTTGTCTGTCTGAGATATCAGGTTTCCGAGCACGTCGTATTCATATGTTTGCTTGTTGCCAAGCGTATCCGTCTCAGAGATCATGCGCCCGAGCACATCATAGGCATATGTTGTCTTGTTGCCGCGCCCATCGGTTTCGCTTATCACATTCGACAGAGCGTCATATGCATAGCTGCGCTTTATGCCACCGCAACTCTCATCCACGAGATTCCCGCGACCGTCATAGGAATACGAGCTTTTGACCCCAGATCCATCCGTATAAGCGCTTAGGCGACCTAGTGCATCGTAGGCGTAAGTGGACACAGCGCCTGTTGAATCCGTTGCGCTTTGGGCATTGCCTGACGCATCGTATGTGACGCTTGACACGTTTCCAAGCGCATCTGTGACAGAGGATAAGCGCGCCATAGGATCGAAGGCATACTTTGTCGAAGCGCCGGTGTTATCCCGCTCCTCAATGGGGTCATCGAAAGCAGAGTATATGAAGCTTCGTCTGTATCCTTTAGGGGTCGTGACGGATGTCATGCGACCTACCTTGTCATAGGTATATGCGTAGGTGGCACCTCTTGCATCCGTGATCTTGGTGACATTATCGGATAGATCCACCTCATAGGTCGTGGTGTTTCCAAGCGCATCTGTCTCTTGGATGAGGTTCCCATGCGCATCGTAGGTATAAGCGCTCTTCGCTCCTGACACATCGGTGTGAAGGACCATGTTTCCCATGATGTCGTATTGGAATGTCTCGGTGTTTCCTGCGGCATCGGTATGCGATACGAGCTGGCCTTCTGTGTCATAGCCGAAGCTTTCGGTGTTTCCGAGAGCATCTATAACGGAGGTGACGTTGCCGGCTGCATCATAGGTGTAGGCGGTCTTGCCACCTGCTCCATCCGTCGCGCTTATTATGCGACCCAGCGCGTCGTATTCGGCGTGCGTTACATAGCCATCCTTGTCAGTCGCAGACACGATGTTTCCTGCTGCATCGTATTCATAGGACTCGGTATACCCAAGAGCGTCTTTTATGGAGGTAAGACGCCCTGCGTCATCGAACACTTGCGTTTGCTTCGCGCCATTCTTCTCGATGATCTCTACCGCCCTATAGGCGCTGTCATAGTTGGTGCGTTTGGTGTTGCCTGAAGCATCGACTTCAGATGTGGCATTTCCAAGTGAGTCGTAGGTGTAGCTTGTGGAAGTACCCTCGAAGTCGGTCTCGCGAAGGGTGTTCCCCCAAAGATCATAGAGTACCGAGGATACACGCCCTTCCGCATCCGTAGCTGCGATTAGGCGAGATGCGCCATCGTAGGCATAGCTCTCATTGCCTGTATCATCGCTTGCGACACTTACGATATTGCCACGGGAATCGTATGAAAGATCGATAGCAAGTCCTGCCGCATCCGTTACAGATGCGATGTTTCCGGCCAGATCGAAACGGTAGGTCTCGACTGCGCCATCCGCTCGTGTGAGCGTGACCATGTTACCTGCGCTATCGTATCCATAGCTTGTCACACGCCCGAGCGAGTCGGTCTCAGAGATAAGCCTTCCTGCTGCATCGTATTCATAAGCGTGTTGAGCACCTGTGGCTGTGGTCTCGCTTATTAGGTTGCCTACCGCATCATATTCGGCTGTCTGCGTATTTCCCGCTGCATCTCTCACAGATGTCACAAGCTCGAGTGCGTTATACGCATAGCTTGTGGTGTTGCCGAGCGCATCTATCTCCTTGATCACATTTCCAAGCCCGTCATATCCAGTTAAGGTAGTATTCCCGAGTGCATCCGTGATGGATATCTGCCTGTCCTCGCCATCATACGCAAAGCGCGTGGTGTTACCGAGCGCATCTGTGAGCGCGACCACGCGCCCGTCAGCATCGTTTTCGATGGTCTGCGTGTTGCCTTCAGGATCGGTCGCAGATATGACGCGTCCAGCAATGTCATAGACGAAGCGGTATGCATGTCCCGACATATCGAGTGCAACCGGGCGCCCGGCAGCACTGTATTCGATCGTGGTGGTTAAGCCAGCGCCGTCCGTATGCGAAGATACACGTCCGCCTTGAGCATAAGACGTGGTCTCAAGAACCCCATCAGATGAGAGCGTTGATGTGGTGTTGCCCAAGGCATCATAGGTGTAGATGGTCGTGTTTCCCAAAGGATCTGTAACGAGTGTTGGGTTTGCGCTCGCACCGATGTATTTATAGGTGGTAACACCGCCTTGCGGATTCGTTTCCGATACCTTGCGAGATAGCCCGTCATAGGCATAGCTTGTGCGCACTCCCGTCGCATCTGTTTCAGATACAAGACGGCCTCGACTGTCATAGGCCTTTTCTGTGACAGCACCGAGCGGATTCGTCTCCGTTATCTCATGTCCTAAAGCATCGTATGCATATGTCCATGTGCCACCTTGTGGATCTGTCATGGAGATGATGTTCGAGGCTTCATCATAGGTAAAGCTCGTAGTGTTGCCGACGGCATCCGTCATGGACTCAAGGAGCCCGGATGCGCTAAGGGAATATGAGGTATGAGCACCTGTTTTATCTGTTTGGCCAACCACACGTCCGAGCGCATCGTAGTATGTGCGCGTTGTGGCACCGAGCGCATCTGTCTCTGATACGCATCTGCCCATCGCGTCATATCCATATGTTGTGGTGTTTCCTAGAGGATCCGTCTGAGTGACCTTATTCGCGCCCGACCATCCGAAGAGTGTCGTTATGCCATCAGAGTCGGTATCGCTTGTCATACGGCACATCTCATCGTAGGTGTAGGTATGGCTCTCGCCTGAAGTCGATGCCATTGAGATGAGGCATCCGCACTCATCATAGGCATAGCTTATAGATTCGCCATCGGGTCTTGCCTCAGATACGAGGCGATCCTTCGAATCGTATGCGTAGCTTGAGGTGTTGCCCATCATGTCGGTCTTGCTCGTCATGTTTCCATGCGCATCATAAGCATAGCTACCCTCTGCGTCAGATGCGAGATTGCCATCCCCATCATAGATGCGCGCGTCAACAAAACCGTCCGGATACGTGATGGAAGTTGTCCGGTATTGATCGTCAAAGGAATAGACAGTGATGTTTCCCTCTGCATCCGTGGCATAGGTTTTGCCGTCTGCATATGCGATGCGCGAGATGTTTCCCAGACCGTCCTTTTGCGTGATGACGCGCCCGTCTGCATCGTAGGTGTTCTCGATCACACGCCGTCCAGAACCGTCATACCACGCCGTCATGTAACTGTTCTCGTCATATTCATAGGAAAGAACAGACCCCGTGGCTTCCTTCACTTCGACAAGATCGCCGTTCGCATCATAAGAATAACCCACGCTGTTCCCATCGGGAAGCGCAACCGACGATATACGACCCAGCTCATCGAGCGTGAACGTATATGCATTGCCTGCAGGCGATGTGACCGACTTCAGACGATATTGATCGTCATACTGGACGGTGGTCTCAAGCCCTTTGGCAGACACGATAGTCTCAAGCATCCCGTAGCAGTCAAACGTCTTATAAGAGCCATCTGTTGCATGCACTTCATAGCGGTAGTAGATATCAGGTTCGATCACACCTTCATCGTTGGGCTCTTTTGTCTCATCGATGACCTCATAGGGAATGCGCAAAAGCTCGTAATCCGAGCCTAAAGGCGCGATGTATCCACCCTCTCCATCGGGTGCGAACCAAAAGCTCTTGCCATCCCCTAGCGTATAGATGAGCTCGCCTTGCGCATTGGCGGATATGTGCTCGTCGTACTCAAATGACCAATTGCGACCGAGCAGGCTTGCGTACCCATCGTTTTTGGAGTTGTAGGTACGGCTTATCGTGAAGTCGCCCTCTATGTCGGAGACCGTCGCATCGGTGATCTCTACGATGAAGTTTCCGGTGTTCATGTTCACTGGCTCGAAACCGTACTCGCAGTGCTTGCCGCGACCCATGAGAGCCGAGTCTATGCGCTTCTTCTGATCCTCGGAAAGATCTCCTGGATTATACGCATCTGCCGTTTTTGGGTTTCTCACGAAGATGGTGTTGCCATCCACAACAAGCGTATCTTGCACCCTATTGTCCTTAGCAAGCGCATCAAGCGTTGTCCCATAGTGGCTTGCGATATAGGGAAGCGTGTCTTTGGCAGATGCCTTGTATATGAGAAAGCTATCCGATGCGACCTGACGACCTGTCGCTCCATCTAGCGTGGCTGCGGCCTTGATCGTATAGATGGTGTCGTGTGCGAGCTGGTAGAACACATGGCTTTGCCAGTTCGATAGCTTGTCCTTATAGCGCGTGGCTTGTGGTATGGAGTCTTGCCAAGAAGTTGAATCGGGATACTTGTAGCTGCGGGAGGCGTAAGCAAGCCCTGCCTCATCCGATGGCTCGAGCATGTATGCCACGGTAGATCTGGGACGTGCGATGCCATCTGCGAAGACCCCGTCGAATTGGAGCTTGTTGTTCGAATCATGCTCTGTCAAGGTGCGCAGGTTGATCGAGGTCGAATCTAGCGAGATCGACTCATCCACAGGATCCGGTATCGTCCAGTTGATGGAAAGCCGCGGAGGCGTGGCGGTATTTCGGTTCGCGAAAAGCTCGCACTGCATCCAACGCTCGTTTTCCGCTTTCACGCAGAATCCGTATTGGGGATAGATCCCTTGTATCCAGTTGTTCACGCACTCGCGAACATCCCAGTTGATGTAGTCCTTGTAAGGATGCGAGTATTGGAACTGCACGAGCTCATGGGTCAGGCTCTCTTGGTTTCGCCAGTTCATATCATCGAAATCCCATGGTTGGCATACCCGATACAACCCGAAGTTCGATGCCCCGCCTGAATAAGCAGTGTTCTGGTAAAGCGAGAAGGTGGCGCTATCGATGCGAGCCTCTGACATGATGTATGTGAAGTTGTAGTTGATCTCGGTATACACTCGGCAGATCGCATGCCCCATGCCGTGGTTAAAATCCCCGGTTCCGGTTTTCACACCGTCATCGTATCCGGCATATGCATATCCATTCTCGCCGATGAAGGACTTTGGGTGGTTCTGCTCGACGCATCCCACGCGCACAGCAGATGGCGCGATGTCTATCGTTGGGTCGATGCGGATGGGATACGCGCGATCAGAAGAACCTATCCAATCCCAATCCGGTGTGAGCACGAGATAGGGCACATCATCTTGCCAGCTAAGCGAAAGCTTGAGATTGTCAGACACTGCCCCTGATGCATCCATCGCGATAGGGGCTGCGATATCTAGCACGAGCCCATCTTGCGAATAGATGCCGACCATCCCTTGCTCATCTTCTCTGACACTGAGGTCGTCAGGTACCACGAGCTTCGTCTTGAAATCGCGTGGATCGATCGCACGGTTTAGGATGATGTCCTCTTTGATGAGGCTTCCGACGAGCGTATATTGGTAGTCGACGCCCTCAGCCACCTCTGTGAAGCGGATGGCGTTATCCTCTGCCATAGAGTACTGAAAGTCGCCATCTTGTGGGATGAGCTCTATCGTGCGCCCTTTGGCCGTGATCGTAAATCCTCTGCCCTCATCCATCTTCTCCGGAAGCGCAGCCTCAAAGAAGTTCGCGCGATTCTTGTAGGTCACATCATCTGAGAAGATGCTCTCTTTCGTTGCATCAAGGGTGTTGTCCACCTCATGGAGATTGCCCGCGTCATCCTCATATGCTACATCCACGCCACCTATCACTGTTGTGAATGTGCGCTCGGAGGTTTGCAGTATCGTAGCCTCGCCTTCCATATAGACAGGAGTGCCTTCTATGGGTTGTTCCGGATAGAAGTCCTGAGGCGGTCTTGCGGTGATGTCCTTGTCCTCAGAAGATGGAACATCTTCATTCGCATCCGGAGGGTTCACAGGCTCAGGTGATGCATTTCGCGAAGTAGGATCGCTTGTTTGAGGGGTGTTCTCAGGAGTGTAGATGTCCGCAATGTCAGCCGGATCTGCAGCAGATACGTTTTCGGTCGCCTCTTCTGCGAACGCTTGAAAGGATGTTCCTAGCATCGAGAATGCGAGCGCGAAGGTGAGGATGCAGGCGGTTCCCTTTATAGAGACACGTGAGAGCCTTGTGAGGAGCTTTCTCAGGTGAAGGGTGGAAAGCGCATTGAAAGCACTCCTTTTGAGCGCTGCATCTACGATCAGATCGTACAGAGCACAGATCCATGCGAATCCGAGCAGGGTTTGTGCGATGAATGATACAAGAAGCAATACGATGTGCACTGCGATCAGAGCTGCAATCGATTGCAGGATAAGACCCAAGATCAAAACGGCAGCAGAGATCCCGAGGATGGGCGCATACAGTACCGATATCTGCTCTTTAGTGGAATCTATCTCTACCCTAGCAAGGCATGCCAGCTTTGAGATGAGCCTTTTGAAGCGGTTCGCATCCTTTGAGGGTGTATCCACTTCTTGTGAATTTGAGATAGGTGCGAAGAACACTATAGCGATAACAGGAAGAGTGAACAGAGCGATAAGGGCTGCCAACACCTCAAGCGTTGCAACAGATGCGCTAAAGCCGATCAAATGGAAGATGGTGAATTGCAAAACGACAGCGCTAAGACCGAAGGCAACGCTTGCAACGATGAGCGCAAGAGCCGTTATCCCCAAGCGAATCAGATCGATAAGGATAGCATCCTTTAAGGGCAGCTTGCTCTTATAGAGCCTCTCATGAAGGCTTCTTTGCAGAAGGATCCCAAAAGCTATGATGCCTGCAGCGCATAATGCAGTAAAGATGAGCGAAATCGCTCCGGCTTGCTGCTCGAGATCGAAAGGTAAGACCGCCAAACATGTAAAGATAGACAGAGCAGCGCTGAATAGATATCGACTGTCTTTAACGCAAAGATGCAACTTCTCCATTTGGATCACATTCTCCCCAGCACATGAACCAATATTTGTTGGATTTGTTGGTGTGTTTGAGCTGCGATCTGGTGGTGCGTTTCCCCGATATGCCTGAACCAGTCTCCCTACTGGTCAAACACCCTGATTCTACACCCAACGAAAGCGATTATGCAAGTAAAACCTATATATGACAGTTGACAATAGTCCAATGTGTTAAGTGCACTTAACACGAAGAACGCAACAAGCGAACGTATAGCTTGTCACGCCCAAACTTGTATCAAGGTCGAAGGTGTCCCTTTTCGCATTTGGGAATGCTCCTTGTGCAATGCAAGTGGGTGTCAGATCAAAAGAATCGTAGAGCAGACCTTTAGGTCTGCCTGTTGCAACCTCA
>CAYXZC010000067.1:0-8460 GCA_964469815.1 uncultured Eggerthellaceae bacterium | reverse complement strand
AGAAGTGCGCAAGAGAGACAGATCTCACCCCATCTGCCCCTGCGAACATACGCGATGGGCCCGCGCGGCCAGAAGCGCGGCCCATCGCCTAGCATAAAACACAGCAAAAAGAAAACATATGTTCGTGATAACAAGAGATAATAATTGTGCAATGAATATAAAATTAACGCTACAAAAGCATCCTGATCAGGAAACGGGACAACGAAGCGTAATCTATTGCCTCGCTTTCAAAATCATCGATGTATCACCAAACGAGATACATGTGGACGAATGTGTGATCCGCCCACTACACGACTTGTCACATTGAGTTAGCCCAATATCCCCGTCCCTTTGGGCTCACAGGTTGATCTGCGCCCTCTACGCGGAACGGTTACATTTTGGTTATTGATCCGACAACGATGACTACTGCCAAAACGATAACGACAACAACAAATCCCAGCAATAGCCCGCGCAACATAGCCCTATTGCGTTCCTTGAAGCTCACCGGATCAGGAGCAGGCCGACGACCGACCTGATAATTCCTGCTGCTTTGAAGAAGATTGTTCCGTTTTTCCTCCACGGATAGAGCAGGGTCGATTCGCGTAAATGAGCCCTTCATGCCGACTTGTTCCTCTTCGCCTTCACCGCCTACAGGTTCACGCGAATCCGATAATCTAGACGCCTCTGATCCCGATCGCACTCCATCATCCTTCAATCCGTCTACCATGTTAGTAACCTCTAATCATCTGAAAGCGGCAGTGTTACAGTAAACACCGTTCCCTCGCGCTCAGTGCTCGTAACAGTTATATCGCCTTTATGTTCGCGGGCGATCTCCCGCCCGATGGCAAGTCCGAGCCCATAGCCTCCCTTGCCGCTGGTACGAGCCTTATCCGCCCGATAGAACCGATCGAAAAGGTGCGGAAGATCCTCATCCGAGATGGGTACGCCATCGTTTCGAACCTTCAAAGCGACAGTCTTTGCCTTGCTCGCCCCAAGAGAGGATATCTCGAGCGAAACATCCACGCTGCCATCCTCAGAAGTGTACTTGCATGCATTGTCGATCAGCGTTGAGACCATGCGTCCGAGCCGTTCGGGGTCGCCGGTCACATGAATTCCCTGTTCAATGGCACTTTCCATCTCAATCCCGCGCTCGAATGCCACCGATTCGAACTGGAGCACCTCGCCTTCAACAAGATCGGAGAAATCGACACTCTCCTTGAGATTCGGGTTTTCCTGAACTTTGGCCTGCTTGTCCTCGTTCGGGCGAGCCAGCTTCAGCATCTCATTGACCAACAGCTGCATGCGCATTGCCTCGGTTTGCGTGCTTTCGATCCATTGCATCTGCTCATCGACCGTTGATTCAGGCTGTGATTCGAGTATGGACATGTTCGCCAAAATGACCGTGAGCGGGGTTTTTAGCTCGTGCGATGCATCTGCCGTGAACTGCTGCTGCTGTTTAATGCTGGCGGCCACCGGACGAAGTGCCCAACGCGAGAAGAAAAGGTTGATCAGCAGGAAGATGAGCAGCGCCGCCACACCAACCGCCGCGAGCATGATAGCGAGATTCTTCCATGAATGCGTGCTGGTTGCATCTGCATATGCCACGATAAAGCCATCATCTGTGGGGATGCATTCGTAACAAAGATCGAATTCGGGCAGGCTGCCGTACTGCTGATCGGACTCGGTAACGATCTTGTTCGCCTGCAATAGCACACTCTCATTTATGGAGGCAATGGAGAAGTTGGGGATGGTGGTATAGAACCCCTGGTCGCTGACCTTGTAAACCGCTACAAGAATAGTCGGATTCGCATTCTGAGCGGCGTTTTCGGATATCGTACCGATGCTTGGAGCAGGAATGATCGAATCGTTCGTTCCGGAACTCGTGCCGGAAGGAGACAAAGCGGCATCGTCATAGATGATAGCGCTCACCGACGTGGTGGCCGTTGCCTTGGTGGAGGCAGTTTCACCATCTGCTTGATCAGCGTCTGTTTGATCGGCATCCGTTTGATCGGTGCTTGTTTGATCGGCATCCGTTTGATCGGACGCATCGCTTGCTTCTTCTGCTGTATTCGCAGCACTGGAGCTATCTATGGGCGATGGGTTCTGTATGTTGATCGGACGCACATCTTTGATCTGCTCGACCATGGAGCTTGCCACGCGAGCCAGCACGTTGTTGAGCTGGCCATACACGGAATTGAGGTTGCTCGTATAGTCAAGGTAGCAAACAACGCCGAAGGTTGTTGCCAGCACGAGCACCGCCATCATCATGTTGATCAGGATGAATTTGATACGTAGACGTTTAAGCACCACATCTCTTTTCTCGCACGTAATGTTGGTTCACTATTTTATATCTGTGGGGGCGAACGAACGAGTGGGTGATGTTATTATCATGTCATTATCCCCGTCCCTTTGGGTTCACCTTTGACATGAAAGGGGCATCAGCAATCCCAAGGGTCGTTCTTATCCAGCTCATCGAGCGAATGAAGATCGCGGCCGGTTCTCTTCTCTATGGCGTTGATTATCTTGTTGTAGAATAAAAGCGCCAACCCAGCGATTATCGCCAGCACCAAAAAAATAAGGACGCTTTCCCAAATTCGACCTTCGACCAGGCCATTTGCAGCATATGTTGAAAGCACGATGCCCGGGATGCGGGCGGTATTCGTAAGGGCCACGAATGTTCCCAGTCTCATATGCGAGAGCGGCGTTATATAGGTGAAGACATCTTTTGGCATCCCAGGGATCAAGAACAGGATGAAAATGATGACGTTGAATTTCGGTGAGCTTTCGAACTCCCGCATCTTCTTCATGTATTTTTGAGGAACCATGGCTTGCACAAATGGCGCACCGAGCTTATGAACCAAAACGAATATGAAAGCGCTCGATATCACACAACCGATAAGGATGATAAGGGCACCCCACCACGGACCGTAGATGACGCCAGCTGCCATTTGCACAACCTCACCGGGGATGAACGCCACCACGATCTGCAGGAATTGAAATGCCAACAGGATGAAAATGCCCCCGACGCCGGCATCGCGCACCTGGGTGGTCACCCTCTCAAGGCCGCCTTCCTCGAAGACCTCCGAGATGTAGGGCCAAACGCATGCGATGACCACACCCATGAGGATGAAGAACGCAATGAGCCCGACGAATTTGAAGATCGTCGCCTGATCCATCTTCTTGGCTTTGCCCGCCTTGCTTGTGGATGTTCCGGTCGCGTCCGGCTCTGGCCCGGTCGTGCGTGACCCCGCTCCGATCGTATCCGTCTCAGACGTGTCCGGCTCGCTTGCGGGCGCGCCACCTGCAACCGGCTTGCTTGTTCGCTCTTCAGGCCTAGTCATCATCTTCGCCGTTCATCGCAGACTTGAAATTCTCCTTGAACTTCCCGAACATGCCCTGGGAGCGGGCAATCTGCCGTCCAGTGACATATGCGCCTTTGTTCACCGCTTCTCCCGCGGCCTTTGTGGCTTTCTTCACTTTTGGCTTCACCTTTTCGGCGCTCTTCTTGGCCTTGTCCGCAACAACCGCGGTAGCAGTGCCAGCCTTCTCTGCGATGCCGCCTTCGACCTTCATGGTCTTTACATTGTCCTTCACCATGATGGCGCCAAAGGATTCCGGGTCGTCATCATCGGTCAGATAGAGCTGCGCTCCCTTTCCACGACGAAATCCGACGATGTCTTCCGCAGGAATGGTGAGATGTCCGAGCAAAGTATTCGCAGTCGCACCGCTGTCGACCTCAAGCGAGATTATCTTGCCCGTTCGCCCATCATAATTCACGCTCCCGACCAGGCCAAACGAAGAGCCATCGCGCGTTAGCACCGGCAACCCAATCCATAAGACGCAATCATCCAGATCGATGCCAAGCGCCTTGCATGCGCTCTTATCCGTTGATCCCGGAGAGTCCTTTATCACGATATCGCCATCGATGATGTCGAAACCGTTGTGCGCAACGAAAGTATCCTGACGATGGAACATCAACGCCACATCGGGCCGTTTCACGAGAAAACCCACACAGCGAAGATCCTTCGGATGAAAGACCCAATGGCGAATTCGCCCGAGCTTCTTCACTGCATCTGGATCGTTCTTGCGGGGGCGACTGAACCAAACCTTCTTGTTGTACAGGTCTTTCGTGTGAACGATGTTGTTCTTCTCGGGACTTTCGCCTGCTGCGTTCGCCGCCAGGTTCTCGCTTGCTGTATGTTGAATTTCCTTTGTTGCCATGGTTACCGAAATCCTATTCAAGTTGTGCAGATCTTACGTGCGTCTCTCTAAACCCTATGAGTTGATCTTTCAACTTTGCATAGTATAAGGGCGCACATGACGTGCGCCCGAAGCTTCTCGTTTTTGCTGACGAATCGAAAACCGATCGTGATCAAAGACCATAACCGGTCAAGTCGATCAATTACCAGGTGTGACTATGATGTCATAAGATGCATATGACATATTGCCCGGCACCGCGATAGACCATGTGGTGGAAGCCACATTGGACGCTTGCGCTGCTGCTTCAGCTGCCGCTTGATCGGCCGCGTCTGCCTCTTCAGCAGTTACATCCGTGCCCTCTTCCGGCTCTATCGGATTGCCGTTTTCATCAAGTTCGGGGGTGACAACGCCATTCATGGCTATCATCGACGCATCGAGCATGATCGAATTGGAAGAACCACCACCGATGATCTCGCCGGCATCGTTCTTGAACAGCACAACCACACGAGCGGTAGCGCGCATATCCAGCATGCTGGCAGCGCTATCCGAAGAAGATGAATCGTTGCCGAAATCGATCGAGATATTTCCTGTGACCATCTGAGTGCCATCGATATCTTGAACGGTTACATCAGATGTGGAGAACTCGTTTTCCACCTGCTCAGCAGTTTCGGTGGTCTTCGTCCAATTCACATGCTCCATAAGAGGGCTTACTTCAAGGGTTGCAAGAGGGCTGCCGCTAGATGGGAGGAACGCAGTTCCTGCAGCAGCTGTTTGCACGCCCGGATAGATGGTCTGGATCGTTTCACCGCCGCCTACGAGCATCACACCATCGGCATCGTAGCCTTCGATCGTGAAGGTTACCCCTTCAGCAATGTAGCCTTCATTGGGGTTGTTCACAGTGAAGGCGTAGTTAACAGTGTCATCATCCAGAACAGTGAACCCAACGCCTGTGACCTCGATATCCTGAGCATTGATAGAGGCGGTCGTAAGCTCAGTCGGTGTTTCCTCTTGAGAAGAACATCCAACAACACCGAGCATTCCAAAAGCCAGCGCACCAGCAGCTATCGATGCTGCGATCTTGCTAGTCAACTTCATGTTTTCCCTCTCGATTCCGTGCAGATCCAAGTTGGTCTTAGAAATTCATACAATTTTGCTTTTGTAGATTATACGCGCTTACGCCATCATTTGCTCGAAAAAGTTTCAAGTATGGATACGATAAGTGCAGCCGTGATCATGATGAAATTGACATCGCAGCTGGTTATTGCGTAGTGGGCGGTTTTAACCGCCCACATAAGTGCAGTCTTCTGAACTTGCTACTTTGCGGCATCTGAGGCTGCTGCTTCAGATGCAGAATCTGCCGCCTTATCGACTGCCTTCTCTGCGTCATCGACCGCCTTTTCGGCTGCGTCGGCTGCAACCGGGATCTCTTCTTTGGCAGCGTTTGCGCTTTCAGCAGCGTTGGCCTTGACCTGTGCAGCAATGCGCTCCCTAGCAGCGTCGATCTTAGCGCGAAGCTCCTCGTTCTTGTCAACCGCAGCTTCAGCGCCTTTTCCTGCAGCTTCCTTCACGTTATTGACGACTTCTGCGCCTTTATCGGTTGCCTGCTTCAATCCCTCTTGAATGGTATTCACAGCTTGATTGCCGATATCCTGTGCGTTATTAGCGATCTTGTCGGCCTGCTCAGCTACCATATTGCGCGTCTCTTCGCCGGAACGCGGTGTAAGAAGGATTCCTCCGATCGCACCTGCGATACCGCCAACGATCATCCACATGAACTTGTTCATGACAACCTCCCTTGTAGGTTTTGCTTCTCGCCATTTTCGGCTAGTTGTACATTGTATGTTAGCTTATTCGGTTGCTTTTTATATGAAAAGAAGAATGCGATTGCGAAACCCATTTGTTGATTTTCAGAAAGCGTCCTGTATGTTTGCCTGATCCACGTTCTTGACAACAGGGGAATAGCAGGCGATTGACAGGGTAACGACAGGCAAATGATAGGCAAATAGAAGCCAAATGACATACTAACGAACAGCGAATGATCACAACCTTAAACGAATCTTAAATCCTGCGCATATCTTAAGTTGTTTCAGAAAGATTTAAGGAAGGGCGCGTATTATTCCAGATAGTGTTTCCCAGCACAAGCGCGACGCATACTTCTTCAACCTCCCGTTTGAGAAATATGCGTCTCGCGAACCTTAAAAATTCATCGGACTAGTCTTAACAACCACCTATCGGCTTTGCCGGTAAAGACTAGAACTCTGAAAGCTCTAGATACTAGACCTCGGCTAATCCTCCCGAGGTCTTTTATTTTGCCAATTTGCCTGCTTGCCGATCTGACGACTTGCCAACTTGTCGATCTTGCGCACGAGCCCGTTAACCCGGCTTGCTGATCGGCCTATTCCGCCTCAGCCAGACGATAACCCGCGCGACGGATCGTTTCTATCTTCGACTGAGAGTCAAGATGCGATAGCTTCTTGCGCAAGAACGAAATGTAAGCCTCCACGTTATTGTCGCCTGCGCTCGACGATATCCCCCAGGCCTTATCGATGAGCGTCTCTTTCGACACAACAGCTCCGGGATTGCTCATCAAAATCTTCAGGATGCTGAATTCCTTGAAGCTAAGCTGTATGGATTTCTTCCCGCACGTAAGCTCGTAGCTTTCCAGGTCAAGATCCAGATCGCCCGCGCGCAAGCGCTCGAACTGGACTTCTCCCTGCCTGCGGGTGAGCGCGCGCAGATGAGCCATCAATTCCGCCGGCGAAAAGGGCTTGGTCATGTAATCATCGGCGCCTGAATCGAATCCTACGATCTTATCGGCCGTCGCATCGCGCGCTGTGAGCAGCATGACCGGCGTGGAAACGCCCGCTCGACGGATCTCTTTCGTGACCTCGAATCCGTTCATCTTCGGCATCATCACATCAAGGATGATCACGTCATATTGTCCGACCGTGGCGTAATCCAGCCCCTCCTGACCATCATGGACAACATCGATGTCGTATCCGTTGTCCTTCAGGATCTTCTCAAGCGCCGCAGCCAGCCGTTCATCATCTTCAGCAATGAGGATATGCATATCTCTCCTAACGTCTGGTGCTAGTTTAGCGAAAAACACGCAGTGTGCGGGCGATGCTCTGAAGATTCCACAAAACGAAAGGAATATGCAACCCAAGTTTGAACGCGTGCACTAGTGCTAGACTATCTTCATCCCAAACCGAAAGGAACAACGATGTATAAAGTCCATTGCCTGAACAATATCTCTCAAAAGGGTCTCGATCTGCTGACCGATGAATACGAACTGACCGAAAACGTTGACGATGCCGATGTTATCCTCGTTCGCTCGGCGAATATGCACGATATGGACATTCCGGCAAATCTCAAAGCTGTCGCGCGTGCTGGCGCCGGCGTGAACAATATCCCGCTGGATGCCATGGCTGAAGCCGGAGTGGCTGTTTTCAACACCCCCGGCGCGAATGCGAATGCCGTGAAAGAGCTCGTTTTGGCGGGCATGCTGCTCGCGTCTCGCAATATCGTTGGCGGCATCGAATGGGTTAAGGACAATTCCGACGATGAGAATGTGGGCAAGTCGGCCGAGAAGGCGAAGAAGGCCTTCGCCGGCGGCGAGATCTCAGGCAAAACGCTCGGGGTCATCGGGCTGGGCGCTATCGGCAAGCTCGTTGTGAACGCGGCCGAGGCGCTTGGAATGGATGTTGTCGGGTATGATCCGTTCTTGAATGCCGAGCGTGCATCGGAAATCTCATCGGACATGAAATTCACCTCTGACCTCGACGATCTTCTTGCGCAAAGCGATTACATCACCATCCATGTGCCGGCAACGGATTCCACTCGCGGCATGATCGATGCGGACGCGATAAACAAGATGCGCGATGGCGTGGTGTTCCTGAATTTCTCGCGTGATGTGCTTGTGGATGATGCCGCAATGGCCGATGCGCTTGAATCCGGCAAGGTGTCTCGCTACGTTACGGATTTCGCGAACCCGGCTGTCGCGAAGATGGATCGCGCGATCGTCATCCCCCACCTTGGAGCATCCACTGCTGAGGCAGAGGATAATTGCGCTGAAATGGCTGTTCAGGAAGTTATGGATTACCTCGCTGACGGCACGAAGAGCCATTGCGTGAACATGTAGCATTAAGACGCACGGTGGGCGGATTCATCCTGCCACATGTGGGCGATTAAAATCGCCCACTACACGACTTGTCATATTGGATTGGCCCAATATCCCCATTACAGTTTCATAAGTAGCCATTTTGCGATTCTTTCATTAGT
>CAYXZC010000066.1:0-8508 GCA_964469815.1 uncultured Eggerthellaceae bacterium | reverse complement strand
TTGCGAAAGCAAATGAAAGATGGTGTTCAGAGCAAATCGAAAAGGGATACCTTCGGGCTTTCGCATTCGATGGTTTCGGCTTGATAGCATGAAGAGCCGATGCATGATCGCGCCCATCCATTCGCCGTCTTAGACGTCTTGACGTGCATGATCGCTGCTATCTTGTATAATCCATAAGAACGATATCTCAAATCACAGCACAAACGAACCAAAAGGAGAATAGCGTCGTGGCGAGGCAATCTAGCCAGTCAAAATCCAAGGGTAAAAAGGTCGATCGAACTCCGCAAAAGAGACGTTCGCCAGAAGAGAAGAAGCCTTCCGATCAGACATCGCGCCCGATCCTTGATGATTCCACTAAGCGTGATATCGCAGGTGTCATCTTCATAATCTTGGCGATAGTCTTCATGCTGATCGTGGCTCTTCCTCCTGACAATGCCTTGGTATCAGATTTCGCATCCCACTGGCTGCGGCTTGGATTCGGCGTGGGAAGCTACATCCTTCCCTTCGTCCTTGCTGCGATCGGCATAACATTCCTATACAGAACAGGCACCGATAGGCTCCCAACAAGAGCCGCCATAGGGTTGGGTATCGTGTTCATAGCACTTTTGGGGTTCGTTGCATTGTTCACTCCCATAACGACCCTTGGCGTTGACAACACGAACCTTCTCTTCTCGGAGAACATGCTCGTCAATTACGGTGGCTATATCGGAGCGGGCATAGCGTGGGCCGGTATTACGCTCTTCGGCCATATCGTCACAGGCGTCGTGCTCATCGGAACGATGTTGGTCGGTGTGCTCATAATCGGTTTCTCCATCTCGAAGCTAATCGATCTTGTTCGGCAGAAGAAGCAAGAGCATGATGAGAAGGTGGCTTCCGGTGAGATCCAGCGTCATCAGCCTAAGGATCGCTTCAAGCGCAGCAAAAGGCAGGATACTGAGCCTTCTGCAAGGTTCCAGCGAGGGTTCTCTCCTAATTATGATGTCAGGGATGTAGATGTTGAAGGGTCTTCGATGACCCGGCCGCTAATGGGTCGAGGCGATGCTGCTCAACTGTATTGGAATCGTGATGAAAGCCCCAAGAAGCAAGGGGGCATCTTCGGGGTTCCATATGAGCAGGATATCCCCGAAGGTGCTACAAGAAGATTGAGTCATCAGGGCTATGGTGATATGTCCGCCGCGCCTCTTCCTTTCGAGTCACCGTATTCGAAGAGGGATCTTGCGTCCAGGCAGAGCATCACCGATGATCGTGCGTCCAACAAGACGGTTCCCCTGCAACCTCTGGACAGGCGATATGAGCCTGAGTCCTTGCAGAACATGGAATCAACGGATACCCCTCTCGATGGTAGTACTTCTTCCAATGATCTCGATGGGATCTTAGATGCGGCCGTAGACCCTGAGGATGGTTTCAAGCTGGCCATCCTAAGGGAAGGCGAGGATGGGATCTATGAGGAGGATATCGACCTTGAAGGGGAGGGCGAAGTCGACCTTTCAGATCCGCTCATAGATATAGATATGATCTCGATCCTCAAGGCCAAGGTGGATCCGGATAACGATGAGCTCACAGAGCTTCCGATCATCGATGACATAGCTGTCAACATAGGCGATATCTCGCATCTCCCACAAGGTTCTTCCGAAGAGACATCGCCTTCACACGATGAAGGTTTGGATGATATAGCCAACTTCAACGTTGTGAGCGCTACCACCAATATCGTATTGGATGATGTTCCATCTTTTGCAGACGATGATCCAGCCACGGAAGATGGTACGGGCGCGGATGCTTCGGATGCGCTCATCAACAGGCACGAATCCAGAGGAGCCGGGTCACCCTCATCTCCTGCTGCGATCGCTGCATCGTCTGCTGTTGCAAAGCCCACATCCTCTAAGAAGCCGATGAGCAGTGCGAAGAGCAGTGCATATCGCCTGCCGGCGATGTCGCTGCTCAGATCAAGCGGTGCATCGAAGAAGCGGGGGAGCAACGATCCCGAATTGCGCAGGACGGCAGCAACGCTTCAGACCACATTGTCCGATTTCGGGATAGATGCATCGGTTGTTGGTTGGATAGCCGGACCGACGGTCACCCTTTTCGAGGTAGACCTTCCCGCAGGTGTCAGGGTAAGTCGCATCACCGCTTTGAACGACGATATAGCTCTATCGCTGGCAGCACCTGGAGTTCGCATATTCGCTCCTATCCCGGGCACCAACTATGTCGGCATAGAGGTTCCCAACGCTGAGCGTCAGACGGTCTATCTTGCCGACGTTATAAAGAACGCCCCTCAAGGCCCGCTTCAGATCGCTATCGGCAAGGATGTTGAGGGAAATGCCATCGTATCCGATCTGGCGAAGATGCCGCACCTGCTCATCGGTGGCACTACAGGTTCGGGCAAATCCGTTTCCATCAACGCTATGATCATGTCCATCCTCATGCGTGCGACCCCGGATGAGGTTCGTTTCATCATGATCGACCCGAAAAGGGTTGAGTTCACTCCTTATAACGGTATACCGCACCTATATGTTCCCGTAGTGACCGAGGCGAAGGAGGCCGCCAGCGCGCTTTCTTGGGGCGTTGCCGAGATGGAGAGAAGGCTGAAGGTCTTCAGCAAGATCGGTGCGCGCAATATATCGCAGTACAACGATAAGGTCGAGCGGGGTCAGCTGCTTGATGAGATGCCGGAAGCCGAGAAGCTCCCATATATCGTCATCATTATCGACGAGCTTGCCGATCTCATGATGAATGTCGGCAAAGAGGTCGAGTTCTCCATAAGCCGCATCGCGCAGTTGGCACGCGCTGCCGGGATACATCTCATAGTCGCAACGCAACGCCCATCCACCAATGTCGTGACCGGGCTCATCAAGGCGAACATAACGAACAGGATAGCCTTCAACGTGGCATCGGGGATCGACTCGCGCGTCATACTGGATACTCCCGGTGCCGAGAACCTCATCGGTCTGGGAGATCTGCTCTTGTCAAAACCCGAGCTTGCGAAGCCTCAAAGGATCCAGGGATGTTACGTTTCCGAGGATGAGATATTCGCTGTGGTCGAGTACGTGAAGAGCCAATCCGAGCCGGAATATCATTCCGAGATACTTCAGACCAATATGATGTCCCTTGGGGATACGAATCCGTCTGGTGGCTCGGGAGGAGATGATGATCCTCTGCTTTGGGATGCAGCCGATATCATCGTTTCCATGGAAACGGGCTCTACATCCAGCATTCAGAGAAGGTTGAAGGTGGGTTATGCACGAGCAGGACGTATAATGGATCAATTGGAAGAAAAGGGCATCGTAGGCCCTGCAAATGGGACCAAGCCCCGTGAGGTTCTGGTTGATGAGATGGAGCTTGCAACGTTGCGGGCTTTTGAGATGCAAGACGATTAAGCGAACGATCGGATATCCGAATTGCCTAGAGGCAGGTCATATGGAGATAAGCTGAGGATCGCACGAGAGCGTGCCGGTCTTGATGTCGTCACGCTCGCGAAGCGCCTCCATGTGCGGCCGGATATCCTAAAGGCTATTGAGAATGCCGACTTCGAGCGCATGCCGGCAAGAGGCTATACACGCAACATGATCCGCGCCTATGCGAGACAGGTCGGCCTTAATGAGAAAGAGCTCTCTGAGATGTACCTTGATGAAGTGCATCTCTTCGAGACCGGCACACCCAGGCTCTCCCGTTCCTCAAGGGATAGCTATAGCAGGAACGAAAGACCTCCCGCTCGATTCGCAGATGATCGCGTGGATCGGTATTCATCTTCAAGAACCTTGGGATCAAGGGATCCGTATGCGCGAGACTACGGGCGACTACCCTCAAGGAATCTTGATCGCACAAGCCGCAGGCAAAGCGTTTCTCTCTACGATGATCGTCCCTCGAGCACTCCGATGCGAGATGACAGGTACCCTAGAGGCAGAAACGACTCCCAATCGATAAGGTTCGTCAGTTCCCCCTCACGCCGTTTCGAGGATGCATCGGGTGGTTCGAGGGCATCATCGCGAGACAGGTATTCGCAGAATCTTGATGCGCAGCAGGGCAGACGCGACAGATCGCGTTCGATCAACTTCAGCGGTGCTCCGAACAACGACAGGTCATCTCGACGCCGCCCTATCACCCTTACGCAGAGCTCGCATTCATATTCAGACCTTTATTCGAACTCCAATTCCAGATCGAAGGTTCCGGAGTTGAACATGCCGCTGATCATCATCATCGCAGTTGTGGCGATAGCCATCATCTTGGCTGTGGTCGTATTGTTCAATTCGACCACTCAATCTGCTGAAGAGATCCCCGACATCCCTATCGCGGGTTATAGCGACACATCCAACCCTGAGACGCAGATCGATCCAATAGCATCCCTTCCTGAACCCACTTCAGCGAAGTTCACATATAGCGTCGAGGCGGGGGAGCGCTCGTATATAGAGATATACGAGAACGGCTCATCCAAGCCCTTGTTCTCAGGGGTCGTCACAGGTCCTGCAACTGAGACCTATGATGTTTCAGGAACGCTCACCTTCGAGGCCGCCAATCCCACGCCTGTCAGCGTCAAGGTTGATGATGAGGAAGTGAAGCTCACGAAGAACCCGCAGAGCGGATATTATTCCTACACTGTTGATTTCGCAGCGATCTTGGCAGCTTGGCGTTCGGAGAATGATCCAAATGGTTCTGCGCCCACTGATACATCAGGGAATACGAATTCTGCTACGAACACGAACACGGCAACGAATTCGACCTCGTCAGGTAACAGATCCTCCAACAATGCATCTTCGTCCTCCAATACCTCGACCCGATAGCGGAAGATATTTGATGTAGTATTCTTTAGAAAGACTTATACAAGGGTTTTGGCTCTTCTAGCAGAAAGGCAATGAAATGGCGAAGGAATCAAGTTTCGATGTGGTCTCTCAGGTGGATATGCAAGAGGTTGACAATGCTTATCAGCAAGCTAGCAAAGAGCTTGTGCAGCGTTATGACCTGAAGGATACCGATAGCTCCATCGAGTTCGATAAGCAAAAGCATGAGATGACGGTCGTTGCTCCATCTGATTTCGTTTGCGGTCAGATCATCGACATCATCAACTCGAAGCTCGTGAAGAGGGGCATAGACCTGAAAGCGGTCAAATGGTCCGATCCGCAGAGCGTCTCAGGTGGCCGCGTGAAAAGGGAAGGTCAGATCATCTCAGGCATCGATAAGGATATGCTCTCGAAGATCAACAAAGAGCTCAAGTCGCTGAAGATGAAGATCAAGGTTCAGATCGAAGGCGATAAGCTCAGAGTATCGTCTGCATCACGTGATACCCTGCAGGATGTCATCGCGCATCTGAAGGCTCAAGACTACGGGATCCCACTGCAATTCGTGAACTATAGGTGATCGCTTGCGGTTTGATCCATATTCAACGATTCGGATATTGTGGTGTAGGCCATGACATCATATGACGAAGGCTCGCGACGCTCGGGTTTGGATGGCGTATCTGTGGCTATGATGACCATGGGTTGCGCGAAGAACGAGGTGGACTCCAAGGGGATGTCTGCGTTGCTTGAAGATGCCGGTGCTCGCATCGTTGATGATGTGCGACAAAGCGATATCATCATCGTGAACACATGCTCGTTCATCCAGAGTGCCGCCGAAGAGAGCATAGATGCCGTATTTGATTCTTTGGGCATCTGTGATTCCTTGGGAAGCATCCCTGTCGTGGTCACAGGTTGCATGCCGTCAAGGTATGGGCATGAGCTGGAAGAGGAATTCGGGGAAGTTGCCGCTTTCGTGCCGTGTTGCGATGAGGGTGATATCGTCTCTGTGGTGTCCTCGTGCTTGCAAGATCGCTCACGCGAAGATGCAGATGCTTTGGATGATATTTCATCTGCATCGCTTGATGGCTTCAACGAAGAACTCGATCCGGTGCATGACGGGCGGTATTTCGCTTACGTGAAGATATCGGATGGGTGCGATAGATGGTGCTCTTATTGCACTATACCCATGATCCGCGGCCGCTACCATAGCTTCGAATTTGAAGATATCGACAGGCAGGTTACCAAGCTCGTTGCAGAAGGCAAGAAGGAGATCGTCCTCATCGCTCAGGATACCGGGCGTTGGGGTGAGGATCTTGATGGCGGAAGGTCTTTGGCGTGGCTGCTTCGAAAGCTTGCCGAGAAGCATGCGGACACATGGTTTCGTGTCATGTACGTTCAACCTGAAGGGATAACCGATGATCTGTTGGATGTCATCGCGGGTATGCCCAATGTGTGCTCTTATCTGGATATTCCCTTCCAACACATCGACGCTGGCATCTTGAGAGCCATGAACAGATCTGGCAATAGATCCGATCTTGTCGAGCTTATCGAGCATGCAAGAGAGGTCGTTTCTGATATCGCATTGCGCACTACGCTCATCACAGGCTTTCCGGGAGAAGGCGAAGAGGAATTCGAAGCTCTCAAGGATTTCGTTGAAGAGGGCTATTTCGATTATGTGGGGATCTTCCCATATTCTTGCGAGGAAGGGACGCGCGCAGCTAAGCTTCCTGATCAGGTGGATGAGGAGGAGAAGCACTACAGGGCTCAGGTCTTGCGTGATGTTGCAGATGCTGTCAGTGCGGTGAACATCTCGAACAGGATCGGCAAGACCACAGCATTCATGGTTGAGGGTCGCGAATCCGATGGTCAGCTCGTGGGACGATGCCAATGGCAGGCGCCTGAGGTCGATGGCATCACCTTCCTCGATGGAGGCGATGTCGGGTGCATCGTGGATGCTACTATATCGGATACTCTGTTCTTCGATATGGAAGCAGAGATGAAAACAGGGGATCATTAGATGACGAATAGCAATACCGCGTCGAACAGGATACTCACGCCATCGAATGTGATAACGATCACGCGGATCTGCCTGGTGCCCGTTTTCGTTGTCGCTCTTCTAAGCCCTTGGCCGGAATGGTTCGGGGTATTGGACGTTGTCAGCAACTCCGCCAAGTCGATCATAGCTTGCATCATCTTCGTGCTCATATCATGCACGGATTGGCTGGATGGCTATCTGGCCAGGAGCCGCAACGAGGTCACCGATTTTGGGAAATTCGCAGATCCTTTGGCGGATAAGATCTTGGTGATAGCGGCTCTGCTCGCTTTGGTCGAATTGCAGGTCCTTCCTTCTTGGCCTGTGCTCATAATCATCACGCGTGAATTCATCGTGTCTGGGATACGGATGATCGCAGCCACGAAAGGGCATGTGATAGCAGCTAGCTGGTATGGCAAAGCGAAGACGGTCACGCAGATCATCGCTATCGTCCTTTTCCTGTTGAAGGACAGCTTCGTCTTCCCGAATCTGAATAGCGATATCCATGTGCAGCTCTATATCATCGCGTGGATCGCGATGGCATTGGCCTTGATCCTTACCATCATCTCGATGCTCGACTATATCGTTAAAGCATGGCCGATGTTCTCTGAGGTTCCATCCGAGCAAGAGGATGGAGGCATCACTGTACTGAGGCAAGAGATCGGCGATCTTGCAACAAGGATCGTGAAGGTGGCAACCGAGAAGGGCATCACGTTATCCACAGCGGAGAGCCTTACCGGAGGCATGATTTCCACAGAGCTCACGTCTGTCCCTGGATCATCTTCTGTGTTCAAAGGAGCTGTTGTGAGCTATGATCTGTCAGTGAAGAGTTCCGTGCTCGATGTGGATGAGAAGCTGCTGGAGATTGAAGGTGCCGTTAATGCGCAGACAGCTCAAGAGATGGCAAGGGGAGCACGTGCGAGGCTCGATGCCGATGTGGCTGTTTCTGCTACAGGGATCGCAGGGCCTAGCGGAGCTGAGCCAGGAAAGCCCGTTGGAACGGTGTTTTTAGGGATCGCAGGCGATAAGGGATCATCATCTGAGCGATTCGTCTTTGAGGGAGACAGGCAACAGGTTCGCCTGCTCAGCACGAAAGAGGCATTACGGATGATGCTTGCATATATCGATCCTCTCGATCAGGGATAGTGAACATTCGATACATCGTTCAGATCCCATATAAGATTCATTTCAGATATTTGCAAGAAATTTGCAAGGTCTTCGCTGTGTTCTACTTCGATCTAGTGAAGATCCGTGCCTTGTTCACAACCAGGTCGTTCTTTCATCATGCTCTATGCGCATAAGTTCCGATCATGGATGATATAAGCGTTCCTGCAATGTTTTTGTCAGACCGCATCGTTAGTGTATGTGATGTACGAACAAGGTTCGGTCACCGCTTTGAGCACTGTAGATGCTTGACAGACAAACAAGTGTTCGTATAATTATTCTAGTGGCTAGTTTCAACGATAGATTGAAACGCAGTATCAAGGAGCTGAAATGAGTCAGACAAAAGAAGAATTGCTCAAAACGACCACTGATCAGATTCAAAAGAAATTTGGTCGCGGATCCATCATGAAGCTAGGGGATAGCGAAGCCGATCTCAATGTCAGTGCTATCCCAACAGGTGCGCTTCCGCTCGATATCGCTTTAGGCATCGGGGGTGTGCCCCGTGGAAGGATCATAGAGATCTATGGCCCTGAATCAAGCGGC
>CAYXZC010000065.1:0-8736 GCA_964469815.1 uncultured Eggerthellaceae bacterium | reverse complement strand
ACATGGCTCAGCTGGTAGAGCACCACCTTGCCAAGGTGGGGGTCGCGGGTTCGAATCCCGTTGTCCGCTCCATCGAATGCTTGAGGCCGGTCATCAAATTGGCTGGCCTCTTTTAAGTATCGGGCATGGCGACGTGGCCAAGTGGTAAGGCAGAGGCCTGCAAAGCCTTTATCTCCGGTTCGAATCCGGACGTCGCCTCCATCTCGTTTCCCTTAAGATCGTATGGTTATGAGTATAGCTACGCGCTCGTTTCGCTTCAGATCCTTAGCTTGTGAATCTTATGCCCACATACATGGCATCATCGGGAAGCCCATTGACAGAATATATCTCTGAGAGCGGAAGAGCGGAGATCTTCCATGCGTACATCGTTCCGTTCACATCCACATTGCCGGTAGCATATGTGTTGCCCGAATCGTCCACTCCCGACTCGCTGAGCACCGTCTGATCAAGACCTTGGGTTACAAGCGCATTCTGCACAGCAGCATCAGCAGTACCGGATTGGAAATCAGCATAGTGGATAGCCATGTTCATTCCCTTTGAACGATCCACATCAAGATCCCATGAGCCATTCAGAAGGGAAGCGGCCTCCAATCCGGAAAGCTTGTTGATCCCTTGAAGATACAAGGCGGCGGCATTGGAGAGATCCATCCCGGCAGGAAGCTTGATGAGCTCCATCGCTGATGTGTTTCCCTGCATCTCCGATTTGTTGAAGATAGTATCTCCGCTAGCTTGGAGCGTTGCGAGAATGGTGGCATCATCCATCGGAAGGAGCGATACCATGTTCGGTAGTGCTAGATCGACCTTCTCGTCAAGTTTTTGCTGCATAAGCTGCTTTTCGCGTATTGGAGCGTTCACCGTGGTGTCGAAATAGAAAGCAAGGAAAGCAACGCCTATGGCCACTGCGATGGCGATCACTATATAGGATGTGCGTCTGTACTTCTTCGGCATCGTCAAGGGACGCGAAAGATTATCGCCATTGAGGTATCGGATCTTCTCTGTGCCATCTTGCCTGGGTCGAAGGGTGTTACTCGAATCGATATCGGTTCTGCGCAAAGATGGCTCTGTAGACATCCTATTAGAGCCCTTGAGCATGCTGAATTCTGTGCCCTTAGGCTTTCTTTCCTTCATCGATGCACTATCATTATGAGAGAGATCGATATCAGATGTAGGTTCTTCGATATCGTCTGCACCTTCGTACGCATCCGGCATCCGATCGAGAAGAGCATCGGTTTTGGCTGGCGAGTCGTCTTTCCTTGAGACGGCATCCTTTGCATCTTCAGAGCTTAGGTGACCCTTTGCTATAGAGGCATAAAGATCATCATCGTCTTCTATATGCTGTGATCCATGAACGGCTGAGCGGGTCTGGCTCGCATTCGATCTTCTATCAGGCCTTGCATTCGACCTATGAGCATCAGCGTCATCGATCGATCGCTCCGCATCCATAGAACTGTCCAAATGGATGGAATTGTTCGAGATCAATATCCTTTGATGCGAGAGGTTGGTTCCATCATGGTGCGATATGTGCTTCTTCTCGGCGCCATTATCTCGAGAGTGAGACGCCCGATCATTTGAACCTTTCGATGCGCCGTTGATGCTTGGTCTGTTAGAGCTCACTGTCGCAATCCCCTCATTTCGGTAACCATACGGATTATATCATTGCAACATCAGCGCTTCTAAGCTATCTTGTCATGCATGGATCTTTCATTCTTGCTAACACCCGAGGCGTGGATAAGCCTTTTGACGCTGACCTTCCTTGAGATCGTTCTCGGGATCGATAACATCGTCTTCATATCGCTCACCACGGATAAGCTTCCGGTAGACAAACAGCATATAGGGCGAAAGCTCGGCCTTGCCGGCGCGCTCGTCATGCGCTGTCTGTTCCTGTGCTTCGCAAGCTGGCTCGTTCATATGACGACCACGATCTTCACAATAGACCTTGGAGATTGGCAGCACGACCTTACCGTACGTGACCTGGTTCTCCTTGCCGGGGGTGCATATCTCATCTATAAGGGCATAGCTGAGCTTCGCTCCACGCTCGATCTTACCGATATAAAGGCAGAGCATTCCGAGGAGCATGCGGCGAAGCACTTCATCACGCTGCCGAAGGCTGTAGGCACCATCATGATCATGGATATCGTGTTCTCCATAGATTCGGTCATCACGGCCGTGGGGCTTGCAGAGCATCTTCTTATCATGATCTTCGCGGTCGTGATAGCCATCATCATCATGATGATATTCATCGATCCCATCTCGAATTTCATCAACGCCAACGCTGAGATGAAGATTCTTGCCTTGGTGTTCATAACGGCCATAGGGATCCTGCTGGTCTTGGATTCATTGGGGATCACAACGGGCATAGAGCTTTTGGGAATGCATCTTGAAAAGATGATGATGTATTTCGCGATGATATTCGCTATCGTGCTCGAGCTCATCCAGATGCGGTTCAATTCGAACCTTCGCAAGTACGAGAAAGAGCTTGAGAAGCAGCAATCGTCCAAGCATGCCAAAGCAGTATCGATCGATGTGCCCGATCCGGATGCTCAAAGCTCAGGCAAGGATTGAGAGATCGCATCACGCATCCGAATAGGCTTTAAGGCAGGCATCAGACACGACGAACCTGCAGGCTCGAGGAATCATCTTGATCTTGAACGGCGTTAGAAGGTCTATCGTCTCCCCATCATATTGCACGTTCAAAGCCGGTGTGGCTATGACCGATACCTCTTTTGCCCTGTATACCTCGAAGGCGCTCGATCTGTCTGGAAAGTCGCCCGATCTGTCCAATATAGCTGCGAACAGCGCAGGAAGAAGGCCGTACGCATCCTTGGTCTTCAAGACGACAACATCGAACAGCCCATCACGTGGATTGTTCTCGTGGATCACCGAGATATCGAATTGGATCTTGGAGAAGTTGATCACGAGCACTCCGACACCGGAACTTTTTACGATGCGCCCATCGATCATTATCTCGAAATCCGAGTATTGCGGATTGGTGTTCGTGAATGCCGATGTGAAGTACGCCATCTGACCTAAGAGCTTCTTGCCCTCCTCGGCATCTTTCATTATGGTCGCATCATATCCGGCTCCAGCCATTATGAGAAAGCCATGCTTGGACCCATCGGATAGCGTTATCTCCCCGATATCGAAATCCATCGTTTGCAAAGCCTTCGTCATATCGACTAGAGCATGTGGCTCTGTCGGAGAATAAAGGTTCGTTGTCAGAAGGTTAGCTGTGCCGGCAGGAAATGGCAGCAAAGGGATAGCGGTGTCTGCAAGCTCGTATGCAACAGCCGACACAGTGCCGTCGCCGCCCGATGCGACAACGCAATCGAAATCTTCCGCATCATAGAGATACGCACGCAGATCGGTCGTGCCATCGGTGCTCCTGATGACGACCTCATCGCCGTCCTTCGAGAAAGAGCGTATGTAATCGAAGATGGCACCATCATCCAATCCGGATACCATGTTGTTGATAACCAAAAGCTTCAATGATTTTCCCTTCGGTCAGATATCATGGATATTACTATATCTAAGGATCATTAGCATATACTCGATAATGGAAGAAACATCTTGAACTTCAGGAGCGCACTTGAATTACATCGATACAGATGAGGAGTTGAACGTTTTCATCGATCGCGCCAAGAGGTCCGATATCTTGGCCATAGATACCGAATTCATCCGAGAGAAGAGCTATTATCCGCAGCTTTGCCTTCTGCAGATGGCCACAGATAGCGAGATAGTGGTCATAGATCCGCTCGCGATAGACGATCTTGGCCGTGTCGGAGAGCTTCTCTTAGATGAGTCGATAACGAAGCTCTTCCACGCAGGCAAGCAGGATATCGAGATCTTGTATAGGATAACGGGGGAAACTCCGCGCCCGCTATTCGATACGCAGATAGCCGCCGCCTTGCTCGGGCAGAGCCACCAGATCGGCCTAGGTTCTCTTGTGGGTTCGTTTTGCGGCGTATCCCTCAAGAAGGGAGATTCGTTCACCGATTGGAGCCAGCGCCCATTGGCGCGCTCGCAGTTGGTCTATGCTGAGGCCGATGTGGCCTATCTGCCCGAGCTCTACAACATCATGAGAGGGATGCTCGAAGAGAAGGGGAGGCTTGGTTGGCTTGATGAGGATTTCGATTCGCTATCCGATCCGGAGAGCTATACGATCGATCCGTATGAACGGTACAAGCGCCTAAAAAGAGGCAATCAGCTCAATCGCCATCAGTTGAGCGCCGCTCGCGAGGTGGCAGCTTGGCGTGAGATCACCGCCCAAGAGCGCAACATCCCCAGAAAATGGGTACTCACGGATGAGCAGATAGTGGAGGCTTGCAAGCGCGAGCCGCGAAACATAGATGAGCTGTTCTTGATACGCGGGATTCGCGGGCATCTTCCTACGAAAGATGCCCGTCAGGTCATATCCCTGATGCAGAAGGGCTACTCGCTTCCCGAGCAGGATTGGCCAAGGCTCGATCAGTGCAACACCAACGAGCCCAATGTCGATCTTGCAGTCGACATGATGTGGGCTCTCGCAAGGCTTCGTGCGAAAGAGAACGGCATCGCGCTTCAAACGCTGGTATCCCAATCAGAGCTGTCCAATGTGGCTAGAGGTCATATCGAAGATACCGAGGTGATGCAGGGCTGGAGAAGGGCTATGATCGGAGATGAGCTCCTTGAGCTTCTGGATGGAAAGATAGTGCTCGCATTGGATGATAACGAGTTGGTAGTATTGCGCAAGACAGATATATAGGATGTAGGTTCTAAGGTTAGAATCTACATCGAAGCATCTATTGTAGGATCATCGGTTCTTGGGATCGCAGGATGTGATCACAAGAACCGGTTCAGGAGGTCGATATGGATTACAGCTATCTAGCCTTGATAGTGGTCACGCTCGCTATAGGCCTTGGTGCGCAGGCCTATGTCAACGGCAAGCTCATGAAATATTCCCACGTTCCGAATTCGCTCGGGATAACGGGCGCACAGGCAGCGCAGCAGATGCTGGGTTATTACGGTATAAGGGACGTTTCGATAAGACCGGGTGGGAACGGTCAGGATTTCTTCGACCCAAGGACCAATTCGATCACGCTGTCGCCTGAAGCCTACGGCGCAACATCCATTACGGCCTTAGCGACAGCTTGCCATGAAGTGGGTCATGCCTGCCAATATGCATTCGGCTATACGCCGATGAAGATCAGGGGCGCCATCGTGCCTGTGGCAAACGTGGCATCGAACGCTTGGATATTCATCCTTCTGATAGGGATAGTCATGAATCTTGCCGGCCTTGTCTGGGCAGCCATCATCATGTATGCGGTCGTCGTTCTATTCCAGATCGCAACGCTTCCGGTCGAATTCAATGCATCAAGGCGAGCGATGGCCTATATGCAGAGCATCGGTCTTCCGCAAAGCGAGCAGAAGGGATCCTTCGATGTCCTTCGTGCGTGCGCGCTAACCTATCTTGCCGCTGCCCTGACCTCCATATTGCAGCTTCTTTGGCTCTTAGGGAACAATCGTGACTGAGGCTGCAGAACAGGCGGGCGCTTCTTCTGCGATAAGCGTATCGCAAGCGTTGTCGATCGCCAAAGGCGCACTTGAGGGCATAACCGTCAAGGTGTTGGGTGAGATATCGGAGCTATCCAACAAGCCCGGCTACAAGGCGGTGTACTTCTCCATAAAGGATGATCGCTCAACCCTGCCTTGCATGATGTGGATGAACAGGTACAACGCATCAGGTGTGGAGCTGAGCGTTGGAAGCCTTGTCGAGCTTTCCGGAAGGTTCACCCTGTATGCTGCCAAGGGACGCATGAACTTCGATGTCTTCTCGCTCTCGTTGGCAGGTGAGGGCAATCTGCGGCTCAAGGTCGCGAACCTTGCCAAGAAACTGCAGGCGGAAGGCCTGATGGCGCCTGAGAGGAAGAAACGGGTAGCCGTTTTTCCTGAGCGCATAGGGCTTGTCACATCGCCTAGAGGGGCAGCTGTGCATGATGTGCTTCGCACGCTCAGAAGGCGCTTTCCTGTTGCAAAGGTCTTCCTTGCCGGAGTTCCTGTGGAAGGCGAAGGCGCGCCGCAGAACATCGCAGAGGGTTTGAGGCTTCTCGATGATAAGGGTCTCGATGTAATCCTGCTCGTTCGCGGTGGCGGTTCCTTCGAGGATCTCATGCCGTTCAACGATGAGGCTTTGGCGTATGCGATCGCCAATGCGAAGACGCCTATCGTCACAGGTATCGGGCACGAGCCTGATACCTCCATTGCCGATATGGTGGCAGATATTCGTGCTTCAACTCCCACCGCTGCAGCTGAGAGCATATCCCCTGCATTGGAAGAGACAAGGATGCGACTTGCCGATCAAGCCAGGCGTTTGAGGTCATCCGAGCTTCGCCGCATATCCGATCTGGCGAAACGCCTAGAAGTCGTCGGAGCAAGAGGTGCTTTCGCAGAGCCCGATCGACTGTTCGCAGATGTCGCGCAGACCTTGGATGATCTCTCATCAAGGCTCGAGCACGTTCTTCCTGACAATCTGGATAAGATGGGCGCGCGTTTGGATCTTCTTGAAAGGACGTTTCGATTGCTGCTCGGATCCAAGGTGTCTTCTTTGAAGCAGGGTTTGGAGCCGTATGCGTCTCGCATGCGTCGGGCATCCAAGGTCTCTTTGGATCCGTTCAAGACCAAGGTTTCCCTGGTGGCATCGCGCTTGGAGGATCTTTCTCCTCTGCAGGTGCTATCCCGAGGGTATTCGATAGCGAAGGACAGCGATGGCGTCGTCATATCGTCCATCGAGGATGTCGATATCGCTTCGAGGATGGATGTCGTCCTGTCCGATGGGATCATAGATTGCAAGGTCGTCGGCAAGCAGAAAGTGATGATAACGCTGGAAGAGTTCGATGTCGGACAACACAACGTAGTGTAGATCGATCTTGAGAAGGAGGATGTTGGATGGATGAGAAGATAGAGGATATGACCTTTCGTCAAGCAATGGATCAACTCGAGCAGATAGTCGTGCAGCTTGAATCCGGTACGCTCGAGCTCGAGGAGAGCCTTTCCAAGTACGCCGAAGGTGTGGCGTTGCTCTCTTCGCTTCAGAAGCGGTTGAGCAGCGCTGAGCAACAGGTGGAGGTGTTGATGGGAGAGCTTGTTGATACGGTGGATGATCGAACACAGGATACGACGCTGCAAAAAGCCTGATCATCGAACCTTTGCATGTTCAAGGCTGCCAAATCCATATACTAGTATCTAGGAGAAGAGATGAAAGACGACAACTGCATTTTCTGCAAGATAGCCAATGGGGATATCCCTGCGAGCATCGTTTTCGAGAACGATCATGTGACAGCATTCGAAGATGCCAATCCGATGATGCCCGTGCATGTCCTCATCGTTCCCAAGGATCACTACAAAAATATCATCGATGACATCCCGGCCGATGAGATGGCCCATATCATGGCTGCCATCAAAGATGTGGCCAAGATCAAAGGCGTGGACGAGAGCGGGTTCCGCATCATAATAAACACGAACGACGATGCCTGCCAAACCGTGCATCATGTGCATGTCCACGTATTGGGCGGCGAGCAGATGAACGAAGGGAATCCTTCTTTGCGGTCATAGGTTGACATTCACATCCATCGCCAGTTCCAAGCTTTGCTCCTCTCGCCGAAAAGCACGTATCTATCGGGCGTTCCTCAAAGCGCTTTGGTTAGAATTGAGATTTAAGATTCTTCAAAAGCTCAATGGGGGAGTTACTCTTGAATGTCTTAGTTTTGAACGCAGGTTCATCCTCTTTGAAATACCAGCTCATCAACATCGAGACGCATGCGCTTTTGGCCACGGGTATCTGCGAGCGTGTCGGATCGGATGAAGCTTCGCACAAGCACGGGATAGACGATAATGAAGTGGTCATATCCATCCCGATGAAGGATCACAATGATGCCATGCGCCATGTGCTGAGCGCTCTGACGGAAGGGGATCATAAGGCCATAGATTCGCTCGATGAGATCGATGCTATAGGTCACAGGATCGTTCAAGGCGGCAAATACTTCGACAAGTCGGTTCTTATCGATGATTTCGTAATCGAGAAGATCGATGAGCTGGCCGAGCTCGCACCGCTGCATAATAAGGCTGCCCTGATGGGCATCGAGGCGTGTCAGCGATTCATGCCCGACAAACCGATGGTCGCAGTGTTCGATTCATCTTACTTCCAAACATTGCCGCCCAAGGCCTATATGTACCCTATCCCTTATGAATTCTACGAGAAGTACGCCATACGCAAGTACGGGGCACATGGAACATCCCATAGGTACATCGCAGAGCGAGCCGCTGCGTTTCTGGAAGAGCCTATCGAGGATCTGAAGATCATCACCTGCCATCTTGGAAACGGATGCTCCATGACAGCTGTCGACCATGGAGTCGCTATCGACACTTCGATGGGTCTGACGCCTCTTGATGGGCTCATGATGGGAACGCGCTCTGGGGTCATAGATCCGGCTATCGTGCCTTTCCTGATGGAGCACGAGAATCTCTCCACTGAACAGATCAACGATCTTCTCAACAAGCGATCCGGCCTATTGGGGATATCGGGCATATCCAACGACCTTCGCTCTATCAGGACCGCCTCCGAAGAGGGGGACGAAAGAGCGCAGTTGGCCTATGAGATGTATTCGAACTCTGTGAAGAAATATCTCGGGCAATACATCGCTGTCATGGGTGGCGTGGATGCGATCGTCCTAACTGCCGGTGTCGGCGAGAACTGCGAGAAGA
>CAYXZC010000064.1:0-9273 GCA_964469815.1 uncultured Eggerthellaceae bacterium | reverse complement strand
GTTCTTGCACAATAACGGACGAATCTCTTTTCCGATCCAAGGCACAGCTATAATGCAAGGATGCTCAACTCGCTAGTTAAAACGATGTCATCACGTGATTGGCTGATCGCATTCGCGCTGTCTGCGATCCTTTCCGTCTGCGGAGTTTTCGGGGTCTCATATGTTGCCGGCGAAGGGTCGCCGGTACTGGATCTTTCCTCTTCGGTCGCGCTCATCTTCCTGTTCACATTCATTTTCGTGGCGCTCTTCATCCTGGGAGATCTGCTCTTCGATCTTATTGCGCATCTTGGCCAAGGTAGAACCATCGATGGCACCCCTGACCGCTTCGCCCGCTTCCTCGATCGGGTCACGCCGCGCTGGTCACGCAAGAGCATCCTTCTCTTCGCTGCCATCATGGGGCTATTCTGGCTGCCGTGGTTCATCGCGAATTTTCCCGGGTCGACGTATTGGGACACGTATTACCAGATGTATCAGGTCTATCCCGAGAATCACCCGATAGCCATAATCCCATGGTCGGATGTCTATTGGAAAACGCTGACCGATGCGTGGCTCGTGGATCATCACCCGGTGCTCACAACCATGATCTACGGCGCATTCGGCTGGGTAAGCGACCAACTCACAGGAAACTGGATGGCCGGTGTCTTCGCGTTCGTGTGCATCCAAGGCATTGCATACCTGCTTGTTTTCACGGGAGCGTGCGCGTACATGCGACGCATCGGTTGTCCGCTGATCGCGGTTTTCGCAACGTATGTTTTCTTCACGATCATGCCGTTCGTATCGACTTGGTCGCTTTGCATGGTGAAGGATAGCCTTTTCGCCATCTTCTTCATAGGGTATTTCATGGGGCTGTTCGAAACGGTGCGCACGCGCGGCGCATTCCTGGGTCGTCCGCGTAATCTGGTGCTGTTCTGCCTGTGCGCGCTCATGTTGTGCCTGACGAAGAAGACAGGCTTGTTCGTCGTGATCCCAGCAGCAGTATTCTTGGCAATCAAACTGAGGGGCAAAGGGCGCGCGAAAGTGTGGGAAAGCCTGGCGCCCGCACTTGTGAGCGTGGCTATTGCGGGCATCATTTTGCCGCTTGCGGTGTTTCCGGCGCTGAACATCATACCCGGTGGCAAGCAAGAGGTGCTCGGTCCGCTGTTCCAACAGACGGCGCGTTATGTGGCTGACCATGGTGACGAGGTAACGGATGAGGAGCGCGAGGCCATAGCGAAGGTGCTCGACTACGATAGGCTGGCGGAGGATTACCAGTTCGATTTCGAGGATGCGGTGAAGTATCGATACAACCTTGATGCAACGAACGAAGATATTGCGAACTACCTGCAAGTTTACGCGCAGCAAGGATGGAAGCATCCCGATTCCTACGCGGCGGCTTTTTGGGGGCTTGCCGGATACTATGTAGCACCTACGGCCTTCATCAACATCCGTATGGTAACAGTGGATACGAAGATGGGCGAAGGCGATGCCAAGCGCTATATGCTCTGGAATCCGGATGAGCTGGATTGGCTGCGAAACGGGTTGGACGATGCGTATGGTACGATCGCGCGCATACCGGGATTGGATTTGCCGCTTTTGATCGTGACATATGCGCTTTGGATCCCGGCGTTGCTCTTCTATTGCATGTGCAGGCGGCGGGTGAAAGCGGCGGTGCTGTTCGTTCCGTTTTTGGTGTTGCTGGCATTTTGCATCATCGCGCCTGTATACGATGCGCGCTACGTCATCCCAATCTTCGATACTGTGCCGCTTTTAGCATGCGCTATGTATTGCTTGAGCTGTCGAAAGAGCATCGTGTGACCTGTCACAGAGAAGCGAGCGAGCTTCGCGGCTTTTGAAGGATCAGGAAGCGTGATAGGCCGCATCCCAACGCAAGCGGCGTATCGCCCTCTTTCCGCGGCAGAGCAGGGCACATGATGATATCATTAAGCAAACAAGAGAGGTGTCTCATGTCTGATCAAAATTCTCAAACAATCAAAAGCGTTCCGAGCGATGATCGATACGATCAAGCAGGAGGTTCCGAACCTTTGGTCGGCATCATAATGGGGTCGAAATCCGACCTTCCTGTAATGGAGGCTTGTACCGAACAGCTCGATGCGCTCGGCATTTCCTATGAGCTGAAGATCGCAAGCGCGCATCGAAAGCCTGCCGAGGTTCATGACTGGGCTTCCACAGCAGCCGATCGCGGCATGCAGGTCATCATCGCGGCTGCCGGTAAAGCTGCCCATCTGGGCGGAGTCGTGGCAGCGTACACGCCACTTCCTGTTATCGCGGTTCCGATGAAGACCTCTGATCTCGGCGGCCTTGATTCTCTGTTGTCCATGGTTCAGATGCCCAGCGGAGTACCTGTTGCGTGCGTTGCCATCAACGGGGCGAAGAACGCTGCCATTCTAGCTACGCAGATCATAGGAGCGGGTGCAACTCCAAGATCATCGGCAGCAGAGGACGCTGCGATCCATGCCCGTCAGGCGATCATCGATCTAAAAGAAGAAATGGCTGAGGCCTAAAGCATGGCAAAACGGCTGCTGATGGGAAACGAGGCCTTCGCGCATGCCGCGTTGGAGGCCGGGGTGAATGTCGTGGCGGGTTATCCCGGCACGCCTTCCTCCGAAGTCATCGAAACAGTAGCCAGGCTTCACAAGACCGGTAAAGCAGAAGGGGTTTACGTTGAGTGGTCATGCAACGAGAAGGCTGCGCTCGAGGTAGCGGCAGCCGCATCCATGTCGGGTGCGAGAGCGTTGTTCACTTGCAAGCAAGTAGGGCTTAATGTGGCAAGCGATGCGCTCATGTCGCTCAACTACGTCGGCGTACGAGGAGGCTTGGTTCTCTTTGTGGCTGACGACCCAGGCCCCATATCCTCACAGACCGAACAGGACACCCGACGCTTTGCTGCTTTCGCGAAGGTTCCCGTGCTCGATCCGGCTACCCCTGAACAGGGCTTTATTATGATGAAGGAAGCCTTCGAGCTTTCCGAGCGCTACAAAACGCCTGTGATAGTTCGCCCTACCACGCGGATCGATCACGCTTCCACCTTCTTCGAGGTGCAACCCCGTACTGTTGCGCGCCCTCTTCCCGAAGACGGGTTCGAACGCGATCCGAGCGAATGGGTCATCTTCCCGAAGCGTTCATATCGGGCGCACGGCGAGATCAATCAGCGACTGGGCTCCATCGCCTACGATTTCACATATGACCCGGCTCTGAACCGATTCAACAACGGTTTCGACAAGCTGTCGGGAATGCCGGCGCGTGCCCTTCCCGATCTTTCCACGGAGCTGGGCGCAAATGCCGAACGTGTGGAGATCTATGGTGCTGATTACGCGGGTGAGCGTCCTAAACTGGGGATCGTTTGCGGTGGCGTGTCCAGGCAATATGCGCTCGAGGCCATCGAGCTCATCGAGCGGGAAGCCGAGGCGGCAGGCGCTAACGTGCCATCGTACAGGTTCTTGCAGATAGGTACGCCTTACCCATTCCCAAGCCGGATCGCGCGGAGGTTCTTGAAGGACTTGTCGGATGTTCTCGTGCTCGAGGAGCTTGATTCGGTGATCGAAGAGGAGCTGCTGAAGGTATCGGGTGCCAGCTTCCTTTCACCCAACATCCACGGGAAGCTCACGAAAGAGGCGAATGATCGGGGCGAGAATTCAACCGAAGATGCGGCTTATAGGATAGCCGCCTTCTTCGACAAATACGGCAAGTCGAGCATTCAGGCAATGCGCCCAGATGACGGTATTCAAAGCGTCCAGCTTGTTCAGCTCGTAGAGCAGGTGCTCGGTCCGAAAGCGCTCATAGCCTACAGCGGGAACCTTCCCATGCGAGCGCCCGTTCTTTGTGCCGGCTGCCCGCATAGAGGCGCTTTCTATGCTATGAAACGTGCGGTAAAGAAGCTCAAGATCGCCCGTGAAGACGCGGTTTTCTGTGGCGATATCGGCTGTTATACACTTGGAAACGCCATGCCGCTCGATGCTTGCGATACGTGCCTTTGCATGGGTGCCGGGATCACGATGTCGCAAGGATTCAGCGTTACTAACCCCTTTAAGAAGAGCATAGCTTTCATCGGGGATTCCACGTTCTTTGCCAGTGGGATGACCGGTGTGGCGAACGCTGTGTACAACCAGCATGATATAACCATCTGCATCTTGGATAACTCGACTACCGCGATGACGGGATCGCAGCCACACCCGGGAACCGGCGCAACCCTTATGGGGTCGCAAAGCGAACCGATCGACATCGCAGGAGTGCTGCGTTCGTTGGGCATAAGCTCCATAACCGAGGTCGATCCTCTTGATGAAGCAGCGGCAGAATCTGCTTGCATCGAGTCGCTTTTGGAAGAGGCGCCCACAGCGATCATCTTCAAGAGTCCCTGTGTGTGGCTCCAACCGTTCGGATCGCCCGCTAAGGTGCATGTTAACGCCTGCACGGGTTGCAAGAAATGCATAACCGAGATCGGATGCCCGGCGATCGGGTTCGATTCGCAGGCAAAGGGCGTGAAGAGCAAGGATCGCGGACAGGCGCTTATCGATGAGAGCCAGTGCAATGGTTGCGGATTGTGCTTGCAGGTCTGTCCGTTCAAAGCCATCGAGATCCTCACTCCTGAGGAAAAGGCGCTCTTCGAGAGCGCTCGCCGGGCAACGGTTGCAGGCTCTGATGTGCCTGGCAGTGTGAACTTGGGTTCAGCGGGAAAGAACGCAGGCGAAGATGGTGCCAGTGCTCGTGAAGATGCGCGTAACGCTGACTCTGTCAGTAGCGGTATGGATGTTGAAGCAGCTGAGGCTTACGGCGTGGATGTCGATGAGGGATCGCAGCGAACACATATCGGAAGCGATGAGGCCGATCTTGAAGATAGCGAAGAGCCGCAGGAACGGTCGCAGCAGCGGATGGACGAGTCCGCGCAGTCGGTACGCTCGATGCTCGAGATAGAGGATGCGTTCGAGCTTGATTCAGGTGGGCTGAATCTCGCCGAGATGTATGGCACAGGTTCTTTAGAGAAGATCGCTGCGGCAGATGCACCGCGGGTTTCACGTGGAACAACTGATGGGGGGTCGCGTGCAACAGAAGAAGAGCTGTTCGCCGACTCATTCACCGATGCCACTGTCGATGTGCAGATCCCTTCCAGCGGATATCGCCGTTGGAGCGAAGGTGCTGAAGCCGGTGAAGGCGACCTCTCAGAGGATGCCATCCGTGTAGGAAGCGGAATTGCGCGACCGATCAATCGCAGTCGATCGGAACAGGATCTAAGAGGCGCGAACGAGGCTGGAAGAAGGCCTGATCCGAAAGATCCAAACAGGCAGTCCAGACAGGACAAACCGGCAAGACCGCGCGCAAGGCGCTTCTCGCGCAGGATCGTCGAAGAGGAAGCGTCCAATGTCGAGCGTGTGAAGTTCGATGAGCTTGGCGATAATTTCGATGGGTTGGTCGGCAATCTGGTCGATTCGCTAACAGGCGATAGCTTCGATGAGTACTCTACGGCAGCAGCGGCTTACGGAGCTGCTCGTGATGCTGTGATCAACAACAGGAACAGCAACCTTGTCGGACAGGACATCGATTCATCCAAGCTGGCGGCTGGATCGGATAAGCCTGACGCATCTGATGGATCGCCAAAGCATTATTACATGAAGAACACGTCCTACAGGCGCAAGGCCATAACGAATGTGACCGGCCAGACCGGCCAGACCATCCCGGTCGATCTTGATGGCACCATTGTCGAGGGTAGCGCAACGCCTATCTCCCCACGATATACGGATGCAGGCTATCATCGAGACGCGCATCTTACCGGCGAGATAGATCTGACGCGCGATCATGAAGATGACGAACCGGGTCAGTCGGGTCAGGAAGCAGATGAGGGAGCCTTAGATGTTCTGGATGCCCTTAACAGCAGCGTGTACATAGAGGTCGATGACGGCGAAGAGGCTTGGCTGGCGGCTCAAGCCGAGAAGGCGCAGCGCCGTGCGGCTAGAGAGGCGGCAGAGGCTGCGCGCAAAGAAGCACAGGAGGCCATGAAGCGCGAGGCTCAAAAAGCCGCACGGGAGGCGGCTCGCGAAGCTGAACGCAGAGCCGCTCTTGAAGCTGAAAGAACGGCTTTGGAGGCAGAGCGGGAAGCTCGAAAGGCTGAGCGTGAGATCGCCCGTAAGCAAGAGAAAGAAGCACAGGCAGAAGCACCGGCTGCAACACAGGAAGAACCTATCAAGCCAAGCGCGGTGATGACCCGTGAAGAGCGTGAGAAGCTTCGCGCCCAATATGCCCAATACGCACATTATTCACCCACCCAATATAGTGCATCCTATGGTGCATCAGGCAATGATGACCCGATGAAGGAACGCGAAGAGAGTAGCTCCGACAGGCCTTCCGTCAAGCAATCGAGATGGGGTGGCAGAGGATGATAAACATACTTCTCACCGGCGTTGGCGGGCAAGGAACCGTGCTCGCTGCGAAGATATTGGCGCTTGCCGCCAGCACAAAAGGCTGGAAGGTGCGTACGGCCGAGACGATCGGCATGGCACAGCGAGGCGGCAGTGTTATCTCGCATGTGCGCATCGGCAACAATGGCGAAGATGTTTACGCGCCGCTGGTCACGCATGGCAGCGCTGATCTGATAATCGCATTTGAACCGGGCGAGGCCGCCCGCGTGCTCCCGTACCTGTCGAAGACCGGCACCATCGTAACGGCTACATCCACGGTCGAGCCGGTATCGGCGGCCATCGGGGATGCTCCTTACGATGCGAAGCAGATCCTTGAGAACATACAACTTTCGCTGTATAACGCCATGGTGAAGAACATAACACGAGGAAAGACGCGCAAACAGCCGCAATCGCGACTCGTGCCGGTGAATGATGCTGCCATCATCGCGAAGCTGGGCGGCAATCGCAAGGTGCTCAATTCGGTGATGCTCGCTGTTGCCGTTGCCCAAAACGTGCTTCCGCTTTCGCTTGATGATCTGGCCGCAGCCATTTCAGCATGCGTGAAGCCGCAATTTGTTGAGATGAACATTCATGCCATCGAGGTGGCATTGGAAGGGGGAAGGTAAAATGCAGATGAAGCCCGAGCAGCTTGAGCTGATTCGTGAACAGCTTCGTACGATCAAGGATCGCTCGGCGTTCTATGCCGAGAAGTTCAAGGGGATCGATGTTGCCGATGTGGCATCGCAGGCAGATTTCGAGAAGCTGCCGTTCTCAGAGAAGGATGACCTGCGCCGTGTCTATCCGCTGGGTTTGCAGGCAGTTCCCGATGCCGAGATCGTGCGCATCCATTCATCCTCCGGAACTACCGGCACACCCGTCATCATCCCTTACACATCTCAAGATGTGACCGATTGGGCTATCCAGTTCGCGCGCTGCTTCGAGATCGCAGGGGTGAATGTGCTCGATCGCGTGCAGATAACGCCCGGATATGGGCTTTGGACTGCGGGGATCGGCTTTCAAGCCGGTTGCGAGCGGCTTGGCGCCATGGCCATTCCGATGGGGCCGGGCAACACCGAGAAACAACTTCGCATGATGGAGGATCTGCAGGCAACGGTACTTTGCGCCACATCCTCTTATGCGCTTCTGTTGGCGGAAGAGATCGACAAGCGCGGACTTCGCGACAAGCTGAAGCTGCGTAAAGGTGTTATTGGATCCGAACGTTGGGGCGAGAAGATGCGCAACCGCATCTCTAACGAACTTGGCATCGAGATCTACGACATCTATGGATTGACAGAGATATATGGGCCGGGCATCGGCATCTCGTGTGATGAGCATCACGGCATGCACATATTCGAGGATTTCTGCTACATAGAGATCGTCGATCCGGCTACAGGCGAGGTGCTTCCCGACGGCGAGATCGGCGAACTGGTCATCACCACCCTGCGCAAACAGGGTGCGCCGCTCATCCGTTATCGTACTCACGACCTTACGCGTATCCTGCCGGGCGACTGCAAATGCATGTGCGGCGAGAAGCATCCACGCATCGACATCCTTGTGGGTCGTACGGATGATATGTTCAAGGTGAAGGGATGCAACATCTTCCCGGCGCAGGTAGAAGAGGTCATAGCGATCACCGATGGCACATCGAGCGAGTATCAGGTGATGATCGAGCATGTTGATGGGCATGATGTGCTCACTGTGCTTTTCGAAACGCCGCTTGAAGGCGATGCGGCTGAGAAGGCGGAGCTCGAGCTGGCCACTATCTTCAAGGCGAAATGCGGATGCACGCCTATCGCGAAGGCCGTTCCCATGGGTGAGCTTCCTCGCAGCGAGAAGAAGACGAAGCGCATATTCGATTCCAGATATTAGCATTCTATTCTTATCGGCTAAAACGCCGATCGGAATCTTCGTCCGCTTGTCACGTTTTGCACAACGGAGCGAACCCGGAACCGAATTCGCCCAAAAAATCTCGTACGAAATCACTTTATTGTGGTAAAGTAGCGTGCATGGCTTTCATCAAGGGACATATCGAGCTTACAGATTCCAAAAAGGGAGCCATTCGCGCTGCGCATTTCGCAGCTAAAAGTTCCGATGCAGATTGCGCGATCATGAGCGAGCACTTCGCCCAGAAATGTATGCGCAATATCTTCGAACAATACGTCTATCGATATTAATGGCACACGGGTAATTTGCTCGAGGCCATTTTTTTATGGCTTTGTAAGGGCATCTTGGCCGTGTGCGCATAAATTCCCCAATAGGTTTGCTTCGATGGATGCAGATTCGAAGCAATGGTAAGAGCAAGGCAATAAGGTAAGTAAGGTAGAAAAATGGTTGCAAAGATAATCTTGGTTCTGATATTCGTGGCGATCGCGATAGCGGTCGGCATCTATTGCAAGCGTTCCACGAGCACGGTCGATGGATTCGTGCTCGGCGGCCGTAAGGTCGGTCCGTGGATGAGCGCGTTCGCGTATGGCACCAGCTATTTCTCGGCTGTTGTTTTCGTGGGATACGCAGGACAGTTCGGCTTCAAATACGGCATCGCTGCCACATGGGCAGGCATCGGCAACGCCATTCTGGGAAGCCTTCTTGCTTGGTGGGTGCTCGGTCCGCGCACCCGAGAGATGACGCATCGCCTTGGCGCACAGACGATGCCGGAATTCTTCGGCAAGCGCTACGATTCCCGCGCACTGCGCATTGCGGCTGCGGCCATCATCTTCATCTTCCTTATTCCGTACACCGCTTCTGTCTATAACGGACTTTCGCGTCTTTTCGGGATGGCGTTCGACCTTCCCTATGACGTTTGCGTCATCGGCATGGCGGTCATCACATGCATCTATGTGGTGGTCGGCGGCTATATGGCCACGGTCATGAACGATTTCATCCAGGG
>CAYXZC010000063.1:0-9718 GCA_964469815.1 uncultured Eggerthellaceae bacterium | reverse complement strand
ACGATGTGGTCAAAACAAGGGGCAAGGACAGGTGCCCGTCGGAACCGCAGCGTCAGGGACAATGAATAATATTCATTGTCCCCAAGGCTACTTATGGTAATACCTATGCGACTCGTACTTCGGTTCGCAGCAGATGTTTATCCCCAGTGTTCGATAGAGCTTCTCATCGGTGGAAGATATGATCACCGAGAAATAGGCATCGCATCCCCGCAGCTTATCCGCGTTGTCTATCAGAAGCTCGGCCATCGGGTTGGTGGAAGAGCTGATCGCGAGCGCGAGCAGGGTCTCATTGGAATGCAGGCGCGGATTATGGTTGCCCAGATGCTCCGTCTTCAGGTGGCATATGGGCTCCAGCACGTCATCGGAGATGACATCCAGGTCATCCTCCACACCCGATACGCCCTTCAAAGCATTCATCAGAAGAGCCGATGCCGCTCCCAAAAGATTGCCGGTCTTGCCTGTGACAACCTTGCCGTCAGGAAGCTCCATCGCCCCTGCGGGCTTGCCGGTGGTCTCGGCCTTGAGCAGGGCTGCAGAGCGCGCAGGAGATAGGTTCGTGGTTATGCCGGCCTTGTTCATCAGCATCTCGATCTTGTCGAGCCCGCTATCATCAAGCCCTGATCGCTTTTGCTCTACAGCAGCCGAGAAGTACCTGCGCACGATCTCCTTGTTCGATGCATCCCGACACGCCTCATCATCAACGATCGCATATCCTGCCATATTCACGCCCATGTCGGTCGGACTCTTGTATGGGCTCTCCCCTGCGATCTTCTCCATCATCGATCTGAGCACGGGGAATATCTCAACGTCCCGATTGTAATTGACGGTGGTCTTGCCGTAAGCTTCGAGGTGGAACGGGTCGATGATGTTGTCATCCCCCAGATCGGCCGTTGCGGCCTCATATGCGATGTTCACCGGATGGTTGAGGGGCAGATTCCATATCGGGAACGTTTCGAACTTCGCGTAACCTGCCACTATGCCATGTTGGTATTCGTGGTATATCTGCGAAAGGCAGGTAGCCATCTTCCCCGAGCCCGGGCCTGGTGCCGTTACCACCACAAGAGGTCGACTCGTCTGGATATAGTCGTTCTTCCCATATCCTTCCTCACTGACAATATGGTCTATATCATACGGATATCCTGCTATCGAATAATGGAGATAGCTGGTTATGCCCATATCGGTAAGGCGTTTCCTGAAAGCATCGGCATCGGGTTGGTTCTCATAACGGGTGATGACCACGCTTCCCACCATGAAGCCCATGGATCTGAAGATATCCATAAGACGCAGGACATCCTCGTCATAAGTGATCCCCAGGTCACCTCGCACCTTCGACTTCTCGATATCGTTGGCATTGATGGCGATGACTATCTCGACATCGTCTGTCATCGACTGCAGCATGCGGATCTTTACATCCGGCTCGAATCCCGGAAGCACTCGCGATGCATGGTAGTCATCGAAGAGCTTTCCCCCGAATTCCAAATACAGCTTTCCTTCGAACTGATTGATCCGCTGGCGGATATGCTCGGCTTGAAGCCGGATGTATTCTTCGTTGTCGAATCCGATTCGCATTCTTTGCCTCCGATCGATCAGAAAAATGTCTTTGCGGCGTATTGATAGAAATGCTCGCTCTCGTCATAAAGAAGGGTCGTTGGAGTGCTTCCCTTGCGCACCAACACCCGATCCACCAGCCTGTTGAACATGAGGATATCCCCATCAGCGAACAGCGTGGCCGCGCGAGAGGCGCGCTCGCTCTTAAGGTCGACGCAGACGACATCGCTCGGGTCAGTGAGTATCGCCCTTGCCTTGAGCGAATGAGGTGCCAGCGGCTGCACGATCAAGCCTTCGAAGCTCGGAGCCACAAGAGGCCCTCCTGCAGCGAGTGAATATGCCGTAGAGCCGGTCGCCGATGCGACGATCAGCCCGTCGCCATCGATGTCGGCTATATGGGTATCGGAGATATCGAAAGAGCAACTGAAGGTCCTTCCCATAGGACCTCTGGTGATGGCGATCTCATTCAAGGCGAAGAACTCCGTATTGTCGCAAAGACCTTGCGCGTTCACCCCGAAAGGCTCCGCCTTGAAGGTATCCCGAAGCGCGATATCCTCCTTCGAGAGATCCTCCCCTAACACCACTTCGATAGAGAGGTTGGTGCGCTTCTCCGCTTTGAGCTCTCCGGCAAATGCTGCAGAGACCATAGGGATCACGCCGGATTCGCTCCTATTGGCAAGAAAGCCCAAATGCCCGAAATTGATCCCTAGGATAGGAGTACGACGTCCCGCAAGAAGCCTTGCGGTGCGAAGGATGGTACCGTCCCCGCCAAGCACCACAGCAAGGTCGATATTCTTATCTTCAAGGCCATTTTGGCGAATGACCTCTGTGGGGCTGTTGCAATCATACGAATCGATCAAAATATAGTCGATGCCCGATGTCGCAAGATACAGCGCAAGTGATGACGCGGCATCTATAGCCTGCGGGTTATCCTTATTCTTCACAATGAGCACGAGCATTTCCGTCTCCATCGACCAATGGCCAAGATCGCATCTTAGGATCGCTTCATTTGATATCATGATTACTCGATCATTATCAAAAGTATACTTCAGAAAGTGATGCATCCATTGGCTAAGCATGCCAAAATCGACAGCCGATTCGCTCCGCGCGGATACGATCAACGCGAAGAAGAGGACACACCGAAGAAACAGGGCTCATCCGCCCCGCTCATGAGCCTCTGCGTGATACTTTCCCGAATAACCGGTTTTGCACGCACGTGGGCTATGGCATATGCGCTAGGCGCCACTTTCCTTTCCAGTTCGTATCAAGTGGCGAACAACCTTCCGAACATGCTATATGAGCTTGTCATGGGCGGGATGCTCGTCACCGCTTTTTTACCGGTCTATGTCTCGGTCAAGAAGAAGCTCGGCAAGACCGAAGGCAACATCTACGCGTCCAACCTGCTGACCCTCGTGGTGTTGGTGCTCGGAATAGTCGCTTTTATCGGGATTCTGTTCCCCCAAGCGATCATCTACACGCAATCGTTCTATTCAGACCAGCAGACCATGACAACGGCAGTCCTTCTGTTCCAATTCTTTGCGATACAGACGATCTTCTATGGTGGCTCATCGATCTTCTCCGGACTTCTGAACGCCAACCGAGATTACCTTTGGTCATCCATCGCACCGGTCTTCAACAACTTGATGGTCATCGCAACATTCATACTATACGCAGTGCTTGCTCCGCAAAACCCCGATTGGGCTCTTTATATCATCGCCATAGGAAACCCGCTCGGCGTTTTCATCCAGATGATGATCCAAGTTCCCGCCCTCAAACGAAACGGCATAGTCTTGAAGCCGCGCATCGATTTCCGCGATCCATATCTCAAAGAAACGCTTCAGCTTGGAGTCCCTGCGTTTCTGGTGATGATCTTTTCCTTCATAACCGTCTCTGTGATGAATGCCGCCTCCTATGCTTTTGCCGACAACGGACCGTCCATCATAGTCTACGCGCGACTTTGGTACACCCTTCCCTATTCATTCTTAGCGATACCCATCACAACAGAGCTCTTCACAGAGCTATCCCATCTGGTGTCAGAGAAGCGCCTCGATAAGGCTACAGACACCATAACGTGGGGCATCTCGCAGATCATGTTCCTGCTGGTTCCGTTCATGCTCTATCTCATCGTCTTTTCCTATCCGCTCGTCTGCATCTACCATATCGGCGCTTTTTCAATGGACGATGTAGCTGCGATCTCAACCTATCTTGCAGCGCTTTCACTAGCTCTTCCTTTCTACGGAGTGAATGCATATCTGCAGAAGATATTCAGCTCTTTTCGCAAGATGGGCATCTTCGCCATCATCACGGCCATCGCCTCTGTTCTGCAGGTAGCTCTTACCATGGCTGCCGTAGGAGCCGCTGAAGCCGGATTCGCGATAACCATCGAAAGCGTTGCGATCGCAAGCGCCATCTTCTATATCGCAGCAGATGCAGCATCGCTCGTGTACCTTAGAAGGAAGCTCGGCCATATCGGCATGAGAAGGATCCTGAAAGCGACCCTTCTTGGGATAGTGCTCGGAACTCTTGGTGCATGCGGAGGTGCAGCTGTTCTCTATGGGCTTCAAACCTTCATCGGTGCGCTCAATGGCTCCATCTGGCAAGCGATGGCCTATGTGGTTGCAGGAGGATGCGTCTCGCTTATAATTACATTCGGCTTAGCGGCAAAGCTCAAAGTGACTGAAGCCGACCTGATACTTTCCATGTTCAGAAAGCTTATCTGCAAGATCAAACGGAACCGATGAAACGGAGCGCTTGCGAAATGCTCACAAAAGAACCTCGAATGGAAGAATCCGAGATATCTGCCCACTTGGTGCCTATCATCATCGGCGGCGATGTCTTGGCGTATAGCTTCGTACGTGAATTCCATCGCGTTTATGGCATCGAAAGATCCATCGTCATAATGTCGGAGGATATCAAGATGCTGACATCCTCTAAGTTCACCGACTGCAGGATATTGCAGAATTCCGGCGATCCTGAAGTCATAGTACCCGCGCTGCTCTCCATCAACGAGGAGATCCTAGCAAAGGATCCACATGCCGTCGCGCTCGTTGTTGGCACAGACGATGCTGTTGCTGCGCTTCTGGCTGAGAACAGAGAGCCGCTGGAGGATGCAGGGATCGTCATCCCCTATGAGGACTTCAAGAAGATCGACGATCTTTCGAAGAAGGATATCTTCTACGATCTGTGCGAGAAGCTAGATATCCCATACCCGAAGACCTGGTATATGGACTGCGGGGCAAAAGATGCGAAAGAGCTTCCATGGGACGAGTTCTCCTACCCCATCATCGCAAAGCCTGCCGACTCGTCTGCATACAAGCATGCGCATATCAAAGACAAGCGCAAAGCCTACGAGATCTATTCCGAAGACGAGCTCAAAGAGGTTTGGCGCAATATCGTCGAGTCTGACTACGATGGGCAGCTGCTCATACAGGATTTCATACCTGGAGATGACGATGCGCTTTGGATCATCAACATGTTCACGGATGAAAATGGGGATATACGGGTGATCACAAGCGGCGATATCGTCTTGCAAGATCATTGCCCGACCGCTATCGGCAATCCGCTCACGATGATAGGTTGCAGGAACCAGCAGCTCATCGACTACGTCACACGGATCCAGGCTGAGGTCAAATTCCACGGTTGGTCGACCTTCGACATCAAATACGACAAGCGATATGACCGGTATGTCTTCTTCGAGATGAACATACGTCCTGGAAGGAGCTCCTACTATGTGAGCCTTGGCGGTGTGAGCTTCGTTGCACCCATCGTAGAGGATTTCGTATTGGGCAAAGAGGTAAAGAAGCAGGAATCTTACAGGCCTTTCGTATACAACCTGGTTCCGAAATATGTCCTTCGGCATACGGTGAACGATGAGCAGACGCTGCGCGAGATCGATAGGGTATCGCGCATCACAAAGCCGAACCCCGATCCTCTGCATTACTCCGCAGACAGTCTGGCGCATAACTTCTGGGCTTGGCTGATGCGCATGAACTACATCCGCAAATTCAAACGCTATTACTGGGATACTGACGGTCGCCAGTACGTGGATTGAAAGCTCAGCAATACTCGGACAGTATATCCTTGACCGGGTATCCGCATGCCGTAACGCTGGCATAGGCCAGCGCATCCATCGAATCGATCACCGGAATGCCTTCATAAACCTCTGGAATACCCAGAAGCGAAAGCTCGGTGCATCCGAGGATCAAGCAATCCGCACCCTTCTCTATAAGATGATCGCAGACCTCATCGAGCATACCATCAGGAGCCTTCCTTCCCGCCTTCACATAATCGTAGATAGCAGACATCACGATGCGCTGATCATTGGCATCAGGCACAACGGATGTCATCAAGGCACCTTCGAAGGCACATTGGTATGCCCCGCTCTCGATACTGCCATCAGTGGCAAGGATGCCCGCACAACAGCAATCCAGAGAGCTTGCCAGAGATGCGGTCTCCTTCAATATATTGAGCAGTCGCGACCTTTTCAAAACGCCCGCTATCTCCACGTGCTTTGCATGGGCTGCATTACATGGCATCACAAGGACATCGCATCCGAGATCCTCGAGCTGTCGGGCGATCTCTTGAAGCCGTGGAACGAATGAGGGGGAATCCTTCTTCCCAAGGATGAAATTGGTCCTATCCGGAATGGTCGGATCGTTGATCACCGTGATATCGATATGCTCTTGATCTGTATCGACGTCCGTCATATTCACGATACGCGTGAACAGATCAGCTGTGGCAGCCGGCCCCATCCCGCCTATGATCCCTAATCTCTTCATGGTTATTCATCCTATAACAAAATCATCCGAATATCTTCTCCAACTAAAAAAATAAGACCGCTTCAGCGAGAAGCGGTCTTATCAAGTGGATCAGCAAAGTTGATAGCCTATTCTGCGTCCTGTTCCGTGTAAGCACGCTGCACAGCAGGATCGACGCTGACAGCTGGGCTCATGGTGGACGAAACCGCGATGGATTTCACATACTTGCCCTTGGCTGCAGCCGGCTTCATACGAAGGATCTCATCGTAGACAGCACCATAGTTCTCCGCAAGAGCCTCAGGCGTGAAGCTCTTCTTGCCGATGATGACATGCGCTATGCCGTAACGGTCGGCGCGATACTCCACACGGCCGCCTTTGAGCTCATTGATAGCCTTTGCAACATCGTTCGTAACGGTTCCAAGCTTGGGGTTCGGCATGAGACCACGCGGGCCGAGCACCTTGCCCAAACGACCGACCTTGCCCATCTGATCAGGAGTGGCAACGGCCGCATCGAAATCAAACTTGCCAGCGTTGATCTGCTCGGTGAGCTCATCTGTGCCGACAATATCCGCACCAGCCTCTTCTGCCGCTTTGGCAGCTTCACCTTCAGCGAACACTGCAACACGGACGTTCTTACCGGATCCGTTGGGAAGGCTTACGGTTCCACGAAGCTGCTGGTCAGCCTGACGGGTATCGATGCCCAAACGAAAATCTACGGTAATGGTCTCATCGAAGTTGGCTGTGGCCATCTCCTTAACGACCTTCATCGCCTCGATAGGAGCTACATCGCCTTGCGGAACGAGCTCTTCTGCTGCACGGAATCTCTTTGATGGTTTTGACATTCTTATCTTCCTTTCGTGGTGATGGCGAGCGATATCGCTCTTCCACTTCTTACCGCTTCACCCTAAAGCGGTGGTTACCTGATGATTACTCTGCACCCTCGGTCTCTACGGTCTCGCCCTTGAGAAGAGCTGCGAGCTTACGTGTGACCTCGTACTTCTTCTTCAGATCGCGGCCTTCGATGCGAACGCCCATGGAACGAGCGGTTCCGGCAATGATCTCTTTCGCTGCATCGATATCGTTAGCGTTCAGATCGGGCATCTTGATCTCTGCGATCTCGGTGAGCTGAGCATCGCTTAGAGTTCCGACGGTCTGAAGCTGGGGGATGCCTGCGCCTGATTGGATGCCGAGCTTCTCCTTGATGAGAACGGCTGCAGGAGGTGTCTTGCAGACGAAATCGAAGGTCTTGTCTTCGTATACGGTGATCTCAACAGGGATGATGGTGCCGGCCTGATCCTGCGTCTGCGCATTGAAAGCCTGGCAGAACTGCATGATGTTGACGCCCTGCGCACCAAGGGCAGGACCTACCGGAGGAGCCGGATTCGCGCCACCGGCAGGAATCTGAAGCTTTATGAAGCCTGATACATTCTTGTCAGCCATAATCTATAAACCTCGCTATTGATCAACTTTTGCTCTTTATCCACAGCATCGGATCCATGAGAAGCCCCGGTCCACTCGGGCATGCAACCGATCAGTGTATACGGATGAAACGCTATATCTTCTCCACTTGATCGAATGTGAGCTCAACTGGAGTCTCGCGACCGAAGATGGAGACCATGACCTTCACCTTGCCCGCATCGGGCATGACCTCGGAAACGAGACCATCGAAATCTTTCAGTGGTCCGGATATAACATGAACCGCCTGTCCGACTTCCATGGTCGTCGAGGTCTTCTTCGGAACCTCGACGCTGGTTCTTTTCATGATCTTATTGTATTCGGCACGGGTAAGAGGCGATGGATTGCCTTGGCTGCCAACGAATCCGGTAACGCCCGGAGTGTTCCTTACAGCAGCCCAGCTTCTGTCGTCCATCTCCATCTTCACAAGAACATAGCCAGGGAAAACCTTCTTATCGCTTTCCACTCGCCTTCCGTCATCCTTGATCTCGGCCACTTTCTCAGTAGGTATCTCGATCTTGAAGACGTTGTTCTCAAGGCCCATCGTCTCTATGCGAGTCTCAAGGTTTGCCTTGACTTTGTTCTCGTATCCTGAATAAGTGTGCAGCACATACCACTTCTTAGACATTACTCACCCTCCGTAGAAGTTTCGCTCTGCTGAGACTGATCTGCAGATTGAGCATCCGAGGAAGCATCAACGCTGCCCGCATCACCGGAAGAAACATCGGCTGAAGAGGCATCGGAGCTTGCTGAGGATGCATCGAAGTTATCCCCTCCTGTGAAAACGCTCATCCAGTCGATGGAAGCAGGATCAGCGCCGGAGATGAGTATCATCAAAGGCGTGATGATAAGGTTATCCAAGACTGCTACGAAGATCCCGAAGAACACCAAAGCAACGGCCACGACACCGGTCCATCTCATAACATCCACTCGAGACGGCCACGTCACACGCTTCATCTCCGCTTTGACATCACGGAAGAATTGGAAGCGCTTCTTCTTAGGCTTTTCTTCTTTGGATTTCTTGGTATCCGCACCAGCCTTTACAGGCTTTTCCTTCTCAGACTTCTTCTCAGCCTTCTCGACAGCCTTCTTATCAGATTCGCTATCATCGCTCTCAACGAGCTCGAGATTATCCTCGCGCTCGCGAGCTTCTTTCTTGGCTTGTCTTGCTGCCGAGGCTTTAGCTCTTTGAGTCTTTGATTTCTTAGCCATTGATTCCCTTACTGCATGAAGATCCGGAAAATCAGTCCGGATAACATCTATGTCTAAACGCCAAACAAGCAGCCCTGATTTCTCAGACTGCTCGAACAAACAAGGTGGCACGCCAGGAAGGACTCGAACCCTCAACTTTCGGTTTTGGAGACCGACGCTCTACCAATTGAACTACTGGCGTATGCCTGTTTCAAAACTTACTGAACGCTAGCGAGTTTCGCGGTGAAGAGTATGACCCTTGCACCATTTGCAATATTTCTTGAACTCAAGACGCTCAGGATTATTCTGCTTGTTCTTTGTGGTCGTGTAATTGCGGCGCTTGCAATCAGTGCACGCCATCGTGACCAATGTACGCATGAATACTCCTTTTATTCCTTAATCGTATGCAACGTTCGACTTCACATGGATTCGCAAGATAGCAGGGTTCGCACATTGCGAACCCTGCATGCATTGCTCAGTGCCTAACTCGGATACGAGCTATTTGATGATCTTGGTAACGCGACCCGATCCAACGGTACGACCGCCTTCACGGATAGCGAACTTCAAGCCCTCTTCCATAGCAACCGGGTGGATGAGCTCGCCTGTGATGGTGACGTTGTCGCCAGGCATGACCATCTCGGTGCCCTCAGGAAGATGTGCAACACCGGTGATATCGGTGGTGCGGAAGTAGAACTGCGGACGATAGCCGTTGAAGAACGGAGTATGGCGGCCGCCCTCGTCCTTTGTAAGGATGTAGACCTGACCCT
>CAYXZC010000062.1:0-9911 GCA_964469815.1 uncultured Eggerthellaceae bacterium | reverse complement strand
GGTATGTTCCAAGTACGATGATGTCCCACATCAAAGGTGAACCCAGATTCGAGAAAGCGAATAGCTCCCAAAGGCGCGCAGGTTGTCCCAGATCCACCACGACAAAGCCGATGGCTGCCACCGTGCATGCGATAGATGTCATCACAGCCACCTTCGAGATTCCACCGAATCCCTTGATCCCGAAGGCCTTGGGAACAGAGCTTATGATCAAACCGCCCGCACTTAACCCTACGAAGAACATGAAGAACGTGATGTACAAGCCCCACGAATCAAGATTTCGCATGCCTGTTTGCACCATGCCGCCTGTGAGCTGCACTGCCCAAAGCACGATGCCAGCAACCACCAATACCCCACAAACGATGATGCCGATGTTCAGTCCCTTGCGCGAAAACAGCGCTTTTGACTCTTTCGATTCCTTTTTGCCTTGTGTATCCGCATTTTCAGATACGTTGATCGGAGCGGCAGCAGCCGCAGAAGTTGTATCAGTCATGATTTTCTCCTTAAGCCTGTCGCTTAATCCAAATAATAGACGGATGGTTTCGTGCCGTAATCCTCTAAGAGCTGCTTGTGCGATCGGCTCTTGAGAAGCTGCGACACCTCAGAATTCGGGTCGTCCAGATCACCAAAATGACGAGCACGACCGGGGCACAACACCATACATGCTGGCTTCTCACCGCGCGCAAGCCTCTGATAGCAGAACGTGCATTTCTCTACCACATGCTTCTGATGCTTAGGCACATCCGCATCGCCTGTTGCGAAATCCAATGCATACTTCGGCTCTTCCCAATTGAACGAGCGAACCCCCGTATACGGACATGCGCTCATGCACATACGACAGCCGATGCACTTATCGTAATCCTGACGAACGACTCCTGTTTCAGGATCTTTGTAAGTCGCGCCGACCGGACACACCTTCACACACGCCGGATTCTCGCAGTGCTGGCAAGAAACAGACATAGGCTGCACCTCAAGATCAGGGTAGGTGCCCGTTGGTCCATCGGGAACATCTGAACCAACCGTCATCACCCGATTCCACGCAATCCCTTTAGGAACATTGTTAGCTGATTTGCAAGATATTTCACATGCTCGACATCCAAAGCATCGCTTCAGATCTATGACCATTCCGTATCTCATTTTTTACCCCTCCCACTTTTCGACTTCACAAAGCACATCGCAGTTGTAATTGTTGTATGCGGCTGGATTTGTGTAATTGGAAGCCAAATTGGCAGGACATCCCTTTATATGTTCAAATTCTTGCCATCCCTTAGGATAGATTGCCATCCCAGGCCTGATTCCGTTGTTAACTTCAGCTTTCATGATGACTTCTGCTCTATCATTGAAAGCACGAACATAATCACCAGTCACAATGCCGCGTGCAGCTGCATCTTGAGGATTGAGGCGCAATGTCGGCTCTGGAGCCAGCTCCTTTAACCAATCGCATGTAAAGAATGCTGTGTGTGTACGATAACGATTGCGGATTGATCCAAGGATCAACGGATACTTCTCATGTAAGGGGTTGCCATCCCATGCTTCATGAGGCGGCTCCCAATGGGGAAGATGCTCGTACGACTTGTCATAATCTTCGCCATCGTCCATTCCCTCCCACATGATGGATCGATCAACATTCTCAAGATAAAACTCCATCTTTCCTGTTGGTGTTGGGAAGATATCGTTTCCACCATGCAGATACTCACCGTTTTCAAAGCAAACGATCGAACCTTTTTCGCGAAGATTCTCAAGCGTTATCCCGAATTTTTCTCTGTCGGGGCCTTGGCACTTCGCTTGGAGATAATCCTCTACACTTGGCCACGGCCAGTCAACACCCATGGCTTCCGTGAGTAGTTTGAAAATGTCATAGTCTGATTTTGATTCGAACAACGGGTCGATCACTTTGTCCTGATGTACAACAGTAGGGGTCATGATGCCCGTCATCACCGTTTCATATTCAAACTGGTTGGCGACCGGCAAAACGTAATCTGACCACATGCACGTCTCGGTCATCTCCATATCCATGGTCACGATAAGGTCAAGCTGCTTCAACATCTCAAGAGTGTCGAGGCGTCCTGACATGTTCGCTAACGCATTGTGTCCGTAGAATAGAATACTTCGAATATTAACGGGGACTTCGCCGATCTTCTTGTTCTTGAACACAGTAGTGAGTTTTACCGTACCTATAACAGGAGCCGGAGGGAATGCAGCGGCGGCCATCATTCCCGGAGCTGCATAAGCTGTAGTAGTCTGATTGCAACATCCGGACAGACCGGCTCCAGGAGAACCCATGTTCCCCGTTACCGCAAGAAGAGTATTGAGCGCATGAGTTACACGATGTCCACCATTGTAGTGATCCGGGCCTAATCCTGGCATAACCGTCACTGGACGATCAAGAGCGATCCTCTTTGCAAGATCGCGTGCAACATCCAGATCGACTTCACTTATCTCGACCGCTTTCTCAAGCGGCCACTCCTCCACATCCTTAACCAACAAGGTGTAGGCTGTATCAACTGGAACCCCTTCGACTACGAACGATCCAGCAAGCGCCGGATCCGCAGCCGTTCCGGTTGCTGCAGCCGCACCGGTTGCGTTATCCCAAACAAGAATAGGATCGACAACCGTCGGTTGACCCGTCATAGGATCAATAGGGCCTTCAGTGGGAGCAACCCCAAGATCACTCATGCGCATGAACTTACCGTTTTCTTGTTTCACAAGATAAGGTGCGACTGTTGCGCGCAAAAGATAGCCCTCATCCTGCCAGCCGTTCTTGATTACCTCATTGATCAAACCAAGCAATAGCGCTGCATCAGTGCCAGGCTTTATCGGTATATGAATGTCTGCCTTAGATTGCGATATACCGAAATTTGGGTCAACCGAAATAAGCGTTGCTCCATTATCCATCGCATCAAATGCCCAATGAAACTCATGCGGGAAAGAACGCGCAGAATTGGCTCCCCACATCACATATGTTTTGGCATTTTGCCCGCTTTTCGGATCATTGCCATAGATGTATTGACCGAACCCTATAGTACGGAAATTCATCGCAAGAAGTGCGCCATCATAATTTACAGCGGTGCTTGATGCTCCAATAGCCGCTGGAAAAAATGATGCAACATCTGACCAAGCACTTGTGGATGTCCCACTGGAGAAAACCACATCATTGGACGATCCTTCTTCGGCGATTTGCTTCCATTTGTCAGTAATCTCCTTTATCGCATCATCCCAACTAATGCGCACCCACTCGCCTGCTCCGCGTTCTCCAGCGCGCTTCATTGGGTATTGCACCCGCTGCGTGCTATATGTACGTTGTGGCCAGCTCAATCCTTTGCTACAGATCCTGTTATATTCCGGGATCGGTTGTTCGGCCATTTCAACCTGAACAATTTTTCCATCGCGTTTTTTGATCTTAAGAAGACAGCCCCCTGAGCAATTTCCCCTGCATTGACCAATGAAGAATTCATCTTTACTTACAGATCCTTCGGCATCTTCCGCCAATGCGAGACCCGCACCTGCTCCCCCGGCCAACGCCGCGGCACCTGCAACAGCACCTGTTGCTTTCAAGAAGCCTCGCCGTGTGATTCCGGTCTTTTTGCCCGTAGCGGACTTTTGAACCGTAGATTCCGACATCTTCTCTCCTCCATTCTTCTTATAAAAGAACGCTTCGAGAAAACCTCGAAGGAATCCGCTTGGAAACAAGCAGCTGTCCCATTGACGATGCAAGCACTGCCAGCACCGGAGACGTCACCTAACCACCAATGTGATGATGCCCATAGCACTGACACCGTTAGCGCCGAACACTGAACCGCTTGCGCTGCTCCAAGCTACTCCCCATTTGGAATGCTTTCGAGATTTTCCCCTGTTTAGAGAATCGGCCGATTCTTGTTATGCTTACCATAGCAAGTTGTCCTAGGATAATCAAGACTTATCCTAGGACAACTTTTTGAGCAACTATATTATTTATAGGATAATTCTCTTGTGCAGCACGAAGCAGATCTAAAGATCTGCGCTACGATGTGCTCACAGGTTGATCTCGTAGTGCAGATGCTTTGCATCTGCCTTGCATCTCGTTTTGTGCTCATAATGCAGATCTGAAGATCTGCATTATGGAAATCCCATCGGTTATAGCTCCTCGGGTTTCCCTCCTACAACAAACATACAGGAATCACAAGGGTATGCGCATCAAGCGCACTTAGCTTTTCTGCAGCACATACGATAGCTCCCATACCGCGAGAAAGCATCGAACGATCAAGAACACTGAAGCTTTTCACCATCCCATGATTCGGCGAAGCCGTCCGTTTTATCTCGATCGGATGAAGCTCCCCATCACGCTCGATAATAATATCGATCTCTTTCGCATCATGATCGCGATAGTAATACATCGGAGGCTCGATGCCGGAATTAAGATAGCTCTTCCATATCTCAGAAACCACGAAATTCTCCATGAATGCACCTGACATAGCACCCGCCGCCATTACCTCGGAAGATGTCCACTTTGTAAGATACGCAACAAGCCCGCAATCATGAAAATACAGCTTGGATGCCTTCACTGTACGTTTTAGCTGATTGTTTGAATACGGATGCAGGAAGAACACGATCCCTGATCGCTCCAAAAGCGCAAGCCATGTCTTGGCCTTATCCGGGCGGATACCTACATCCTGCGCGATGGCGGCCGTGTTGACCATCTGCGAACATCGCGCCGCCACCGAACGCATGAAGTCCAAGAACAGCACCGCATCCACATCACCGAGAAGTGTCCTCACATCCCGCTCGATATACGTCTGCACGTAGCTGCTGTAGAAAACGTTCAGATTGGTGAACCGACCCGCATCGACCGCGGGCATCGCGCCTTTGAACATGGCATCATAGATCTCTTGGATCGGCTTGAAAACGACCTCTTTTTCGCGCTCTTTCCAAAAAGGCAGATCCAAGTTAAAGGGTCTAGAGGGCACTCGCTCGATCTCCGCCTGCGAAAGCGATGACAAGGGAAGGATCGCCACGCGACCTGCCAAAGACTCCCCTGCCAGTTCCATCAGTCGGAATTGCTGCGAACCTGTGAGTAAAAACGACCCGGCAGGAATTCCGGCATCTACCATGATCTTGATCTGCGAGAACAGCTGTGGGGCATACTGAACCTCATCAATCAGGATCGGAGTTCCATGCATCTGGAAGAACATCGCGGGGTCTGAGATAGCAAGTTGTCGCTCGGTCAGATCGTCAAGCGTTACATGCTCGATAGCCTCATCCAGCGATTCGCAAACATGGGAAAGAAGGGTGGATTTCCCCACCTGACGCGGACCGGTTACAAGTACCACGGGATATTCTGCGATCGTTTGATGAACAAGAGGCTCTATGGCACGTGTAATATAATCCATGCTATTCCTTTCGGGCAAAATACGCTTTTCATGTATTTTACCCGAAACCGCAGAGTATGGCACGTTTTTTGTTACCCGATGTTCTTCAGCAACATATTTACATCGCTACCCGATGTTCTTCAGCAGCTTCTCCACATCCTCGGGCACATCATCGCCGAACGCATCGGCAAGCGAGCTTGGAAGCACTACCGTTCCTCCGGTGTCGCGCACGCTCTCATACATAAGGTGCATCCGGCGCATGTCGAGCGCAGCCTGCTTGTCCTCGTAAGCCTCGTCGATATCCGAGGCCATATCCGACATCACCTGCTCGGCTTCCATGAGGATGATGCGCGCTTTCTTGCGCTGTTCGGCCTGCGCCTCCAAGGACATCACCTCTTGTAGAGGCTCCGGCACGAGGATATCGCGGATCTCCACCGAAGTGATGGTGATCCCCCACTCCGACACCTTCTCCTCGAGAAGCGTCGTCAGCTCCTTATCCAGCTGGTTGCGTCGAATGGTGATCCCCGCCACCGAAGAGCGACCGATCGCATCACGCAGCGCGGTCTGTGCCGCAAGCTGCACCGCCAGGCTGTAGTTGCTCACTTCGAGCGCGGCCTTCTCAGCATCCCATACCATCCAGTACAGCACCGCATCGACATCGAGCGGCACGAGATCGGCCGTAAGGGTTTCCTTTGCACCGAACGGAATCGACCGGATGCGCATGTCCACCGTAAGCGAGCAGTGTTCGATGATCGGCCATGTGAAGACAAGGCCGGGACCCGAAACGCGATTGAACTTGCCGAACCTAAGAACGACGATGCGCTCCCACTGCTCGGCAATATGGATCGTGGACACTCCAAGCCAACCGGCTACCAAACCAACGACGATGCTCATGAAGTCGATCTGGGAAGACACTGCGAAGAACGCCGCCTGCACGATGACGAACAACACGATGAAGATGGCCGTGGAGAAGATGATCGCTCCGGCACGCGACGCCGTTCTGTCAGTCTGGATGACGGGAGAATCGACCACTACGCCGCGATTGTGTCGAATCCTTGCGCTTTGATCTGATGCCTTATCGGTTTTATTCCTAAAGCTCATATCCCTGCACCCCTCATATGCCCTTCGGCTTATTTATCCTAGGATAATGCTTTTTGCGGAAATTTGCGACATTTTAACTATGGATCATGCCATTATCCCCGTCCCTTTGACACGCCTTTGACGCGTTCGCGCTCAGTTGCCGCCCTCCATGCGCTCCTGCTTCATATCGTGCATCTTCTTGTTGATCCGTTTGTTCACCTCGTCGAAATCGAAACCCATCGCCAAACACGCCTGAACGCAATCCTCGATCAAGGTGTCGACCGATTTGAGCTTCTCGACCTCTTCGGGGCTGATGTCGCGCACTATCGTGCCTTTGCCGGGCTTTGACTCGATATAACCCTCTTCCATAAGACTGATGTAAGCCTTGTTCACCGTGTTGAAATTGATGGAGATGTCGGCGGCAAGCCCGCGCACTGTGGGAAGCTTCTCGCCCGGCTTGAAGTGGCCGGAGGTGATCAGGTACGCAAGACGATTGCGCAGCTGAAGCCATGGCGGCAGATCGCTTTGCCTATCGACCTCGAATATCAAAGCATCCCACCTCCATCGAACATCATCGTTGTCGCTAAAGAAAGATCGGGCGTTGATCCCGCATCGACGATGCACCAGCGCAAAAAGAAGCCGCCGATGAGCACCGCGATCAAGAATAGCGCCTTCAATCTTCCATCATCGCTTGCGAACAGTTCAGCAAAGAACGGGAAGATCAGCCCGAATATCACCACGAACACCCAAAACATAGCAGCGTGTTCGCCGAACAGCAGATCCTGAACGGCAAGCTTTGATTCGGTCGTTCCATTGTACGCGCCAATGATCAATAACGCCAATATTGCCATCTCCAACAGGATCATCACTGCATCGATCTTACGTGCAGACGTAAGTGTGGTGGTGAAGCTGTCAGGGGTTCCAAGCAGCATAACGGATCCCATCGAAAGCGCAAGCCCGGTGGACATCGCAGAGACGATGAACACGAGCGGAAGCCAGATCGAATGCCAGAATCTCACCGCATCTAGGCTTGCAAGGAACATTCCCGCATATGCCATCACGGCCAGAGCGAAGAAGAGGCTGATCACGCGAGCCGCGGCTGCTACCACGCGCGGGATGGGGATGGAAAGCACCCAAGAGCAGATCGATACCAACGAGCAAAGGATCAATCCAACGAGCAGATATGCTCCGATCGAAATGAACGAGAAAGTCGGATGGGTGAAGATCGTAAGCACACGATCGGGACGCCCTAGATCGGCGAACAGGAACAGCATTCCAAGGAGCACCGCCACTTGCCCCGCGCCATAGATGGGCGCAAAGAATCCTCTGTAAGCAGTGTTTGGCATGAACCATGAAACGTTCGGCGATCGCAGGCCGAACGCACGGGGAACGGTGGCAACTTCACTGATTCCCTCGATCACGCCTGTTGAAGCTAATACGGTATTGCGCAGGCGATAAGGCGTCAGCGTTTCCCACATACATGCAGCGAACAGAGCGCTTGCGCCCGTGCCCGTGAAGAATAAATAGCAAACGATGAGCATGCTCATGTGCGCTGCGCCCTTCTCTTGCTCGATTGTATTGGCCTACATTGTTGTATTGTCTCACAATGCGCCAGGCTTATCGGCGATATTGCCAGGCTTGTCAGGAGATGCAAAAAGCCGCATACAGAGGAAGGCATCTCATCTTCGCATCGATGCCTTCGATCGCCTCGATGCCAAAATTCTTCTCAGAAAGCCGGAAGGCATATGGAGAATATCCCTCTTTCATAAAACGCTGAAGGCTCTTTGCTTTCACATTTCGCGAAGATTTCACCTCAACAGGGATTACCTGCGCATTCGAATCTTGAAAAATAAAGTCTATCTCGCCATTGCCGACTTTATCATTTGGCATCCAATAATACGTATGCAGCCCATTCGCTTTCAGAGCTTGCATGACATAATTCTCAGCAAGCGCTCCACGGAAATCTGAAGCAAGACCTTTTCGCATCGTTTCATCAAGGAATACAGAAGCATCGATCCCGAACTTATGGAACATTATTCCGGTATCCGCTACATATACTTTGAAATAGCTTCCCTCTTCATCATTGAATGGCGCAAGAGGAGCCCGTATATCGCACGTTAGGTCGTTTATCGTCACGATTCCTGCCGCTGCAAGCCACTCAAGCGGCTCCAAAAGACGTTCGCGTCGCCCTCCACGCACCACTTCCGCATATTTGAATTTCTTAGTGGAAGACCGCAACAATTGCTTAGGAAGGCTATCCCAGATCCGTTTTGCAGAAATACCGCTTATTCCGTTATCCGGATCGGTCATGTCTGCCGTATAGGTCGCATTGATCTCGCTTTGAACCTCAGCGACGGCACTGAATGTATCTGTAGATCTCCATGCATCGATCACACGAGGCATGCCACCAAGCACAAGATAACGATGGTAAAGGTCAAGCGCTCGTTCGTGCAAGATATACGATTCACCATTTTCAGCATGAATGCGAATGTCATCCGCCATCGCTTTTTCATCACATGCCCAAAGATATTCTTCGAAATCCAAGGGATTTAGATCGAGCTGTTTGATATCAGATGGAAATGGAAGGGAGCGTCTGCTTGTCGTTACTCCAAGAAGACTGCCTGTTGCAATGATGCGCCATGATGTGTCAACGAAAAAACGCAGCGAATTGAGTGCTTGCTCGCACAACTGAATCTCATCAAGGATAAGCAGAGTGGTGTTGGGATTTATCTTTTTCCTCTTATATTCGCCTATACGATTGATGAGCCCTTCGACATCATCTGTCGGCCAATCAAAAATACTTGTTGCACGTTGAAGATCCGTTTGGAAATCGAGTTTGACAAAACCATCGGGGTACAACTCGTTTCCCATATGCTCGGCTAATACCGTTTTGCCAACACGACGTGCGCCCTTGATCAAAAGAGGCTGTGCCTTTGATGAGGCTGCCCATTCCGCAATTGGGTTCTCGAGTTTGCGCTTCATGTAGTCCATAAGACGCGTCCTCTCGAATTTGAATGATGAGATGATCCTTACAAGAAGAATAATAAAGGATTTCGTGTACAAGGTGTACACGAAATTGTGGAATTTTATGTACAGGATGTACACGAAATTCCAAATTCATTCACTGAGGATGGATTCGCACAGGCTGATCTCTCATGAATTCGCTTGCAGGTCGATCTATCCTGCGCGCACAAATTGGTGTCGCCCCTTCGGTGCTTCATTCAACACCAACGCGTCCCTGTGGTGGCTTTCGATCCTTGGGAACTGATGTCGCACTTTCCTGAATCCTTTGTGGCAGGATAAATCCTGCCACTACGCGTCAACCGGATGCATTACCTGTGTAGTGGGCGGTTTTAACCGCCCACAAATGTTGCAGTATCATGTCAGAGGGACGGGGATAATGACATGTTTCCCCGTAGTGCAGATGCTTTGCATCTGCCTTGCACCTCGTTTTGTGATACAAGGGTAATCCCCGGCTGCGTAAAGAGG
>CAYXZC010000061.1:0-10138 GCA_964469815.1 uncultured Eggerthellaceae bacterium | reverse complement strand
GAAAGCATTAAAGCGTCAGATAAGCGCGCATTCGTGGATTTTGAGCGTCAGGAATAGTTTTAATATAAAACTATTCCTCGCCGGTCCAGCAGTAGGTGCACACCTGTTCCGGGTCGATGCCGATAGCTTCAAGCATCCCCGGCAAAGACTGATATCCGAGCGAGTCGAATCCCAACTGCTCGCAGATGGTCTTTAGCATGCATTTGCCTCGCTCTGTGGAGGAATCGGCGTATTCCGCCAGATGCTTCTGCCCTTCATCTCCCTCGAGCTCTTGGATCACGCGCCTGGCGATAAGATCCATCTCGGACTTGCTCGATGAGAAACTCAGATACTTGCACGAGAACATGATCGGCGGGCAAGCGCTTCGCATGTGTACTTCATCAGCACCGCACTCGTACAGGAAATCCACCGTCTCGCGAAGCTGCGTTCCGCGCACGATCGAATCATCCACGAAGAGAAGCTTCTTGCCTGAGATGAGCTCGGGGATATGGATCTGCTTCATCTTCGCCACGCGATTCCTGATCTCCTGGTTCGTCGGCATGAACGAACGCGCCCAGGTAGGCGTGTATTTGATGAAGGGTCGCGCGAACGTCTTCTCGCTCGCGGTGGAATACCCGATCGCATGCGGAACGCCCGAATCGGGCACGCCTGCCACGAAATCCACATCGGGAACCCCATCGGCTTTCGCCTCGTTGCGAGCCATGATCGCGCCATTCTTATAGCGCATGCATTCCACATTCACGCCCTCGTAGTTGGAATTGGGATATCCGTAATATACCCAGAGGAACGCGCATATCTTCATCTTGTCACCTGCAGGCGCAAGCGTCTCATAGCCGTTCTTGTCTATGCGGACTATCTCGCCCGGGCCGAGCTCGTAGGCATCATCGTAGCCGAGCTTGTGATAGGCGAACGACTCGAACGAAACGCAATGGCCGTCATCATCCTTGCCGATGAGCACAGGCAGGCGCCCTAGCGCATCACGCGCCGCGATGATGGAACCATCTCCTGTCATGATGAGCAGCGTGAGCGAACCATCTATCTTGGACTGGGCATACTTGATGCCCGATACGAAATCATCCTTCTGGTTGATGAGCGCCGCCACGAGCTCTGTGCCGTTCACCTTGCCCGAGCTCATCGCCATGAACTGCTTCTCGCCGCCTGCGAAGAACTCGGCCACGAGATCATCGGCATTGTTGATGATGCCCACAGTGGTTATGGCGAACATGCCAAGATGCGAGCGCACGAGCAAAGGTTGCGGATCGGTATCGGAGATGCATCCGATGCCGCTCATACCGTGGAATGTCTCTATATCCTTTTCGAAACGGGTGCGGAAAGGCGTGTTCTCGATCGAATGGATCTCTTTCTGGAAGCCGTCCTCTTCATCGACGAAGACCATTCCTCCCCTACGCGTTCCGAGGTGCGAATGGTAATCGACTCCGAAGAAAACATCCAGAACCACATCGCGCGCCGAAGCTGCACCGAAGAATCCCCCCACAAGATCTCCTTAGAACGTTACGCATCCCGCGTGAATTCAGGACGTTCCTAAACTCACGCTTCCCGATCAAGTGAAAGTATACATTGTTTGGAAAGGGCGATGCAGGGTGATTCAGCAGACTACACGAAGATGTGCTCACAAGCTGGTATCGTAGAGCAGACCTTCAGGTCTGCCTTACACCACGTCTCATATCGCAAGCCAAAACAAGGTGCACAGCAGATCTAGCTCGCGTCAAGTTCTCGCGAACAATTGCTAAAGCAATTCTTCGCTTATAGTCGCTTCGCGACACCTTGACTCTCGCTGTTCGCGGTGTCGATGCATTCTACACCGCGAATGAAGATCCGCACTACGGATCCTTTGCGATTGATCCTGATGGCATCTTCCGGATACTGGAACGAAAAAAGCCGCCCTAGGGAGGCGGCTTTATCGGGAGAGTTCTCATGCATGCCCGTGTGCGCGTGCGAGGCAGGATCGCAAGAGGGAGAGTGCGAGAGGCCGTCTCGCATGAGAGGGAGGTTCACGAGCATGCAGAGCCTTCGAGTTCGTAGCCCGCGTGAGTTTAGGAACGTCCTAAACTCACGCGTTGAATTCGCTAAACGCTTTGCGTGACCGCTGCATCCGTCGGGGCTGCAGGATCAACTGCACTCGCGTCCTGCGGTGCCGCGCTCTCGGAGAACATCGTCTTTTGAGCTATCGCCCAGAAGATGATGGCTCCAACGCTTATGACACCCACAGCGATCAGGATCTCGGGGAAGGTGGGCGCATAGAACCCGTAGACGCTCCACATTCCCATACCGCCTTCCTGCGCTGCGAAGGTTCCGAGCGCGATGCCAGGTGCACCCTCGATGTTCGGGATCACGAACGCAGTCAGGAGAAGCCATGCACGCTTGCAGAGCACGCCAAGCACCACGAGCACGCTGGCGGTTACGACCATCGCGGTGTTCTGGCGGTTCTTCGCGAATACGAGAATGCAGAACGGAACGATAAGGCCTCCTATGATCTCGAACCAGAAGAACGGTGCGGTAGCCCCCGTGGTCATGATGGCGAGCGTTTCTGCGCCGGCAGCTCCGGGATATGCCATGGTCAGGATCTCGCAGCCGATGAAGAACGCATCCACGGCGATGCAAGTCGCAAGAAGCCCTGCCAAAGATGCGATCAAGTTCTTGTCCGTCTTGAACTTACCGGACTTGTTCAGACCGGCAAGCACGCAGAGCAGAAGAGCCAGACCCGAATCCATTGCGCTCGCAACGAAGATCGGAGCCAAGATCGCCGTGTACCAGCCTTCTTTAGCGATCTGAAGACCGAAGATCCAAGCGGTGATGCTATGCACGAGGATCGCGATAGGCAACGCGAAGCGGCTTACGATCTCCACCTTGTGCGAAGCGCCTTCCTTCTTAGAGTTCATGAACACCAGATACAGGATGTTGATGATCAAATAGCAAGTGATCACGCAAACGTCCCATAGAAGTGGGCTTGCGAAATTCGGGCCGATGAGAAGCCTCCAGATGTTTTGGATGGAACCCAGATCGACCAGCACGAACATGCCTGCTACACAGATGCATGCAGTGGATAGGATGATGGCCGGCATGGCCACGGCTTTATAGCGCTTGATGTGGAATACGCTGGCCGAGCTGGCAACGATAAGACCGCCGGCGGATAACCCCACGAAAAACATGAACATCATGATGTATAAGCCCCACGAGTTCGCATTGCTCATACCCGTGATCGCAAGACCGGTAGCTAGCTGGTAGATCCAGCATCCGATGCCGATAAGTGCCAGCACTGCCAACACGATGAAGGCAGGTTTTCTCATAAGGTTGCTCATTTCATATCACCTTGCCTTCCTAGTTGAAGTAATGGACTTGCGGCTTTGTACCGCGGTCTTCGAGGAGCACGTACGCATTCTTCTCTTTGATCTTCTTTGAGATCTCGGAGTTCGGGTCGTCAAGATCACCATAGATGCGGGCTTTGGTCGGACAGCACTTCACGCACATGGGTTCATCACCGTCATCGGTGCGCTCCTTGCAAAGAGTGCATTTCTCCGCCACGCCTTTCGGGCGAACGGGCACACGTGCATCCCCATAGTTGAAATCAGGATCGCGCTTGGGCTCTTCCCAGTTGAAGGAACGCGCATTGTAAGGGCATGCCGCCATGCACATACGGCAACCGATGCATTTCTCGTAATCGATCTGAACGCGACCCTTATCATCCTTATAGGTTGCACCTGTAGGGCAAACACGCTGGCATGCAGGATTCTCGCAATGCTGGCAAGCGATAGGAGTATAACTACGATGGAGATCGGGGTATGTACCTTGCGCACCGTCAAGAACATCTACACCGTCTGTCAACACTCGGTTCCACAGCATTCCCATAGGGACGTTGTTCTGCATCTTGCAAGCATTCGCGCAAGTATGACACCCGATACAGCGTTGCTTATCTATGACCATTCCAAGCTTTGTCATGATCTGTCACCTACGCTTTCTTGACTTCGACGAGGGTATCATTGAATGGAATTACGCGACCTTTTGGCAACACCGAACCTCGTTCGATCACAGTATCGTTCGTCACATTCTGTATGTTCCCATCATTCATGTATTTACTCCATAAACCTTCAAAGGCAGATATCGAACCTGGACGAACCGATTCATCTAAGTGACATGGACACGAGAATGTTCCGCGATCGTTGTGCACAGTCACAACATCGCCTTCGCTGATTCCACGTGTTTCCGCATCTTTTGGATTGATGTTCACAGCTGCAGAGTCGTACTGTTGTATCCAAGCAGCATCGCAATATTTATTGTGTACATGAAACTTTGTACGATGCTGATTGAACTGCAGTGGGTACTTGTCGCGAAGCGGATTTCCCTCGTATGCCTCAATGGCATCTTCATAAGTTGGAAGAGCCTGACCGTGATCCTTGAGATTCTCGTAGTAGATTTCGATTTTGCCAGAAGGCGTCTTGTATTCTTGGTTCTTGTAATGAATAGTCGGCTTCTGGTTTGTATTCTGGGGCAAAAGCCCTTTATTTGCCATGAGTTTTTCCACGGTGATGCCGTTGAGCTTATCGCCTTTTGTATTTTCTAACTGATAGCGCACGACTTCCTCGATATTCTTGGGCGCCACATTTTCATAACCGAGCCGTTTAGACAATTCGCGCTCGATCCAAAAATCAGTATGTGATTGGAAAATCGGGTCTAACACCTTTTGCTGCAAGAGAACATGGTTACGCTTCGCTCTAATCCATCCTATATCGTCTTCAAGCTCAAATTTTGAACAGACCGGCAAAATGATGTCAGCATAATCAGCAGAAGTCACATGCCATGCGTCGGCGACCACTACGAAATCTAGACCATTCAGCCATTCGAGCGTCTTATTCATATTCGCAGCACGTTGTTGTACAGTATCGCCTTGGATGTAAAGCATGTGAATATTGCTCGCATCATCACGCATATCCATCGTGCCCTTTGGTGTCTTACCTTTCTTGCATTCTTCTGGTAGCGGCCATGAGGCTAGGTTCACCATGCCGAACCCTTTCTCATAGCTATTCACATAAACGCCGGCACCACGACCATCATCTATTCCGAAAGCACCTACAAGGGTGGCGAGAGTAACAGCCGCGTGACCCACGATGTCAGAGTTAGTGAACTTGTCGATACCTCCCCAGCCCATCGCAAGAATAGATGGTCCTTCGCAGGCGTATTGACGAGTAAGCTCGGCTAATTCATCTTCAGGAATATGTGTTTTCTCGGATGCCCAAGCTAGAGTATAGGGGGCTTGGTTTTCCTTGAGTTTTGCAAAGACAGTGTCGTAGTGCACGCCATCTACATCTACTGAGCCATCGAGAACCGGCACAACACCCGCCTCATTATAGGGACGCACCATCGAAGTCGTCGCATCAAGTACTAGGAAGGGGTTGTCACTCCCTTTCTCATCCTTTCCTTGAACTGGGTGCGAACGAAGGACGGTTCCATCAGTTGAGCTCACAAGAAACGGAAAACTCGTGTTTTGCTTGAGATATTCTTCATCGTACCAACCATTATCGAGAACAGAACTGATCATGCCGAGGTACATAGCAGCATCAGTTCCCGGCTCAATGGGTATCCATCGCGTGCTCTTCGATGCTGTTGTACTGTAATGCGGATCGACCGTTATTATGTTGGCTCCGGCCTCCTTGGCATCGAAGAAGTAAGGAGCAGCGGCCATACAAGACTCAACAACGTTGTTGCCCACATTAAGAATAGTACGTGCTCGTTTCCAATCACGAATCTCATTCGAACTCAAACCCTGTCCTGATGACTCAGCTAGAGCGGGTGCAAAACCGTTGCCGATACCAACATCAATACCTCGTGTTGTATCCACTTGACCTCCTGTAAGGCGGTCGATCATGGAATACATAGCATCGCGGCTAACCTGAATACATACGGCATCTTTACCGTATTTTTCCTGAACTTCCTTGATCTTGTTCGCAATGGTATCAAGCGCTTCATCCCAGCTGATTTCGGTAAACTGTCCACTGCCACGTTCTCCCGTGCGCTTAAGAGGTGCTTGGAGACGCGTTGGCGCGTAAATATGCTGAATCTCGGATATCCCCTTAAGGCAAATGGAATCATTGCTCTCCCCAGGCCAATGATTCGGTTCCACCTTCACAAGACAACCATCTCGAACGGTGCATTCAAGATGGCAGTTGCTCTGGCAATGGCATTGATGAAAAGTGTAAGCTTTCTTCTCATCCGTCTCGGCATGAGCCTGTGCGGGTGCGAGCCAGCCATCGGTGGATGTCATGGATGCAGCGCCTGCAAGTCCTACGGCACCTGCTGTGGCTGCGGCCCCCTTGAGAAAGGTTCTACGAGTGAGTCCGCTTGGCGAACTTCCTTGTCCCGTCATCTCTCCTCCTTCTCCCCTTCTGTTCGAAGATCATATTGGTCTTCGTTTACGTTTGGCAAATGCGCCATGCATGAGCGCTTTGCCGATCAAGCAGAGATAGGCCTTCTCCCCTTCATGACTGCAATATAGCATGTTTGTTTGATTGTCGCAAGTCCTTGTGACAATGTGACACTGATTATTCTATTTGGTAGAGAGAGAAGATCGATCCTATTGATTCCTCAACTCATTCCCAATCATTCCTTCTTCATTACATTGTAATGATTGTCTATTGTGTCTTTACATTATTAATGTTATATTTCATGTATCGGCTTTATGAGCGATGGAGAGAACGATGGCGCAAACTGTGAATATGAATTTCCGGATCGATAAAGAACTCAAAGCCGAAATGGAAAAAATCTGTTCAGAGTTAGGGATGTCAATGACGACAGCGTTCACGATCTTCGCTAAAAAAACATGCCGGGAACAGCGGATCCCATTCGATGTGAGCATCGATCCGTTTTACTCCAAAAACAATATCGAACATATCGAGTCGATAATGAATGATGTCCACAAGGGCAAAGCGCATTTTTCCGAGCACGAGCTCATAGATGATTGATCATGCGCATAATGTGGGAAGACCGTGCTTGGGAGGATTACCTCTATTGGCAAGCTCAAGATAAGAAGGTACTCAAAAGGATCAACAATATCATAAAGGATATCAAACGCTCCCCTTTTTGAAGGCATCGGAAAACCCGAGCGCCTGAAAGGCGACTTGAGCAACTGCTGGAGTCGTCGAATAACCGATGCTCATCGCATCGTTTATTTCATCCAAAACGATACTGTTTTCATAATCGCCTGCAAAGGCCATTATGACGATTAAAAGCTTTCTTCGGATACATGTTTCGCGGTCTTTATCGATCGTAATCGATAAAATGACCAAATTCGATAGTTTTATCGATCGTGATCGATAAAACTTCACGAATCCAGGCGGCGCTTCACAAGATCGAGTATCTCCTTGGAATTCATCCCGGCGCTCTGGCATGCGCGGATCATCTCATCCACTACGAGCTCGACATGACTGTTATCGGCTCCTGCTCCTGCAGGCGCCTCGGCAACGAACGTGCCGCGGCCTTTCCTCGTGGTGATGAATCCCTCGCGCTCCAGATCCATGTAAGCACGATTCACGGTGTTATAGCTGATATCCAGATCAACAGCCAGCTTGCGCACCGTGGGAAGCTGGTCTCCTTGCTTGTAGCTGTTCGTCCCGATCAGATAGGCTATACGATTCTTCAACTGAACCCAGACAGGAAGTCCGCTCGAATAGTCAAGCTCGAATTCACTCAGTGGATCGTGCCCGGCCACTCTCGCCTCCTATCTCGAATCATTCGGACTGTAACATCGCGTTAGCCGTAAAGAGTACGACCCGTATCGATCAATGATGTTGATCACTGTAAAAGTATATCGTCTTTTCTTTTCCATCTCAGCATCAAAAGCGCAATACCGCCTTCTACTGTCCGATCGTTGCCGAATCCACGAATCCGTTGCTCACAGCAGTGGGCACCGTCACAACGGCACCTCCGGATTTCTTGACCGTTTCATATTGCATGAGGATGGTGCGAAGTTTCATGGCAGCATCAGGCTCATCGTATATCTTGGCGGCCTCAGCCAGCATCTCTGCGAGCTCCATCTCGACTCCGGCAACCGTCATGCGCGCGTTCTTCTCTCGATCGGCCTGCGCCTCGAGCGACATGACCTCCTCGAGCTCCTTCGGGATGACGATATCGCGCACCTTCACATCGATGACATCTATGCCCCAGTTAGATGCGATATGCTCGATATCGTTCTTTATCTCCACATCCAGCTCGTCACGTCGAAGCGCAACCTCGGCCACGCTCGCCCGACCAACCGCCTCGCGAAGCGCTGTCTGCGCAAGGAACGAGACGGCAGCGAAGTAATCCTCCACCTCGATGCAGGCTTTCTCTGCGTTGCGAACGACCCAGAAGAGCACGGCATCCACAGAGATGGGCACCAGATCCGCAGTCAGGGTGCGCTCGGCGTAGAAAGGCGTTGCCATCGTGCGCTGATCGATACGGATCGTGCCATGCTCGATGATCGGGATGGTGAAATAAAGCCCCGGCCCTGCCACCCGCGCCAGTCTTCCGAAACGCAGGATGACGACCTTCTCCCAGTTGAGAGCGATATGGACGGATGATATCGCAAGGAGCGCGACAAGGGTGGCAACCACGAGAGCATAGACATTCACGGTGCCGACGAGCATCCATGCTGCGCCCACTACGATGAGAAACGCGATGATGAATATCGCTATTCCGAAGATGAGCGCACCGTTGCGCGATGATTTGCGCGGGATATAGGAGGTTGCGGCATCCATCTCCGCTTTCTTGTCATGGATCTGTATCGGCATTCCCTGTTGCATCATACGGTTTGTCCTGCGTGCCATTGTTTCTCCTAACCGAACCCAGCCGTCTCGAATCGATATCAACCGATCGACAATGCATACTGATTATATCCCGATGAGGTGAGCATCCAAGCCGGATCGAACGCGGCAAGCCCCACCACGCAATATCGCATCGCAAGGCCTCCGATGAGCACCGCTGCTGCGATGAAGAGCAGCTGATGCCTGTGACTTGAGAATGTGACCATCTGCTCCATTATGAAGGGGATGGCAAGTCCTACGCATACGAGCCCGATCCAGAATACCGGCGATAGGGATCCATCTATGAGCGATCGCATCGCCTCTGTGCTCCCGACATCCTGCAGACCTGAAACAACGAAGATGATGAGCAACAGCGCCTCCAAGAGGATCAGCGCACTATCGGTATGGATCAATCGCGATATGAGATCGATCAGAGGCACACGGGTCTCCACGAAAGCGATGCTGCCGAGCACGAGCGCCACCCCGCACGAAAGCGACGATAGGATGAAAAGAGCAGGCACGAGAGGTGTTTGCCATGCGATGACCGATGCCATGCTCTGCAAGAGGATGCCCGTATAGCTCATGACGATAATGGCGCATATCGCACCTACGACAGAAAGAAGACGCACCGGCCACTTCGTGGCTCCCATCCCGTCGATGGCATTGAGTGCCAGAAATACCCCGGCGCAAACGATCGCAGTAGGTAGAGAGAACACCCCGACCGTTAGAGCAACAGGCTGTGGGGTCAGGAACAGGTAGATAACAGCATCTATGTTGCCCAGATCGAACAGGAGGAACACAACGCCCAGGCAAAGGCATAGAAGGCATGCAGACCAAGCCCTCCGAAGAAGCTCGATCGAGAAAACGGGAAGGTTAGGAATCAGATGACGAATCGTGCGAAGGAACTCGATCACGCAAAGTACGAAAAGGGCACCCGCACCCGAGCCGCCCAAGAAGAGATAGCCTGTTGCAAGTGCGCTTATCACAAAGCGTCCTTATCCCCTTTTGAGGATGCACCGTATGCCGTGTGCTACGCGCGATGCGTATCCTCAGTTCTCCCTTTGTCGCAATATATTACGACAATACAGGAGACGAGGCAAGCGAGCCGATAAGTAAAAAGGACGTTTATTTGAATCGTGAAAGGGTTTCGAATTTTGATTCGTTTTGGCAGATCTGAAGATCTGCCTGATATAGGACATGGGCTTGCAACAGGCAGACCTAAAGGTCTGCTCTACGATCTTCTCAATAATATGAATCAAAGAAACAAGTAGCTGCAAAGATAGCAAGGTTCCGACCGGTGCCTGTAATTGCCCCGCCTTTGACCCGAGTGGCCTTCGTGCCACGAT
>CAYXZC010000060.1:0-10339 GCA_964469815.1 uncultured Eggerthellaceae bacterium | reverse complement strand
TAGGGATTCGAACCCTAGATACCCTTGTGGGGTATACTCACTTAGCAGGCGAGCACCTTCGGCCTCTCGGTCATTCCTCCGCGCGTAATTCTGAATAATACTTTAGTACCGATCGAAATGTCAATTAGAATTCCACTCACTATATAATATGGTCTCATGAGGTTGTAGATATCGCGAAGAGACAAGGATCCGTTCGTAGCTGTGATCGCATGCCGAACATATAAGAGCCGATGCGTCATGTTGGCGCTTATATTCGTGCTTTTCTTATCGCTGATCCCGAAGCAGGCGTTCGCTGAATACCTCAACTCTTCAGTGGACTCAACGGTCTCCATCCAAACGAATGGATCGATGCGCCTGGTCGAGCAGCGCACAATGAGCTTCGATGAGAGCTATTCGGCTGTATCGATGCGGTTCGCAGGTCTTCCTTCCGATGCTGAGATAGACATAATGTCGGTTCGATTGGTGCATGTGAGCGAGAATGGCGTGGAGGGCGAATGGATAACGCTTCCCAACGAGCCGTTCCAAAGCGGCTGGCGGGAAGCGTTCGGTGGGCAAAGCGCAATCACATCCGAGCAGGCCGAATACGAACTGGAGGAGGCAGCGCGCGAATCCGCCAATTCGCTCACCGCGCAAAATGATTCATGGTCGCTGGACGAGCGCGACTCAGCGTTGTATGTCTTCTATCCTTTCGAGGGCAATATGCTCATCGAAGTCGATGTCGCTATCTCCAATGTGGTGTTCGTCTACGATGACGTTGCTGAATTCTATTGGGACTACATAAGTGCGGACAGCTCGGCTGAAACGAACGACGTTTCTGTGACGGTTCAGCTTCCGGTTCCTGAGGGGATCGAGGTCGAGCCGGGAAAGAACGTGCTTGCATGGGGGCATGGGCCTGCCGGCACGGTGAACGTTACGTCTGCAGGAACCATCGAGTACAACGTCCCTGAGGTCAAAAGCGGTCAATATGCTCTCGCTCATATCCTATTCCCGCAGTCTTGGCTGACGAATCTTCCTCGAGAGATGCAGATCGCTTATTCCGGAACGCGCCGCGATGCGGCCATCGCAGCCGAACAGGCATGGACGGATACGTGGTCGAATTCACGTATCAACGCCCTTTCCATCGAGATGATCATGCTTGCGATATCTTTTGTATCGATAGCGACCGCGGTGATTCTCTATCTCCTCTTCGGAAGGGAGAAGCGTGTTGATCGCACCTTGACGAAGTGCAGCATCCTTGATAGCGATCCGGCTGTGATAGGGCGGTTGATGCGCTGGAATCAGGTGAGCAGCGATGATCTTGTCGCATCGATGATGGGACTGTCGGTTGCAGGTGCCATCCAGATCGAAAGAGAACAAGATGCGGATTCGACTCTTGGTGCTCCATATGGGGATATGGTCATCCGCACAAGACCGGAGGGCAAATCCGCTATCGCAACGAAGATGGACAAGGAGACGATGCGGGTTCTGTTCGGCGTTTTCGCCGATGGGTACCAAAAGATATCCATAGGTGAGATCTTGAAGCTTTCCAAGGCCGACCCGGAGCTTTACGAAGACACGATGGACGAATGGCAACGAACACTTTCCGAAGAGGTGAAAGCTTTGGCTCTGTTCGATGAGCGCAGCCGAAAGCTCGGGATCGGAATGCTCGTGGCTTGCTTGGTCTTTGCGGTCATGGCGATGATATGCATGGTCATGGGTGCTTATCTGATCGCGGCTGCTTTCGGAGCAACATTCCTATGCTTAGGAGCGATTGGGAACTATATGCCCTGCAGGAGCGATCTTGGTATCGAGCTATCCGAGAAGATGGATGCCTTGATGAATACCGTAGATGAAACGGATTCGATCTCCGGTGAGCAGATCGAGCCATACATCGCTTATCTTTTCGCAGCTGGCAAGATCGCGGGATCGCATGAGCATATAGAAGAGCCTACTCCTACAGAGAGGGTTTGGCTATCGTCTGTTCGAGGGCGCGGCGGCAAGAAGCTCGATGTGCCCGCCCGCAGAGTCTCCGACGCTTTGGACGTCGCCTATCAGGAGGCCTGCAACTGATGTCCAAGCTGCGCCTGTCGGGAAACGTTTCCCCTGTTGTGTATAAATTGATGATCGTTGCCGCCACGCTGATCTGGGGTTCGTCGTTCGTGGTCATGAAGGATTCTGTGGAGGTCATGGAACCCTCATGGTTGATAGGCATCAGATTCGTACTCACCGCGGTAGTGCTGGCCGCGATATTCCACAAGCGTGTGGCAGCTTCGTTGAACAAGCGTGCGATGATCGCGGGTAGCGTTTTGGGAGTGCTCATCTTCGGAGCCTATTGGTTCCAAACCGTAGGGCTTGTCTATACGACTCCCGGGAAGAATGCATTCCTGACCGCAACGTATTGCGTGATCGTTCCGTTTTTGACCTTCCTGATCACAAAGCGCAAACCAACCATCTACAACATTGTGGCAGCGATACTTTGCATAACGGGTGTGGGCTTCGTCTCTCTTACCGGTGCAGATGCGCTCACACTGGGCTTCGGGGATGCCATGACGCTCGTTTGCGGTGTTCTCTTCGCATTGCATATCGTAGCAACATCAAGATTTGCAGCAGATCAAGACATCCTCGTGCTCACGATGTACCAATTCCTCGTCAGTGGGATCCTCGGCATCACCGTCGGAGCCATTACCGAGCCTGCACCTACAGCCGCATGCCTTTCGCCCGATTTCATTTTCAGCATGCTCTATCTGGTCATCTTCTGTTCGTGCATCGCTATGGGCTTTCAGAATGTGGCGCTTGGCCATGTTCCGCCTTCGCAAGCAGCGATCCTTCTTTCGCTGGAATCGGTATTCGGCGTTGTGTTCAGCGTGGCTTTGTACGGTGAGAAGCTAACATTCATGCTGATCGCAGGGTTCGTTCTCATATTCGTCTCGATAATCCTAAGCGAAGCATTTCCTTTGAAGCGGCCGCCCAAGAGCACCGATGATGACATCGTTCGGGATTCGCAGCTCACGGAATTGTGATGAAGGGGATGATGCCATGAAAGGGATAGTGAAGGACGGAAACATCGTGCTCATCGGAATGCCGGGCGTTGGCAAATCGTCTACGGGCGTCGTGCTCGCTAAGATGCTGAACTATGATTTCGTGGATACTGACATACTCATCCAAAAGGCATACGATGAAACCTTGCAGGAGATGATAGATTCGATCGGTGCTGATGAATTCATCGAAAGGGAAGGCTCGATCCTTGACGATCTGGTTTGCATACGAACGATAGTTGCTACGGGCGGATCTGCAGTCTATTCGCATGATGCTATGGAGAAGATGGCGGATAAGGATCTGATCGTCTATCTGCGCGTCGGTCTGGAGGAGCTAAGGCACCGTCTTCCGGGATTCGATGACCGCGGTGTTGTCATGCGCGATCCGTCAACGGCAACACTCGATGCGCTCTATGCCGAGCGCGTGCCGCTCTACGAGAAGTACGCGGATATAGTTGTTGATACCGATGGGCTTTCCGTATCACAAGTGGCGTTCGCAATAAAGGATAGCGTTCTGGTATAAAAATATTCACTTCTTCGGACGGAAATGCCCGAGAAGATCGTAGATCGTCCAGAAAGCGCCTCCTTTACGCACAGGCGCATCTTCGATAGTGGCTTCCCCTGTCTGCGTTTTCCCGTCAGCCGTCCTCTTATAACGGTAATGCGGATGATGCTTTCGAAAGAAATACCTGCATATGAGCGTTATGATCAATCCGACAACACCTACAACGGCGCAACTTACAGCCAATTCCAGCACGGGCGTATTGCTCTCAGCAAGCGCATAGAGGCTTGCCAGCGCAAAGAACGCCGTGATCGCACTGCACAGGATCAAGAACAGTTTGATCAGGACCTCCTTGGCCTTCATCGGGCTTTTCACCCAGCTGACCACGAGATAAACGATCAGCGCGATCAGCACCAATGCGATCAGAAGAGGAAGGCTGCGGGTCAGCCCGGCTATGAGTCTTAGCATGCGCAACCTCCTTCGTTACGGTTTTTGGACAGATATGGAACGTATCGTTTATACCATGTTTGCGACATCATTCATGCGACAGTAGCTCGAAGTGAACAAAACGTTGTCGCGCGCGCCCATAGGCCTTTCGCTTTTGCAGCTCCTGCGATCCTTGCGGCATCGGAAAAGGAATCGGTGATCGCAAAGGTGGCAGCCCCCGATCCGCTCAACATGCAGAGAGCCTTGCCCTCACGCATCAGTACGCCTTTCTGCTCAGAAAGCCATCTCGCCACTTCGACCAACCTTTCATCCAGCTGATGCGCTATCTCATCGAAACTGTTGAAAAGCGGAACTTCAGCGGCGGAAGTTGCATCGGATACCTGCGCAAGAAGCTGCAAGGGGGCTTTCTGCGGAAACGAGTCCAAGACCTCATAGGCTCGTTTTGTGGCGACCCCGATATCCGGCTTCACCAAGACCACCGGCAATTTCATTGGCTCAATCCTGCGCGAGAATTCCTCGCCACGACCCACGAATTCACAGCATCCGCCTTCGAGGAAGAACGACACATCCGCACCGAGCTTCATCGCTGCCTCTTGCAAAGTGCGCCCTGGATCCGAGGCTCCCCACAGTTTCGCGCACCCCACCAACGCCGCAGCAGCATCGCTGGAACCTCCTGCAAGCCCCGCTTGAGATGGGATGTTCTTCTCTATACGAACGTCAATGGAGACATCTTCGTTGTAGCCTATCGCGTGTGCGAGCAGATCGATGGCCTTGAAGACCAGATTCTCTTGTACAGGGATATCCAATGGCGCATCATAAGGCGAAGCGGTCTTGTCGCAGATATCGATTCGGACAGCGATGCTTTTCGCAGGGCCGGCGAAAGCTACATCGCCCGCATCGTCACGATCCTTGATACCCAAGTAAAGGGTATCGTGAAGTGCGAGCGTGTGCATGACGTTCACAACATCGTGATAGCTATCTGCACGTTTGTCTCCCACCGAAAGGAAAAGATTTACTTTCGAAGGGCTTATGACTTTCACAACATCGCGGGCAGAAAGAAAATCGGGAGTCCATTGTGCATCCTTAGCAGAACGGATCATGTCCATCTGATATGAAACGGTATCATCGCGGTCATTTTCAAGCGAATGCGTCATCTATCCCTCTTTCCTTTGAAGAAATCTTTGAGGAGCTGCGAGCACTCCTCTTCGCAAACACCCGATACGACATCGAAACGATGATTGAGTCGCTCGTCCGCATTGATCGAATAGAGCGAACCCAAAGCCCCCGCTTTCGCATCGGGCGCACCGTATACGCATCGCGCGATTCGGGATTGGTGCATCAATCCCGCGCACATGATGCAAGGTTCGAGCGTTACATATACCGTGCAATCGGTCAGACGCCATGCATCAAGATGCTCAGATGCCTTCATCATGGCGATGAACTCGGCGTGGGCAGACGGATCCTTCCGTGTCTCACGAAGGTTGTGCGCCTGCGCGATGACCTGCGCATCTCCTACGGGCTTGCGTGTTCCTTTGTCGATGGGTTCATAGACCACCACAGCGCCGATGGGAACCTCGCCCATCGATCCTGCCAATCCGGCTTGCTCGATGGCAAGCCGCATGTAATGTTCATCGTTTTCTCGCATGCGGAAAATGATATCAGACGAGAGGTATCAGAAGTTTGATATCGTATGGCTTGCAAAAGACAGGTTCTTTCATTATCCTGATTTAGTCGTTCTTTGCGGAGGAATGGCCGAGTGGTTGAAGGCGGCAGTCTTGAAAACTGTTGTGCCGAGAGGTACCGTGGGTTCGAATCCTACTTCCTCCGCCAGCAAAGGCCTGACGATTGTTGAATCGTCAGGCCTTTGCTGCTGAGTGGAGTAGGTGAGAACCCTAACGTGTGGTTCGATTCGGGGTGTATTATTTGGTACACCCCGAACAGCGAATGTCAAGGCGTCGCATAGCGACCTAAAGTGAAGAATCGTGAACACGATTGTTCACGAAGACTTGACATGAGCTAATCCTACTTCCTCCGCCAGCAAAGGCCTGACGATTGTTGAATCGTCAGGCCTTTGCCTATAGCTTCTCATCAGGGGAGATCCCAAGGCGCTCCTCCAATTTGCCAACGATGATCCGAAGAGCCTTCACGCGCGCATATTTCTTGTCATCGCTTTCGAGCACGAGCCAAGGTGCGTACGTTGTGGATGTAAGGCGGAACATGTCGTCTATAGCGCTTTTGTATTGAGGGTATTTTTCCCGATTTCGCCAGTCGTCAGGAGTTATCTTCCACTGCTTCGATGGATCGGCTTCCCGAGCTTCAAAGCGCGCGAGTTGCTCGGCATCGCTGACATCGACCCAGAACTTGATGAGGATCGCGCCCCAGTCCACAAGGTCATGCTCGAACTCGTTGATCTCATCGTATCCTTCCGCCCATCGGTTCGGAGGCGTTATCTCTTCCACGCGCTCAACGAGCACACGGCCGTACCAGGACCGATCGAAGAGCCCTACATGCCCGGCTTTCGGCAGCCGTGTCCAGTAGCGCCACAGATGCGGATGCGCAAGTTCGGGTTTTGTTGGAGCAGGACTGGGGATGATTGTGTAGGCACGTGCATCGAGTGCCTGCGCAACGCGTTTGATGTTGCCGCCTTTTCCCGCAGCATCCCAGCCTTCGTACATGACGATCATGGGGATGCGTGCCTGGAACATCAGGTTCTCCAGCTTGAACAGCCTCTCTTGCAAACGCTTGAGCTCGTTTTTGTACTCATCCTTGTCAAGGATCAGATCGTGGCGCATCGTGTCCACTTTCGGATAGTCGGCCTTGATCTGGAAGCGCGATATCTGCGGGGCGAAGGAGTGCTGCGCCTTCGCTTTGGCCTTGGCCTCGAGCTCTTTCTCGTTGCCGTTCTTGCCGTCTTCGATATATTTCGCCAAATAGCGTTCGGTCTTGTGGTCGAGCTCCGTGCGATCTTCTTCGTTCAAGGCCAGACGCGCTTCTTTCGCTTCGAGTGCCTCGTCTATCGCCTCCAAGAGCTTCGTTGCTATCTGAATGTTCGCTTGGCGCTTGTCTTCACCGTTCACGAGCGTCCATGGAGCGAAATCGAAGTTCGAGCCTTCGAGCAATTTGTCATACAGCTCGTAGATCTCATCGTAATCCCTTGTGCTGACGAGCTTGCGCTCCGGCACGCGCCAGCGGGTGGTCTTGTCTTCATAGAGCATATCCAAGCGCTTACGCTGGGCTTTCTTGCGCACATGCATGAAGAATTTCACCACTACGTAACCATCGCGAGTGAGCTGGCGTTCGAAATCGCTTATCGATTCGAGGAAATGCCTGGGTCCGATCTCCGGAAGTTCGGGAAGGGTCTTCTTCACCGGGCGCCTGTCCATGATGAGCTCGGTCGCCTTCGTGTACCAACCACGGTCATAGAATGTGATATGCCCTCGCTCGCCCAGCACCTTCCAGTATTCGTCCATCATAGGGAAGAAACCGGTAACGCCTTGGCCGCGTTCTGCGAACTCCACCGCCACCTTGGCATCGACGTCGGGAGACACGTAGACGCTCGTTGCGCGAGCATCGAGGTTGTACATCAGATCCGATATCCGCGATCCTTTCCCAGCACCATTCCATCCTTCGAAGAGCACCACGAGGCCAACGCCTTCTGTGATGGCTCTTTGCTGTGCCACTACGAGCTTCTCGATCAAGGGTTTGTAGATCTCCTTGTACTCGTCCTTTTGCATCGGATCCTTATCAAAGTGAATGCGTTCGAGCATTGTAAACCCTTTCTTACAAGTGATGAATCGCGCTGGAAGATGCGACTTGCGGCGCTATACTGAAAGGATATACCAATTCTTATATAAGTGCGCTCATATTAATGCGCCATTTGATGGGGTAATAGGCAATAAAAGGGGTCGTACGATGGATGAGATGTCTAAAAGGTCAAGGAAGCTCGTGAATGTTTACAGGAAGGCGGTAGAGCAGCGCGAGGCTTTGGAGAAGTCGGATGCTGCCGTAGATTTGCGCTCTGATGGGAATGAAGCAAACGATTGCGAAGTGGATGACCGAAAAGCAGAGAAGGGCAAGAAGGCATCTAAGAAGATGAAATCATCGAAGAAGCAAAAGGATGTACGGAAGGAAGCCTCTAGCGACTCATCGAAAGGCTCTTCGAAGCCGGAGGCCAAAGATCACAAGAAGGGCGATCCGAAGAAGTCCGACATCAAGAAAGCGAAGAGGCTATTGAAAGAGGAGATGGCATCCAGAAAGGCCAAGGCCGGTCAGAGGCAGGGAAAAGCACGTGTCGCGAAGATGCAGACCGGTAACGCTGCGTCAGGTGATGCGGGGCGCGCATCGCACACTGATGGCAATGCCAAGAACGCTGCGGTGTCAGCAGCTATGCCGACAGAGACCATAAAGCAGTTCCAAAAGCAGTTCCCCTACATGCAGAATCGCGAGCTGTCATGGCTCGAGTTCAACAAGCGCGTGCTCGATCAGGGGGCTGACCCTACGGTGCCTCTATTCGAGCGGCTGGGGTTTATCTCCATCTTCTGGAGCAACTTGCAGGAATTCTTCATGATCCGCGTAGGATCCCTTACCGACCTCTCCCTCATCAAGAAGACCATCATCGATACGAAATCGGGGATGACGCCTTCCGAGCAGCTCCAAGCAGTGTATGCTCGCTGCCATGAGCTCTATCCCTATTATGAGCAGTGCTATAAGGAAGTTCGCGGCGAGCTATCCAAGCATGGGATCGTCAATCTGACGCAAAAGGAACTCGATCCCGATCAGCTTTCCTACGCTCAGGATTATTTCACCATGAATGTGATGCCGTTCCTATCGCCGCAGATCATAAACGCACGCCACCCATTCCCGCACCTGGAAAATGGCGGCCTGTATATAGTGGTGCGCCTTGATGAGGAGGCATCGCTTCAGTCGGTAAAGTCGTCCAAATCAGATAAGGACGGCAAGGACGGCAAGGATGGCAAGAAGAAGAAAGCGAAGAACCTCGGAGCAGAAGGTGTTACGCTGGGGCTCATCCCGTTGCCTCGTCAGTGCAAGCGCATAGTGAAGCTTCCTGGCGAGGGGTTGCAGTTCATGCTTTTGGAGCACATGATCGAGATGTTCGTTCCGCGTGTCTTCTCGATGTACAAGGTGAAGCACACCAATGTCATATGCGTCACGCGCAATGCCGACCTTGACGCTACGGAAGGTGCCGAAGAGCAGGGCGAGGACTACCGCGAGCACATGAAGCGCATCATCAAGAAACGCGCGCGCCTGGCGCCTGTTCGGTTGGAATCGGAACGCGAGCTATCACAGACCGTGAAGCCTGTGCTCATGCAGCGTCTGAATCTCAAGCCTCACCAGCTCTTCGTCACTTCGGTGCCGCTGAACATGAGTTATACCTTCGAGTTGCCATCGTTTGTCGATGATGTCACCCGTGCATCTTTGACATCCGTGCCGTTCGAACCGCAATGGCCCTCCTCGCTCGATCGTGATCGTTCCATAATCGAGCAAGTTTCAGAGCGCGAGGTGCTCTTGTCCTATCCCTACGAGACCATGGATGCCTTCGTTCAGCTTTTGCGCGAGGCGGTAGCCGATCCGGATGTCATCTCCATAAAGATCACCCTGTATAGGCTGGCCAAGCAGTCGCATCTGGCCGAAGCGCTCATCGCAGCAGCCGATGCCGGCAAAGAGGTAACGGCGCTGTTCGAGCTGCGTGCCCGTTTCGATGAATCGAACAATATAGAGTGGTCGCAGCGCTTCGATCAGGCAGGGTGCAACGTCTTGTACGGTTTCAGGGATTTCAAGGTTCATTCCAAGATCTGCTGCATAACGCGTCAGACAGAAGATGGTCTGCAATACATAACGCAGCTTGGAACGGGCAATTACAATGAGAAGACCGCGAAGCTCTACACCGATTTCTCCTTCATAACCAGCGATCCTTCGATCGGACGCGATGCTCTGCAGTTCTTCCGCAATATGGCGCTTGAGAATACGAGCAACGACTATAACACCTTGTGGGTGGCTCCGCTTCAGATCAAGCAGAACATCCTTGCCGGGATCGATGATCAGATCCGCAAGCACGAGCAAGGGCAGCCGACGGGCATCTTCTTCAAGACGAATTCGATAACGGACAAGGACATCATCGACAAGATAGTCGAGGCATCACAGGCGGGCGTGAAGTGCAATCTTTTGGTGCGCGGGATCTCGTGCCTTGTTCCCGGGATAGAGGGCTATACGGACAACGTTTGCGTAGATAGCATAGTCGGGCGATTGCTGGAGCACAGCCGCATCTATTGTTTCGGGCCGTTCGATGGTGATGTGTCTGTGTACCTGTCCAGCGCCGATCTTATGACGCGCAATATGGACAAGCGCATAGAGATCG
>CAYXZC010000059.1:0-10346 GCA_964469815.1 uncultured Eggerthellaceae bacterium | reverse complement strand
CGTCCCAATGGGTCGGGTTCGTCCCAATGGGTCGGTTGAATTGACCCAATTTCCCCGTCCCTTTGGGTTCCAATGGGTTAGGAGCCGGAACCGCCGGGGGCGGTTCCGGGGCGCACGTGATCGGATGAGAGCGCGATCAGGTAGTGCATGGTTCCGATGTCGATGTTCTGATAGACCTGCTTGATGGCCTGGATGGTGAGCCTATTGTCAAGCTCAAGGCCATAGGTCAGAGGCAGCACCGCAGCCTTGTCGGGAGATCCTGCTGCCACCTCAAAGGTGCCATCCCCGCTATCCGTTCTGAAATACGCCTTCGAATCCATCGGGATCGCCACGCTCACATGATCCTCGTTGTCGGTGACGGTGATCTTGGTGTTGTTGAGCATATCCTGCATCACGGTGTCGAAGAAGGTATCAAATCCTGAGCGGATGGAGTCTGCCTGCATGCCCACCACCTCAAGCTCGCCTGCGGTGTAGTTCTCGATCTTGGCATCAACCGGCATCGCGGTCTTTGAGGAAGGATCGATGAGGAAGAGTATCTCTGTTGGCACGGTGAAGTTAAGCACTGCCGACCAATGACCGTATAGCTTCACAACGCGGTTGCCAGCCTCATCTGCCGTCCAGATCTCGGACTCTGTCATGCCCGCACCCAACATGTCTGCGAGCATGTCGGCAAACGACACTTGGCTATCGCACACGAAGCGCACACCATTGCCGGATGGATCCGGTCCCCAACCAACGAGCGTAAGACCGCGATTCTTGATGTCCTCGCGTTGGTGCGGGATGGTCATAGGAGTGGTCGCATCGATCTGTGTGGTGTATGTCTGCATCAAGATCGATGTGGAGTCGAACTGGCCTGTCGTCTCGTTCCACTCAGAAGTGTTCGTCCAGAACTGCACGAGGTAGGGGATGGCCTCCCAGCGAGCCTTGAAGGTGAGCGATCCCTCATCTTTCAGATCCACTGTCGGGTTGGCACCGGTCGCCCAAGCGTTCGCGGATGTATCCCAAACGCACTCGTGAGTGTTTCCGTCCTTATCGGTCCAGCTCCATCCCGCGAACTTGTAGCCCTCGCGAGCATACGGAGCCTCGAGCGCCTCAGGTGATGCGGGGTTGGCTGCACCGGACGGAAGCGTGATCGAGGTCGCGCCATCTGCCGGGAACAAGGTGAACGATCCGGCGTAACCGCTGCGAGCACTTCCTCCATTGCCATCGAGATACCCTGCATATGCCGAGTACTTCCAGATGGCCACGAGGTTAGAGCTACCGCCAGATGTCCAGCCATCGAGCTTGGCGGAAGTGGTAGCACCTGCAGCAAGTGTCAAGGTCGAGCCATCCTCAGCCGTTGCCTCCCAGTGGTCGAACTTCCAACCGGATGGATCTGTCGTGCCATCCTTCACACGGCTAGGTACGTCAGAGGCCACCGTCCAGGTCGATCCGTAGGTGACAGTTCCGCTCGCAGGAGCTCCTGTCACAGTGCCTGCCTGCGTCTCGCCTGTACCTGGCACAGGAGCATATTTCGCAACCCCATCCTCGTAGTACTTGATGAAGGTTCCAGTGGCACCCTCGATTCCGGTATCTGCTGCCGGGATGTCGGTGACATAGGAGATGGTCACGGAGTTCGCAGACCACTGCACGTAGAGCACCAAGGATCCTGACGCATTAGGTGTCACAGCAGCCTTCGCGATGGGGCTACCCGGCGTGAAGCTCGTCCCCGACCCATCGTATTTCGTGTTGTAGGCGTTTGCGAACTCGTATCCCGGAGCTGTGAGTGTCGCCACATTGCGAACAGGTGCGCGAGACGCTGCGATCCAAGGAGCATATGCGGTATCTATATCTAAGTCGGTGGTATCCACACCCTCGGCATTCAAGCGATCGATCGTCGGGATCCAGGTGGCGCGCATGGTGGACGGCAACCCTGTCACCGTCACATCAGCGGCCAGGTTCTTGTCGAATGCCACCTCATAGTCCCAGCGAGCATACACATCGATCGAGGTCTCGGTGTCAGCTGATATCACCGTGATGTCTGTTCCCGCATCATATGTCGGTGTGGTGTACCAACCCGCGAAGTTGTATGCGAACCCTTCACCTGACCAGGTGGGCTTCGCGTTCTCGAGAGAGGTCGCCTCGCCTGCGAAGAAGGTGGTGGGAGCTGCATTCACACCTGTGCGGATGGTAGCTCCTGATCCCATAAGATGGTAGTTGATGGCGCGCTCTGCTGTCTCCCACTGAGCATAGAGCGTGATGCGGCCTTCAGCATCAGGTGTGGCACCGGCCGCGATGATATCCGGGATGGTCGGTGCCTTCGTAAGCTGAAGGATGGGCCGCTCCTGTGCCAAGGCATCAGGGGTCGCGCCCCAACCACGAAGGATGTAGTGCGTAGCACTCAAAGCATCCTGTCCCGGAAGATCGATATGCGCGGTCTCAAACGACTCACCTGTCACAACAACGTCGTTCAGAGCGCCATCTGCGATGTATCCGCCGCCACCGGGCTCTGTGGTGATGCCTGCTGGGAACGAGGCCACAAAGGCGATGTTGGTAGAAGCGCTCCTAAATATTGCCTTGTAGGAGCGATTGCCGACAGAACCACGTGGTATCGTAAACGACTTCGGTGTGCCCTCGAGCGTGCCGCCTTCAGTTTGTGTCCAGCCAACGAATGTGTACTTGCCACGTGAGTCCTCGATATCCGGCAGCGCCGGGATCACGATCGGATCAGATGTCGGCAGGTAGTTCGTCGGCGGCGTATACCCGTTCGGCCAAGAGCCCGGCGTTATCTCGAAGGAGAGCCTAAAGTTCGCGGACTGCCAGTTCGCCGTGAAGTGGAGAGAGCCCGTAGAGCCCGTTGCCACCCTCATGTCGATCGACATGTTGTTGGGCGTGGATGCCTCAGACCATCCGCGGAAGAGATATCCCTCACGGGTAGGGGTGGGCAGGATGTATTCGGGGTCTGTCACGTAGTAGTTATCCTTCACATACTGCACCTCGCGGTCGAAGCTGCCGCCTTGGAGATCGTATGTGATGTCGTATCTGTGAGCCGCCCAGTTCGCCGTGAAGGTTTGATCTCCCGTCATGCCGGCAGGGATGGTCACATACACGCTCTTCGTATTGCCCAAAAAGCCGCCTGTCCAGCCTTCGAAATCATAACCATCACGTATCGGCACGGGAAGCGTGATGGGAGCCGATTCCGTGTTATACGCAGGAGGTACAGAAGCATTCGCGGGGAAGCGGCCACCGTTGAGGTTACAGGTGATGTTGTATGGCTCAAGTGCCCACTTGGCGGTAAAGGAGAGGTCTCCATATGTGCCCTGCGGGACGTATACGTTCGTTTTCGGTCCGTCCGGGATCACAAGAGATTCCCAACCCATGAACTTATAACCCGTGCGCGTAGGCTCAGGTATGCGCAGTCCGTAGGAGGGGATGGCCACCGTCTGATACGTCGTCGGCGGCGTGACAGATCCCCAAACGCCGCGATCCAGGTTATAGGTGATGTTGTATGTCGCCGGCACCCAGGTCGCCACGAAGCGTCCGATGTATGTGGTGGATGACACGATATTGTTCTGCATGTCATTTATATCCACGATCGCGCGATCCGCATAGACCACGGGGGTTCCGTCTGCGCCCTTCACGAGCTCATAGGTGGCGTTTCCTTGAGCGTCCACCTGATAGGTATCAGGATCGATCGCATTCCACCCTGCGAAGTCATAGCCCGCACGGCTGAACTGGTTTTGGAGCAGCTGGTATCCGGCAGGATCCCACGAATAGCTTCCCGAGTAGTTCTCAGGCGCGGAGTCCTTATACCCTGGCATGTAGTAGATGGTCGCGCGCTCAGGATAGAGACGCCTATACAGGATCGTGTCAGTGTTCACGACACCGGAGACCGCTTGGGTATAGGCTGGCGCACCATCGACCGTGGTCAGGTATCCATCGGGCACGAGCGCCGGATCGAAGAGAGCCCCGGTGTCAGGGTTCTGGAAACCTGGCGGGCATTGGCTTAGCGGATACTGGCCTGTGGATGTGGTCGGATATGCCGGGTCATAGATCGGCCAGGCGTTCTTCACGGAGTAATCCGTCCTCCAACCGGTGTCAGGCTGGGAGGCTCCCTTCTTCACGAACGGGATGTTCACATCGAAGTGCTGGATGCGCCCGTATTTCTCATCTCCTGTAGCTGCTTGGCGATGCGGGGTGGTAAGCACTATGCCGGCGTTGGGGACGAACTCCTCTTTCCATGTGCCGTCTGCTTGCTTCACGAGCACCTGATAGCTTGTCGTGCCGTTGATGTAGAAGTCAACGGTGGGAGTCTTTGCCCAGTGAGCGTAGAGCACAGCCGGGGTGGAAGACGACCCGCTCATCGCGCCCATGCGTGTGCCAACGCCGACCTTCTCGCCCGGCATGTAGTAGGCAGTATCGATCTTGGAGGCATAAGGGGATGCACTCGTCGACCAGCCGAGGAAGGAGTAGCCACTTCTGTTGAAGGAGACATGGTTCGTGTTCCAAGTCTCATCGACAAAGCTATCGGTTGTCGTGTTGTCAGCATTCGTGGTAGGTGTCGGATCAGGAAGCGTGAACTGACCAGATGACACATCCTCGAAGTCGAGCGTTGCCACATCCTCGACCTTGGTGTTCGGGCCCACATTCACGAGGTTCACCTTGTACTTGATGGGCGTGAAGTACGAGTACAGGTTCACCGGTGCATCATCATCTGTGGGCTCGTATCCGACAGAGCCGAATCCGTATGGCTCATACACATACCATGCGAGATCGGCCGTGGTGGAAAGCCCGAGTGCGGAGAGCGCGGATCTGTCCTCGATCGAGCTTACAGGAGCGGCCGCTATGATCGCATGTGCATCCGGTCCGGTCTTGCCGAGCGTGGCGAAGGCATCCGTAACCGTATCCGAATCAAGCGCCGGTGCCTCATCGCCTACGTTGGCCAGAGCAACAGGGGTCCTCGAATACCAGACGATGTCTCCTGTCTTATAGGTGTATGCAGGAACGGTCGCACCCGCCGAGCCTGGTTGTGGCGGGTTCACAGTGACCTCTGCCGTGAAGTCATCGCCCGTCAAGGTTTGCGCAACGTATCCGTATGCCTTGGGCGTTTGGATGTCATCGGCGTTCACAGGCGCGCCCGGAACACGAAGCGAACCCTGCGCTCCGTCCTCGCCTGCGTTATAGATCGCGCCACGGAAGGACTTCTCCTGCTGGGCAGGCGAGGTCGCCAGGCGGTTGTATGAGGTGACGTGTCCCTCCTCATCGGTCACAGGACGTACCCACTCCGCGTTGAAGCGAACGGTCACGGCACCGGCACCCATGAGCTGGTACTCACGAGGTGCCCAGACCTTCTCGATCAGGTTCTTCTTGGTCTCAGACGACCCTGCGATATTGATGCGCCCGGTGTACTCATAACCGCCGACGCGCGGGCAATACATCAGATCTTGCGGGACTTGAGGGCCGCCGTACACGAACACATCGGAGTTGATGACGTATTGGGGTGCCTGGTCTGCGATCTCGCGGTTCTGGAAGAAGCCGTTCAAGACATGGGTGAACTCGCGCCCGATGATGATCTTCGAGAAGGGCACATCCACGCCGAGGATGTAGCCCTGCGGGCTTCTTGCCACGTAGATGTTGGTGTCGATCGGGTCTTCGAACACGGACTCGCCATGCTCGATGTAATCAGCACGCGTCACGTAGTACTCGACCACACGAGAGCCCGTGGCCTCATCGATCACGTAGTCACCGTTATCTGCCATCTGGTACTTCGGGATGTATTGCGTGGTGATCACATCGCACCCTGCGAACATGCCGACCATGCCACCTTGGAGCACTCCATGGCGGTCGACCTCAGTGGCTGCAGCCTCGGAGTCGACCTCTGCCTCAAACGGCACCAATCGTGTGCCCACACCTTGGAGGTCGACTTCGGAAAGTGCAGTGTCGCCTGCGAACATCCAGCGGATGTCGTTCGCGGATCCCACTATCGCTCCTGTTTGCGGATTTATGAAGGTACCGGAAGCGGTGAGGTTGCAGGTGGTAAGAGACGGGTCTCCCGAGAACATGCCAGCCATGTTCACACCACCTGTGAGGCCGCGGATGGAGGACGTGCACGCATCTATGAAGTCCACGGTCTTCAACTTAGCGCAGTTCGCGAACATGAAGGCCTCGGTCGTGACCCCTCGGATATCCCATGGGTTCGGCAATATCACGGAGGACGCACTATCATACCCGACGCTTGTTATCTCTGCGCACCCATCGAACATGTGAGCAAGCGATGTGCTCACACCGGTGAGCGAGTGTATGCCGACAAGGCCGCTAAGATCCATCTTCGGCATATGATTCTGCTGCCCCGTCTCAGATGCGAAGAACATCGATTCCATGGTGGCAGCCCCGCGGCTCTCTGCCACGGACAGATCCGTCGTCATATCGAGCGTGGTCGAGAAGCGCACGTAGGAGTCATTCTTGATGTTGGCGGTGAATGCATCCTTGAACATGGCATCCATCGAGGCGAGGCCTCCGATGCCAACGTCAGTAAGATCATACTTCACGCTCACACCATCCATCGCAGGCGTGCTAGAGCCTGGATAGGCGAAGCTCGCCGATGCGGTTCCTGCGAACATGGATGTGAGCACGGTCTCACGGCCTGAGCCCACAGTATCGAGTTCCACCGTCTCGAGCACCGGGCAGTTCTCGAACATGTAGGCAAGGGTCGTCGGGATATGCACGGATGCAGATGCACCCTCGATGAAGTCTCCGGTGCCCACACGTACGAGCGAGACATCCTTGATGAGAAGCGGCTTGTCCGCTGTGCCTGCGAACATGTAGGAGAGATCGGCTCCGTTGCCGGTGCCGATGTTGGCCATGATGACGCGGTTTTGCCCGTTACGGTTCTGGAAGGCGCCCTCGAACATATGGTTCATCTGCATACCTGTGGAGCCTGAGAATCCATGGAGGTCGACAAGCTCGAGTTTGGGCATATCAGCGAACATGTATGAGGTATCGGTGCAAGCAGAGCCATCTGCCACAGCTGGCAGTATGATGGACGGACCTGAATGCGCATCCGGGTCATAACCCACATACTCGATCTCAGAGAGGCCTCGGAACATCTCGCGCATCGATGTGGTGCCAGAACCTAAGACCCCAGGCTCTGCTCCTATGAACTCGAAGTGCGAAAGATCCATAGACTTGATGTTCTTGCAACCCGCAAACATCGCCTCAAGCGATCCGTTGCAGATGATCTTCTTAGATGTCTCAACGGATGTGATGCGCTCGCAGTACTGCGAGTACTCACCATATGCGTTCCAAGGAGCAAGCGTCGCCTCGGTCGTTCCGAAGCCGCGCATGACACCAGATATGCCCACGGTCGGATATATGAGCAAAGTAGCTCCCGTGTCACCCTCGTTCGCACGGATCATCCAGGACACGCTAGTGCCGTCATAGGGCGAGTTTTGATACATGCCCGTGTATCCGATGTATCCGCTAGCAAGGATATTGCCCTTGTCCGGATCGGAGTAGATGGCACCTTGGATCTTGAGGTTGATGTAGTCGCGCTGCGCCCAGACTCCCATGTGATCGATCGCGTCTTGGTTCGCGAGGTTCACATATCCGTTATAGACGTATCCCGGTATGTTCGGGCGCTGCATCAAGGCCGAGCGATAGAAAGGACCGCCATAGACCTCGAACTGGGCGGCGAGCACGTATGCCGGCTCCACTTCAACGCTATCGCGCTGCCAGACGAAACCGTTCAAGACCTTCTTGAAGGCCGGTCCTAGTGTGATCACAGGGCGGTTCGTGCCGTATGTGATCTCTTTGTCAGTGAAGGTGATGGTAGAGCCATCCGTTGTGGTGCCTGAGGCCGAACCGTTATCCGCATCAGCGTATGCAACAGGATTATCGCGATTCTCGAGGAGTGTCGTTGCACCCTCGAACATGTATGCCATAGGGGTGGCCTCGGTATAGCTTCCCGTGTAGTCATCCTCTATGAATTCCTGCGTTGTATCGATCTGGGTGCCGTAGTTCACGTTCATGTTGTTCGTGCCCACACCGAAAAGCGAGAGGTAGCGCAGCTCTGCGCAGTTCGCGAACATGCCGCGCATATCTGTGACCTCACCGCGCATAGCGGAAGACGTTGCCGCATACGGGTCATCGAGGAATTCCTTCTCATCGGATGATGTGAGCGAGCACTCGGCCATCTTCGAGCAGCCCGCGAACATGTATGCCGCGCCCTCACCATGCGGGTTCGTGACGAAGTCCACAAGGCGCACAGTCTCGATATTGTCGCAAGCAGCGAAGATGTATGAGAGATCCGAGATCTCGTTCGTACGCCATGGCGTTATCGTCGTTCCTGCAAGGTCGTATGTCTGCGGGAAGATGACGTCATCTGTGCTCTCATGTCCCACGCTCGTTATCGCACGCTGGCCTGAAAGCATATAGGCCAGAGACGATGATGCACCAGAGGCGCTCGTTATCTGCGGGAGTCCTGAGAGATCGATCGTCTTCATGTAGGAGCTGCCAATGTTGCCATCAGCGCCGTTTCCTGCATAGAACATGTAGGACGCGTTCGCGATGTTGGTGGTCGAGAGCACTTGCGCGTTTGCAACGATGACATCAGCGATATCGGGCACATCATCGAAGGGCTTATGGAAGCGGACATAGGAGCCCTCTGCCATGTTTTGTGTGGTGAAGGCACCCTCGAACATGTGGGCCATAGAGGCAAATCCGCCCGTTGTCGAATACGTGACGCCTGTCACCACACCCTTGTCGTTCACGACATCTTCGGTCTTATACGCATCAAGGGTAAGCGATGGATCTGCAGCCACGTCATCTGCCGTCACGCGTGCGATCTCGTATCCGCACTCGTAGAAGTCATATGTGACAGATCTCTTGGCACCTGCTGGGAAGAGCGTGTCATCTGCAGGCACCACTCCTGCAAACATGTAGTCCATTTGCGCGTTCGTGCCTGTGCCCACGCGCGTGAACTTCACTTTGGAGAGGTTCTTCGCACCATCGAACATGTAGCGCATGTCAGCCCGGTTGCCCTCGCCCACGCGCGTGAAGTTCGCACTCTTCAGGTTCTTGGCACCTTTGAACATGTATTGCATGTTCGCGGCAGGTGCCTGTGCGAACTTGTTCAGCGTGACCATGTACGAATCCGCGTCCTCGGCAGCCGTTCCCATATCCTTGAACGATCCTGCGAAGAGCTCTGTCAGGTTTACGGACTCGTTATCGAAGTTAAATCCGGTCTCCTTGTAAAGCTCGGTTCCGTCAGCTTGTGTGATGTGGTCATTCAGGTTGTCGAATGCACCGATCGTGACCTTCTCGAGCGCGGTCATGTCCGCGAATGCGAGCGTTGCACGGGTGACCCCTGAGGTGTCCGCATAACCGGGAAGGATCAAAAGACCGTTCTTATCAGCGATGTTCGGGTCTTCCGTATCGGTTTGCTTACGCGGGGATGCCTGCACTATCTCGCGGATGCCAGACATTCCCTGGAAGGCACCGTACATCGAGATGATGTCGTGCTTGATCTCGAGGTTTCGGATGTCAACGGTCGTGGCATGAGATCCATAGAAGAAGTACTCGAGCGATCCGTGAGCGGTCACTGTCTGCGCCACGTAAGCCTCATCGAAGTTCGCGGCCTCGGGGTTTCCGGCAGACTCCACCCAAGGAGCAAGCGTCTCGCGTGTCTCCTTGCCGAGATCTCTCATGAGACCCCACTGGCCATCTGTCGGGAAGATGGAAAGGACTCGCTTGCCGCTATCCTGCTTACGGACTGACCAGCCCACAGATGTGCCCTCGTCGAATATCTGGCGTCCGCGCTTGTTCTCATCAGGGCCTGCATAGTCGTATATGCCCTCGTATCCGATATATCCGGATGCTATGAGCTCGCCAGGTGTCTGATCGATCGGCTCGCCGTTTATCTCGAGGCCCACATAGTGCCGAAGTATCCATGCCTGGCGGTTGTCAACGGAGCTTCCGATCAGGTTCACAAATCCGTTGTAGGAGTTGCCCTCCATGGTCGGGCACTCCATGAGGGCATCCTTTGTGAGAGGCCCTCCATCAACCACGTTGATATCAGCTTGCAGCACATATGTCGGGTTCTCGTTCACACTTTGGCGATCCCAAACAAAACCGTTCACGACCTTCGTGAAGGCCGAACCTATCGCTACCGTGCGCTCGCTTGTGGATGCCTTATCGACAAGCGATGATCCTTCGAACATATGCCGCATGGCAGTGAAGTTCACACCATCTGCATCCACCTCGCCTGTGATCGAAGATGATCCCATACCGGTAAGATCGAGTGCAGGGGTTACGGTCTCTGTGCCATCATCAGCGGTCGTTGTGATGTCAACTAGCGATGTCGTGTTCGC
>CAYXZC010000058.1:0-10491 GCA_964469815.1 uncultured Eggerthellaceae bacterium | reverse complement strand
ATCATCGAGGCGATCTGCATGAACATGGTGATGGATCCGTCCCAGTTCGATGTGATCGTTTTCCCGAACCTTTACGGCGATATTGCAAGCGATCTGTGTGCGGGGCTCGTCGGCGGTCTGGGCTTAGCTCCGGGTGCCAACATCGGCAAGGAATATGCCGTGTTCGAGGCGGTTCATGGTTCTGCCCCCGACATCGCGGGCAAGAATCTGGCGAACCCGACGGCCGAGATCCTGTCTGCGGCGATGATGCTCGATCATCTTGGCGAGAAGGAATGCGGCGATCGCATTCGCGATGCGATCCGTGCGGTCTATGCGAAGGGTGATTGCCTGACAGGTGACATTCGCGTGGCCGATCGCAAGGGAGCGCCGGCGACCTGTACCGAGTTCACTGAGGCTTTGGTGAACGAACTGGATTAGGTTGTTGGATCAAGGCAGACCTGAAGGTCTGCGCTACGATTCGATCTGTAACACAAAACAAGGGACATGGGGTCGATCAAGATCGACCCCTACAGTGAAACATGATCGTGGAGGTTTCAGTGTAGGGGCAGGATGAAATCCTGTCCCATGGCGTAAAGCAAGGGAGAGAAGATGAGCGTTTTTCAACAACAACTCACAGCGGGAAACAACACATACACTTACTATCCGATCTCGCAGATCGAAGGCGCGGATCGGCTGCCTTTCTCGCTAAGGGTCTTGCTTGAGAATGTTTTGCGCAATGCTCGCACCGAGGATGAGGCTCGCTCGATGGCGAAACGCATCGTCGAGGCGGGAACCTCTGGCGAAGTTGGCGAAGAGGTTGAGTTCTGCCCGGCTCGCGTGCTCTTCCAAGACTTCACGGGTGTTCCGGTGTTCGTGGATTTCGCCGTCATGCGCGAAGCCGCCGCATCGCTTGGTGGCGATCCGAAGAAGATCAACCCGCAGATCCCATGCGATCTCGTGATCGACCACTCCGTTATAGCCGATCTAGCCGGGTGCGCCGGTTGTATCGATGAGAACACCAAGCTTGAGTTCGACCGCAATCGTGAGCGTTACGAGTTCCTGAAATGGTCACAGGCATCGTTTGAGAACGTGCGCATCGTGCCTCCGGGGCAGGGCATCTGCCATCAGCTCAACATCGAGGAGTTCGCAAGCGTGGTCATGACGTCGCCCGCGGGCGCAACCGGCGAGGATGGCAGCCCCATCGTCTACTTCGACACGCTCGTCGGCACCGACTCGCACACGCCTACTGCAAACGGCATCGGCGTGCTCGGTTGGGGCGTCGGTGGCATCGAGGCCGAGGCTGCAGCGCTTGGCCAGCCCATCACCACGCTCGTTCCCAAGGTCATCGGCATCCGCTTGGAAGGCGAGCTTGCAGATGGCGTCACTGCAATGGATGTGGCGCTCTCCTTCGCTCAGATGCTTCGCGAGCGCGGAGTTGTCGGTTGCTTCGTGGAATGCTTCGGGCCGGGCGTTCGCGCACTTTCCGCGCAACAGCGCGCCTGTATCTCCAACATGACCCCTGAATACGGATCGACCTGCACGCTCTTCCCGGTGGACTATCGTACGCTCGAGTTTTTGCGCATGACCGGGCGCACCAACGATCAGGTCGAATTGGTTGAGGCTTACGCGAAGGCGCAGGGCTACTGGAACGCCCACACTGAACCAAGGCGCGAATACTCCGATGTCATCCGCTTCGATCTGTCCTCGGTCGTGCCTTCTATCGCAGGCCCATCCCGTCCGCATGATCGCATCGACCTTGCGAATACCGGGGCGCGTTTCGCCGAGATATGCACAGAGCGCGGGCTGGACGGTATGAACAAGGCGCAGGTCGAGATTGCGGGCGTGCCATATGAGTTACGCGATGGAGCTCTTGCGATAGCTGCCGTTACGAGCTGCACCACCGCAACCGATCCGGCCATGATGATCCAGGCCGGGCTCATGGCGCGCAATGCCGCCGAGCGCGGGCTTGCGCCGAAGCCTTGGGTGAAGACGATCCTCGCTCCGGGAAGCCATGCGACCGAGCTGCTCCTCGAGCGTGCAGGCTTGCTGCCGCATCTCCAGAAGCTCGGTTTCTATACATGCGGCTTCGGATGCATGAGCTGCATCGGCAATTCCGGGCCTTTGATGGATGCGATGCACGATATCGCGGACGATATCGAGCTTGCCAGCGTGCTTTCGGGCAACCGTAATTTCGAAGGCCGCATCTCGCCCGATGTCTCGCAGAATTACCTGACCACGCCTTCGCATGTGATCGCGTATTCGCTGGTGGGAACGATGGATTTCGATCCAGCAACCGATGCGATCGGCGAAGATGCTGATGGTAGGCCGGTGTATCTGGCCGATTTGGAGCCCGATCAGGCGGAAGTGGACGCGCTCGTTGCGAAATATGTGACAGCCGACCTCTATGAGGCGGGAACGCAGAGTCTTTATGAGGGCGATGCCGCGTGGCAATCCCTTGCGGCCGATCCGAGCGATGTCTTCAGTTGGGATGAGGCTTCCACCTATGTTCGCCGACCGCCGTATTTCGATGGCATGACGATGGATGTGGAGGGTGCGCCTGCGATCGAGGATGCTGTGGTGCTTGCGATGCTTGGCGATTTCATCACGACAGATCATATTTCGCCGGCAGGTGCCATCGCGCCCGATTCGCCGGCGGCTGAGTACCTGCGCTCGCACGGGATAGCGGATGCTGATTTCAACACGTATGGCAGCCGTCGCGGCAACCATGAGGTGATGATGCGCGGCACCTTCGCGAACGTGAAGCTGACGAATCAGCTGGCGGAAGGGCGCAAGGGCGGTTGGACGCGCGATCATCTGAGCGGCGATGTCGATACGATCTTCGCGGCTTCGGCGAACTACGGCGAGGCGGATGTTCCTGCGATCGTGGTCGCCGGCAAGATGTATGGCAGCGGATCCTCGCGCGATTGGGCGGCGAAGGGGCCTGCGCTCCTTGGTTTGCGCGCGGCCATTGCGGAGAGCTTCGAGCGCATCCATCGGTCGAATCTGATCGGGATGGGGATTCTGCCGTTGCAGTTCGCAGATGGACAGAATGCTGCGTCTTTGGGTCTGGATGGCACTGAGCGCTACACGATCGAGCAGGTGAGCTTTACCGATGGCGTGCCGGATTCCCGCGCAGCCGTTGTGCGTGCGACTCGTGCCGATGGGTCGAGCGTTGAGTTTGAGACTACAGTGCGCATCGATACGCCGACCGAAGGGAAGTATTACGAGAATGGCGGCATCCTGCAGTATGTGCTTCGCGATCTGGCGAAGGAGTGATATAGCAAAGTATCGAAGCTGCATTCTTTTGATGCGAACAGGGAAAGGGCGCATGCTCAAATAATGTTGTGGCTCCATGCTGGCGCATAGAGCCACTGCTTTGGACGCTCCCTTCGGTCGCTCTAGGATCGATCATCACGTGATGAATCATATTAGTTCCGTCATTCAGAGCGAAGGTTCGCAAGAACCGCAGCGAAGAATCTCGATGCTGGAGAGATGAAACGATTGTCTTGATAATCGTTAGTTGGTAACGGGTTGGAACGAGATTCTTCGTCGCCTTCGGCTCCTCTGAATGACGTACCTGTGATTGATGGTGATGAGCAATTGCAAGAAAGAGAATCGTATGATTTTTCTGAATGATGTAGCAATAATATAAAAAACATTCATCTCGTCATTCAGAGCGAAGGTTCGCAAGAACCGCAGCGAAGAATCTCGATACAGAATATTCTTTTCAATGATGGTCAGACGGAGTACTGTTTTGATTCAGTAGTAAAATCATGAGCCTAGACGCGATTCGTATATTCGTCTGTGGGTGATCGGTATTAACAACGATTCAGCATATGTATATATTCTGACAAATAAAGCGAATAAGGTGCTATACGTTGGGGTCACGAATGATCTGGAAAGGCGTATCGGAGAGCACAAATCTCATTCGATCAAAGGGTTCACCTCAAAATATAACGTAGATAAACTCGTATATTTCGAGGAATCGAATAGCATTTTGGCCGCTATAGAGCGTGAGAAGCAGTTAAAGGGCTGGAGTCGCAATAAAAAGATCGCGTTAATTCAAGAGAATAATCCTGAATGGAATGATTTATATCAGTTTTGAAAAGGCATATCAGGGTTGAATAGCGTCTGCTGCTTGGTAGCGAGCTGGAGCGAGATTCTTCGTCGCCTTCGGCTCCTCTGAATGACGTTCCTGTAGCTGATCGTGCTGGGTACTAGTCAGAAAGGGGAATCGTATGATTTTTCTGAATGATGTATCTGCAACTGATAGTACTGGGCAATACTCAGAAAAGGAATCGTATGATTCTTTCGAATGACGTATCTGTAACTGACGATGTCGGATAAACTTGGAAAAGAAACCGCATGATTTTCCTGAATAACGTACCTGTATCTAGTAATGTTGGGTGCTGTTCGGGAAAGGAATCGAATCATTCCTCTGAATGGTGTACCCATAATATTAAAAAGCATTCACCACGTCATTCAGTGCGTTCATAGAACGCGAAAAATCTTGTACTTGAATTCAGACCCGTCATTCAGAGCGAAGGTTCGAAAGAACCGTAGCGAAGAATCTCGATGCTGGAAGGAATGACAATAATAGCGACCGAAGGGAGCGTCAAATGCAGCGATTTTCGCAAATGCGAAAATCGCAACACTAATCGGAGGCGAATCGAGCATCGGTTCAACATTTAAGCCTTTTCATAAAAGAGCAAACAGAAAAGCGTTGCTTTTCTGTTTGCGGCACATAATCACGGCTTTCGGAATATCAAGGTATAATGCACTGAAACACTGACGCGATAAAGGAGAGAAAACGTGGCATCAGGACTGGATTCTCTGCTCGAAGCGCTACGCAATTCGGGTATGAACACTGACGACATTGGCGGCTCAGGCGGCTCAGGCGGCTCGACCGGCTCGGGCGCTTCCGGAAGCTCCGGAACCGGCGGCTCTGCGAAGGCGTCCTCTTCAGGCGGTGCAGGTAAAGGTCGCGCCGGTCGCGGCGGCAAAGGCGGTCGCGGTGGCGATATGAACTTCGACCTGTCCTTCCTTGACGACATACACGGCCCGAAGCATAAGGGCACATGGATCGTTCTCGCCATCATCGCCATACTCATCATTGCGGCGCTCTACTGGTGGTTCCATCCGCCCATCTCGATCAATTCGGTCGATCTGTGGATGATAGTGGTCATCATCTGCATCGCGGCCATCCTCGTGCTCGCCCACTTCCGCCACAACTACAAGGTCGGTGGCGGCAAGTATGAGAAAAGCCCGAAGAAGCAGAAGAAGTTCTCCATCCTGCTTGTGATCCCCACCGCGCTGATCGCGGTATGTGCGCTCGGTGCGCTGTTCTCGAACGCCATCATCCCGGGAAATGCTGAGAAGTACTCTAACGTCCTGCAGACCGATACGCTTGATTTCGCGCAGGATATCCAAGAGGTCGACTACAACCAGATCCCCGTCATCGATCGCGATTCCGCCGTCCTCATCGGCGACCGCGAGATGGGTTCGATCCCTGAATACGTCAGCCAGTTCGAGATCTCGCCGCTCTACAGCCAGATCAACTACCAGGGAACTCCGGTTCGCGTGAGTCCGCTTGGATACGCCGACCTATTCAAGTGGTTCACCAATCGCGAAGCCGGCATCCCGGCGTATTCGCTCGTGAACATGACCACGCAGGATGCCGAGATCGTGCGCCTTGGCGAGAACGCGATCTTCTATTCTCAAAGCGAGCCGCTCGCGCGCAATATCTATCGCCATGTGCAGCTCAGCCATCCGTTCTACATCTTCGATGAATTCTCCTTCGAGATCGATGAGGACGGCAAGCCGTGGTGGATCTGCCCGGTTCGCACATATACGATCGGGCTTTTCGGCGGCTACACCATCGATCGGGTGATCCTTTGCAACGCAACGACCGGTGAATGCACCGAGATGTCGATCGAGGAGGTTCCGCAATGGGTCGACCGCGTGTTCCCCGCCGAGCTTCTGATCGAGCAGTACAACTGGTGGGGTTCGTACCACAATGGCTGGTTGAACTCATTCCTCGGCCAGGAAGGCGTTGTGCGCACCACTCCCGGCAGTGATGGTACGCTCGGTTACAACTATATCGCCAAGGATGATGACGTCTGGGTCTACACCGGCGTCACGTCCGCAACGGCTGATAACTCCATCATAGGCTTCGTTCTCGTGAACCAGCGCACGCAGGACGCGCACTTCTACAGCGTGTCGGGCGCCACCGAGGATTCGGCCATGAATTCCGCGGAAGGCCAGGTGCAGAACCTGCGCTATACGGCCACATTCCCGTTGCTGATCAATGTGGCGAACCAGCCGACGTACTTCATGGCTTTGAAGGACGGAAGCGGTCTTCCTAAGAAGTTCGCGATGATCGACATCCAGCGCTACCAGAACGTTGCTGTGGGTGATACGGTCGCTGAGACGCAGACCGCATATGAGGCGCTGCTCGCCACGAATGGCGTGTTGACGAATGAGACCGACCTTACCGATGTCGAGGAGAAGACGGGCACGATCACAGCGGTCGCGCAAGCGGTCATAGATGGCAACTCGCATTTCTATGCCGTTATCGATGGTGAGGATGCGCTATACGACTTCGCACTTCCGGGGCTGCTCAACATCTTGAAGTACAACGTGGGCGATACGATAACCTTCACTTACTTGAAGACCGATGGCGCGAATACGGTCTACTCGATAATCGGCGCGGACGGTGAGAAGCAGACGGTCGCTGTTGAGACCGATAGCGGGGAGGATAACAGCGCCGAGCAAGCAGTGGATCAAGAGGCAGCTGCCGCCGCATAGTAGGGTTGACACTACAAAATGTAGCGGTAGAATATACAGGCTGTGCATTTTGCCAGCAAAAGAATAGTTGTTCCGCTACTTAAGACAGCAGGTACCGGAAAGCTTGGATTCGTCGCTTTCGCACAGGCGAACACGGCAATCAAAAGCTCGAAGGTTTAATCGCGAGAGCGGCCCGCCGAGGTGGTTGTCAGATGTGAATTGGCTGACCCCTGTCGTCTTTTGTGCGGCAGGGGTCGTTTCTTTGCAAGCGGCGCCAGCCCTGAAGGGCGGAACGTGAAGCTTGTAAAGGAGGTGTAACTGAATGCCAAACGCACAGAATCAAGAAATGCTTGCCAATATCAAGACCGATATTGAGAATGCATCCGCTGTTTGGGTGGTCGATTATCGCGGACTCACCGTTAAGGAGATCCAAGCCCTTCGCCGCTCCATTCGCGAGGCAGATGCTCAGATGAAGGTTTACAAGAACACTCTCGTCCATCTTGCTCTCGAGCAGGAGGAGATGCCTTCGATCGATGATATGCTGGCAGGACCCAATGCGTTCGTCTTCTCAGGCAGTGATGTTGCCGCATCGGCAAAAGCCGTGAAGAACTTCGCAAAGGAAAACGAGAACCTTGAGATCAAGGGCGGAATCATGGATGGAGCTGTTGTTTCAGCCACAGAGGTTGAAGCTATCGCATCCCTGCCTTCTCGCGAGGAACTCATCGCATCCATTGCTGGTGCGATCTCCGGCGTTGCCCGCGGACTCGCAACTGCGATCAACGGTGTGCCGAGAGGCTTGGCTCAGGTCACGAAGGCTGTGGCCGACCAGAAAGAGGCGGCCTAGCCGCACGGCTGCATGAGCGCGTTTGCGCAAGTGCGGCTGCATGAAATTGACTGAATGCCGGCATAAAAGGAAACGCCGGCACGACCGAAAGGATTTTGAAAATGGCACTTACTAATGAGGAGATCATTGAGGCTTTGAAGGAAATGCCGCTTCTCCAGGCATCTGAGCTCGTTAAGGCTATCGAAGAGGAGTTCGGCGTAAGCGCTGCTGCTCCTGTTGCAGTTGCTGCTGTTGGTGGCGCAGCTGGTGGCGATGCTGCTGGCGCTGGCGAGGCAAAGTCTGACTTCGACGTTGTTCTCGAGGGCTTTGGCGACAACAAGATCGCTGTCATCAAGGTTGTCCGCGAGATCACCGGCCTTGGCCTGAAAGAGGCAAAGGAAGCTGTCGAGGGCGTACCGACTCCAGTTGCTGAGGGTGTCAACCAGGAGAAGGCTGACGAGATCAAGGCTAAGCTCGAAGAGGCAGGCGCTGCTGTTACCGTTAAGTAGTTCGGTTTTAGCGAAAAGTCGTGAAAAGGAGGAGCATCGCTCCTCCTTTTTTTGTGCCATATAAAGGGGTGCAACGGAGACATAGTGTGATGTTCCGACATGTGAGCGTGAGTTTAGGAACGTCCTGATCTCACGCTAACCGCCCACATGAGGGCGATCAAGATCGCCCTCTACGCGATGTTCGTGCGGCGTCTCCTATCGATGCGTAGTGGGCGGTCCATTCGACTCTGTTCGCATTCGCTCACTACGCTCAGGATGACAGTTTTATAGCTAAGCCTTCGGCTTTGCTTTTATGGCTTTAACCGCCCAGATGAGATTCGTTTGGCCATGCAGAGAGTTGTTCTATTCCGAGGTGTCTTCGCCTGTGATAGCCGTTATGAGAAGCGATACGATCCCGCAGCAGATTCCGCCAATCGGCCATGCGAGCCAGAAGAACGGGGTTTGATACCCGGGCACGAATAGCATCACAAGGCCAGCCACCGTGGCGATGAGCATGATGATGCCGCAGATCGCGCCTTTGCGCTTATCGGTCTTATGGACGCTCATCAGCCGAGCCTTCTCCGCATCGCTAAGATCGCTGCTCTCTATTTCGGATGCTGTCATGACCTCGCCTGCTGTTGTGTTGTAGTTGCAGATATTCGTCTTTCCCAAGGTCATCGAGCCGTGCACGATCAAAAACACACCGATCGATATGAATACGAGCATCAGCGGCACCCCGACGATCTCCTCGAGTGGCGTTTCAGAGACCACGATCACCACTAGGATCCCGATGAAGATGCTCAATATCCCAAATACCAGCTGGTATGTGAAGGATTGCTTCGCCCTTGTGCGCTCATCGGTGGTGTAGAAATCCTCAATATACGGGTGGGATTTGACGAAATCGGAATGCGCAAGGCCCGCCGGGATTATCATCATCAAACAGATTATGATTCCAAGGAACACGAACATGAGTCCGAGCGCGGCAGCGATGTTCTCGGGAAGGATGGCCATCGATCCACCAAGACCGTACCCCACCTCAATGGATCCCATGGAGAAGAAGATTATGGCGATCCCGATACCGAGGATCGGGCTTGCAACGCCCATTGCGATCCTCATTGCGAACTGGGACATATGCTCATCGTATCCGAAGACATCGGCGGCCTGGGATTCTGCGGCGATCTGGATCTGCTTTGTCGGGGCTGTTCTGCCGGTAAGGTCGCCCTGCACCAGATCGTCCAGCGTGCAGTCGAATATCTGGCACATCTTTATGAGCTTGTCCATTTCCGGATACGATTTCTCCGCCTCCCATTTCGTGACGGACTGCCTGCTCACGCCCAAAAGGGTCGCCAGTCGCTCCTGTGTCATATTGTTCTCAGCGCGAAGATGTATGAGGTTGTCCCTGAAGCTCATCGAATTGCCTTTCGGTCGTGTGGCTACATTATACTGAGTCGAAGATCGCTCAAATGATCTAACATGCTTATCAGTTAACCAATAAAATGAGGGTTGCACTACCAACTTGAAGCAGCAATTTGGGATGATTTTGCGCGCCTTGTGGTTGCAAAGCCCAGCTAGAGGCATTGAAAGGTAATGAAATGGATGATTCGAAGTCAAGGTTGCGCCGAATGATAGGCGATGAGGGAATCATGAAGCTCGCATGTGCCCGCGTCGCTGTCTTCGGGCTTGGAGGTGTGGGTTCCTCATGCGTTGAGGCGCTGGCTCGCGGTGGAGTCAGCGATCTGCTCCTTGTGGACAAGGATGCGGTGGAGCCGAGCAACATCAATCGACAGGCCATCGCTTTCGTGAGCACTATCGGGAAGCGCAAAGTGGATGTGATGCGAGCGATGGTTCTGGGTATAGATCCCGAAGCACGCGTAGACACGCTCGACGCGTTCGTCAATGCGGACAACCTTGATGAGCTGTTGGCGGATTTCGATCGACCGGACTATATCGTCGATGCTATCGATACCCTTACAGTGAAAGTCGCGCTCGCCAAATACGCGCAAGCGCAAGGCATACCGATCATATCTGCGATGGGATCGGCCAACAAGACCGATCCGACCAAGTTCGAGTTCTCGAAGCTCACGAAGACACATGTGTGCCCACTATGCCGCGAGATGCGAAAGATCGCCCGCGATAACGACCTTGAGGATATAGATGTGCTGTTCTCGGCCGAACAGCCGGTGAAGGTGTCGGGTGAGTCCTATCCCGACAGGCGTGAGCGTGCAGAACTCGGCACCATGTCATATATGCCGCCAATCATGGGGCAGATGATCGCAGGTTGGGTGATACGAAGATTGCTCGCGTGATGCTTTCGGAGTTGTTTCTTTTTGCATTCGACATTCACGATGGGGTTTTTCTGTATAACCTGCAAGGCCTTGTCCTTGGCTTCGAGCTGCGAAAATCGTGGTGAGTTAT
>CAYXZC010000057.1:0-10773 GCA_964469815.1 uncultured Eggerthellaceae bacterium | reverse complement strand
GCGGGGGATCACCCGATCCCATTCCGAACTCGGCAGTTAAGCCCCGCATCGCCGAAGGTACTGTGGCGCAAGGCCATGGGAGATTAGGACGTTCCGCTCGCACAGGATGCTTTTTTGCTATATGGATCATATGACTATTAGACCTTGGGATATATCTTTCCAGCTTGGCTTCGGACTTCAAAGAATGCGATTTTGTATATCACATTCTTCTTGTCCTGCAGAATCGTTTGTCAAGGCATATCCCAAGGTCTTTTGATACGAACACCCTTCTTTCATTGGAGATCGATAATGCCATTTGAAGAGAGCCTTTCGGGATTGCGAAAGATCGGAAGAAAGCTGGTTCTTCCATCAGATCAGATCAAATCGTTCGTTAAAGATGTCATCCCATCGGTACAAGGAAGCATAATAGACCTTGGAGCAGGAACACTATATTGGAGTGAATGGCTGAATCAAAGCTATGATGTTCCCGTTTATGCAGTAGATGTTTATTATGATGGGAATGGGATCCCAGCGAATGGGAATGATAGCGCTACGGCAAATCAGCTTCCTAGAATAATGCTCTATAAGGATTTCGATGCATGCCCTAAAGACAATATTGGAATGCTTTGGATGTGTGATGCTTTTCATCATTTCAACGATGGTTTTCGAAATACTGTGATGAAATCCATAGAGAAGAATAGATTCGAACACATAGTCATAAAAGATATCGATTGTAGAAGAAGCTTCGGCAATAGGATGAATCGTCTACATGATCGTGTCATCAATCATGAGATCATACATGATGTAGATCCACAAGATCTTGAGCGAATATTCAGCGATCTGGGCTACATTGTTCATTACGAATATATACCAAAGCTTTGGTATCCTCATTTTCTGATAGTTGCTTCGCGTTGATCGATCAAGCCTGCACGTTATCCATCGAAGAGTTTTTCATCCAAGCATCTTGCTCTACCTAAGAAATGGATACGAAGGCGAAGAGATGTATGTGAAGATAGGAGATACTCATCTCTTGTCTTCTATGAAGTGATGGAAAATGACCGGATGATATATCGTAAAAGATAAATCGGAGTTGTATAGAGTTCTTTGGCTTATACTCACTTATACTTAGTAACAAGAAACACAAATCTATATCGCAAATAGGGATTGTTGTGAATATATTCGACTTCGATGGAACATTGTATAAAGGTGATAGCACGTTCGACTTCTGGTTGTATTGCATGAAGGAATTTCCTGCTGCAAGAAAGCGAATCCCAAAAGAGATGTCAGTTGCGCTAGCATATCTTATGAAACGCGTTTCTTTGGATGGATTCAAAGGTGTGCTATATGAATTCTTTGAAGATATTCCTGATATAGATGACGTCGTGAAGCGGTTCTGGGTCTGTCATATCGATCGAATGCGCATGGATGTGCTCGCTTTCGCAAATGAGGGTGATCTTGTAGCATCAGCCTCTCCCGAAGGGTTGCTTAGCCCTATTTGTAAAGAACTTGGTTTCAATCTTATCGCTTCAAGGGTCGATATGGGATCTGGAAAACTGATCAGCCCCAACTGCAAAGGAGAAGAGAAGGTAAGACGAATCCAGAGTGCGGGATTGCCCATGCATTATGACCTTGCTTTTTCAGATTCTCTATCGGATCTTCCCATCATGCGGCTTGCTGATGAGGCTTATCTTGTTAAGATGAATAAGATAGAACCATTTCCGGCGAGATGATGGGTTTAGGATTGAAGATGCTCGATTGGCTCAAACTCCTAAGGGTCAAGCACTGGATCAAGAACCTTTTGGTTCTATTTCCGATCCTATTCGCTCAAGAAGCCACAGACCCTAACCTTGTTCTAAAGGCTGTCGTTGGATTCTTCTCCTTCTGTTTTGCTTCCTCTGCTATCTATATCTTCAATGATATATGCGATATGGAAAGCGATCGACTTCACCCAAAGAAGAAGGATAGGCCTATTGCCAGCGGCGCGATAAGCAAGCCTGCAGCGATCATATGTGCATTCCTTCTGTTGGTCGCATCAGTGGGCCTAACGTGTTTGGTCGCCTCTAGAATGGTCGCTGCATTATGCGGATTGATCTCCTATATTATCTTGAACCTGCTATATAGCTGGAATTTCAAGACGGTCCCTGTCCTTGATGTTGCGATCTTATCGATCGGATTCGTTCTTCGTATCCTTTATGGCGGGGCGATATGCGATATCCCTATATCAGCCTGGCTATTCCTAACAACGCTTGCACTTGCGATCTATTTGAGCCTGGGAAAACGTATGGGGGAACTTACCAGACATGGGATCCAAAGCCGGGAATCCTTGAAAGGATATCAGCCAGAATTCCTGAAGAGCAGCATGGATATATTCATGTCGTGTGGCTTGATATTCTATTCGCTTTGGACCATAAGCCGAGTGGATTTCATCGAGCTAGGCCAAAATGCCTACTCAACGCTTTTGATCTTGAGCGTTCCCTTGGCGATGTTCATCTTGCTCAAGTATAACTATGTGATCAGCTTGGATGATTCTGATGCCGATCCCGTGGAGGTGGTTACGGGCAGCAAAGCTCTTTGTGGGTTGATGTTGCTTTGGTGCGTTTTGATGCTCTGCGCTCTTTATATTTAGTTAAAGGAGAGCAATCTAAGAATCCTGATAAGAGCCATCGGGGCAGCCGGACTTTATCGATCCACAACCTTGTATCTCAGATAATTTATCTTCCAATCAAAATCGATCGGTTCTCCGTTTGAGTCAAGATCATCGACCAATTCGAAGTCTATCCCATTCTCAGTGAGTAGATACAACATTCCAGGTTTGCTCTCATCCACATTGACAAGGATCTTGCGCCCTTCGCCTATAGCCTCTTTCATGTTTTGCAAGTGAGTCTCGGTCATCTCGTCAGTGTATAACGAGTAGTTGACATTGGATATGAATACTCCGACGGTGTTCGAGAGGAGGAGCAAAGAGAAAAAGCCTGTGATAGCGCTTAAAACGACCTTTCTCTTCTTGATATCCCTAAGAGCAAGGAATGCGAATATGGATGCATAAGCATTGAAGAAGTATTGATACGCAGAATATCTGGCCCACCAGCTATCTGCGATCGCAATCAAAAGAAATAGAGCAGGTATGGCGTAGCAGATAAACGATATAGCGAATTGTTTGTGAGACCTGAATACACTGGGAAGACTAAGAGCTAATACTGCGATCTGGACGATCAATATCCCGCCATAAAGCGGCCCAAAACCACCTATCCTCATGTCAGGTACAGTGAAATCGCGAAATTCGTCCATAGAAAAAGTGAAGGGTATCTTCAAGAAGGAGGGGTCGACCGCTGAGGCGAAATGGTATTTATTCTGAGAAATGCCAAACAGCGAATAGATGAGACGTTCTATATTGTTCATCTCATCAAAACCCGTGGGCTCATTATCGGCGAAAATGTCCACAGTCTCGTTTCCCATAAGAGGATAGAAAGGATTGCCGTGATCCATGGCATTCGTAATGTATGAGCTGTAGCCCAAAATGGCAAAGGAAGTCGGTATCACGATGATGAACAACGCAGTAAGCCTAATGATACCCGAAGGCTTGATATTACAGATGAGGGTTCTTATAAGACAGAAAAGATAGAATGAGAGCGAGAATATCCCTGCATAGGCAAAGCCGGTGAATTTCGTTTCAGAGCATAAGATGAATCCGCACGTGATCAAGAACATAGGCAAGAAACATGAACTGCATTCCTCTTTACATATGAACAAGGTCAATCCAGCAAGCAATATAAGCAATGACATCATGAGGAACGCATCGTTATAGAAAGTGAGCATTTGAACGCAAGTGATAGGGTTGAACACCGTTATCACGGAAACAAGGATAGAGGGAAATGCTGACAACAGCTTTCTGTTCAGGATGGCTCCGAGCAAGAAAGCTGCGGCAAACATTATGATCAGCGTGTAAGCTTTTCCAGCCTCGATAGTATCAAAAGCACACGAAAGGCTAGCAGCTATACAATAGATCCCTTTGGGATAATGATCGACCCAGATATAGCTCGGGGTCTCAAATACCTCATTCGCTTCATGCCAGGACTCATAGGATTCTTGTATCGGATTCCAGCCATTGACCAAGGCATTCGTGGCTAGTTTATGGTACATATTGGAATCACAGAGAGTGTCATATATCTGTGATGAGATGAAAACGCATGTCGCTATTATCAAAAGCCCGACGATAGAGGCTATCGCCACCTCGATCAATCTGTCCTTGTTCATCAAAATAGTGATACCAAGTGCGCATATTATAGACAGTATGAGAGAAAGTAAGCTTACGGATGATCCTAGGAAGAATCCAATCAAAGGTATGATCATTGAGAAGGCGAGCATGCTTATCAGGAACTCACCACTTATCAAGATCGAGTCATTGACCGAAAAAGGAAGACTCAAGGGATTCTTTGAAGGTTCAACTTGCATGATGGTGTTTTATTCCATGAAATGCGCTCAATCGTCAACGCGCTCTTTTTTCTTTGGTTCGCGGGGGTTGTAATGGTGGATGAGAACAGGATGAAGAAGCTGTAGCTTCACGACCACGTAGATGGTAACGCCCAGGACAACGAGCATGAATGGAATCCTTGCCAGACCGACCGCCTCTGTGATGAAGATCCCGCAAATTGCCAGGATAGCTGTCCAAGCCCACATTATGAGCACGGTCTTGCGTTGACTGAATCCGGCTTGCAAGAGCTTGTGGTGAATGTGTCCCTTGTCGGCTGCTATGATCGATTCATGAGCGCGTAAGCGTCTTATGATAGCGAAGAACGTATCCATTATCGGAATGCCGGCGGCAAGGATGGGCACAAGCAGCGAGATAAAGAGAGCCGCCCTTGTAACAGCCAGAAGCGACGCTATCCCCAATGTGAAGCCCAAGAACAGAGCCCCTGAATCTCCCATGAATATGGAAGCGGGATAGAAGTTGTACCGCAGAAAGCCTACGCAGGCACCGGCTACAGCGATGCTTATTATGGCCGCATCGAACCTGTTCGTGAGAACTGCGAAGACGAAGATGGTCAATGCGGATATCATCGTTATCCCCGATGCGAGCCCATCAAGGCCATCTATCAGATTGATTATGTTGGCGAAAGCCACAAGATAGAAGATGGTTATCGGATACGCTAGCCAACCGAACTCGATGAATCCCGACCCAAAAGGATTGTGGATGCTCGAGAGGAGCACGCCTGAGAATGTGACTATGATGGCTGCGATTATCTGCCCCGCAAGCTTCACCAGGGCTTTGAGGTCGAAGATGTCATCGATCAATCCCACCCCGAACATGAATAACATTCCTATGATGGTCCAGAAATAGTCAATCGTCAGACCGGGGTGTCCTGAGAAGGGGGTGCGCCATCCGAATAGGTGCGAGCCTGCCCATGCTATGAGCAAACTGACGCTGATCCCGCCTAGAATGGCCAACCCGCCCAACCTTGGGATCGGACGTTGGTTCACACGGCGCTCGTCCGGATAGTCGATGGCATCCACTCGAATCGCGAGCCTCTTCGCCAAAGGTACCAACAAGATGGTGACTACGAGGGCTATCGCGAAAAGACAGCCGAATTCCACCCATCTCATCAGTAATGTACCTCTATCCTTGCAGCACCGAACGGTCGTAATGATCTATTGAACAGAACCATGAAATTATACTCCATAGTGCGCACAAGTGCTCGATTATCAAGCGAGCGAAGGCAAGCGTCCAAAGACAAGGCAGATCGGATGCAGGAGGCTCTTGTGAGCGATGAAAGGCTAAGATGATAAAATGCATCTCAATGTACCGAACGTTGCCTTCGTTTGCTGATGGATCGCATGCCTATGGTGAACGTTTGGGGCGATCAGGCAAGCAATGCGAGCAAAGGAAGCTCTTCAAATGGCGGCTATCAGCGTGATAATACCTGCATACAATGTTGAGAATTGGCTCGAGAAGTCGATACGCACGCTCCAAGAACAGACCTTCGAAGATTATGAGGTCTTCATCGTCAACGATGGGAGCACCGATGCTACCGGGTCGATCGCAGATGGGCTTGCTGCAACCGATGATCGGATAAGCATCATCCATCAGGACAATGCAGGAGCAGCTGCCGCTCGAAATGTTGCCATAGACAAAGCCCGAGGTGAATATCTCTACTTCATGGATGCTGATGATTGGTGCGAGCCTGAGATGTTCGAGAGGATGTATGGATTCGCCAAGAGCAACGATCTTGAATTGGTGGTCGTTGGATTCTATATCGATACATACTACAAGCAGGATAAGGCCTACCGTGAGACCCGCAATGCACCTGATGTGGTCTACCCTGATCAACGCGCCTTCAGAGAGGATGCTGCCCAACTGTTCGATTCGCAGCTCCTTTATGCACCATGGAATAAGCTATATAAAAGAAGCTACATCAAAGAAAATGGTATCTTGTTCCCAGATACATTCTGGGATGATCTGCCCTTCAATCTAGAAGTTATCCGCAATGTCGAGCGGGTCGGGTGTATCGATGATCACTTCTATCATTTCTTGCGTGCACGTGAGGAGAGCGAGAATACGAAGTATCGCCCTGATATGTATGACAAGCGGGAAGAAGAGAACATCTGGTTGCATGAGCTCTATGAACACTGGGGCATCGACGACCCAAGCGTCAGAGAGTTCCTCGCGCGTCGCTACGCTGAGCGGCTATTGGGATGCATCGAGAACGTGACCTGCAAGGATTGCACGATGAGCGGAAGAGAGAAAAGAGCAGAGATAGAGCGCATGATATCCACTCCGCAAGCCATAGAGGCTTTGGCGATAGCCGAACCGACGAGCGCTATAATGGCGCAGCTTTTTCGCCCCATGCGACGCGGCAACGTTTCCCTCACTAAAGCTCAAAGTTCCTTCATCTCCTTCGTCAAACGCAATAGCACCAATATCTTCGCAAGATTGAAGGCGAATCGATAGGATCCAGCGAGCCGGCTCATCGAAATAGAAGGATTCGTCTGCTACCTGAAATGCAGTTGAAAAGACCCTTATATTTCATGCAGATGCTATGGAAAGATGCGATGTTGTTGATGTTTCGTTATAATATACGATTCAAAGTGGGCTTGGAACGATATCATTCATAGGTTTCATCGATTCGATCCACATGCCATATGAGCAACCTAGATTGGAAGTTTCGAAACATGCCTAAAAAGCGCAGATCGAACAAACGTGATAACAATAATCCATATCAGCAATTCCAGAATCCGGCTGTGACGCATAATGCAACGATCTACAATGCGGGGAACTACAATCCCAATGTCAATCCAGCTGGCCAGTCGTTCGAGGATTATTCTCGTGTGAGCGGCGGATACAGCGTCGCTGCTAAGAAACAGGGAATGTCCAAGAAGAAGAAAGCGGTCATGATCGTGCTGATATCGATCCTTGTGGTCTTGCTTGGAGCAGGCACCGCTTTCGGGTTGTATGTCATGCACTTGAACGACTCCTTGACAAAGGGCAACAAGTCCGATGACGAGCTGATGAAGATCAACGAGGCCTTGGCTTCGTATGACACATCGCTCGATGATGTCTTCTACATGATGTTGATGGGTTCCGATACGCGCGAGAGGAGCGTTGAGGGCTATGGCCGCAGCGATTCGAACATCATCGCCCGCGTGGATCCCAAGCAGTACAAGGTAACCCTCCTTTCCATTCCTCGTGATACCAAGATCGAGATCCCAGGGTATGGTACTCAGAAGTTCAATGCCGCATATGCGTTCAACGGACCGGCCGGTGCCATCGAGGCAGCGGAGGATCTGCTCGATATCGAGATAACCCATTATGCCGAAGTCAGCTTCGATGACCTTGCTCATCTTGTCGATGCTGTGGGCGGCGTGACCGTTGAGAATGAATCCAAGATCGACAATAAGAAATGCGATTGGGATGGGAATCACTATGTGATCGAAGAGGGGACGCAACATCTCGGTGGCGGCGCGGCGTTGACATTCGCGCGAAATCGCGATTATCCTGATGGTGATTTCACACGTCAGAAGCATCAGCGCATGGTGATCCAGGCCATAGTCGATGAGGTTCTGAATGCGCCTATCACTTCAATGCCCGGGATCATCGAGGCAGCCGTCAATTGCGTCGTGACGGATCTGAATGTCATGGACATCATAGGTCTTGCCCAGAACTTCGCGAATGCCGATGAGCTCACCATGTATTCATGCATGCTTCCCTCCTATACGAAGACCATCAAGGGAATATCATTCGTGATTTGCGATGAAGAGAAGACGGCCGAGATGATGAAGGTGTTCAAGGCCGGCGAGGATCCTGGTGATTATGTCTCCACCAAGACCGCCGCTGATTATAAGGGTGATACCGATGTGTCCAATGTCTTGCTCTACGACGATGATGATGAGGTAAGGAACGGGTCTGCATCCGTCACGAAACCTTCTTACCATCCGCCATCTAATTCGGGCAACAATGGATCCTCGGGCAATTCAGGATCATCGAATACCACCACGAAGCCAACCGATCCTACCCCATCGGATCCTGATCCCGACAGTGGGGGTGATTCGGGCAATTCTGGATCTGGAACAGGAGGTGGAGGATCCGAAGGTGAAGGCGGAGGAGAATCGAATGCCGATGCTTGATCCTTGCATGCGAAGTGATCCACCCACAATATGAGAAGAGAACGGAGCCAAGAATTGTTTCGATCGGCTCCGTTCTCTTTTAACAAGCGTCAATGTGTATCAGTATGCGATGAGGATCAAAGGGTTCCATCGCTCCATGCTGTTAGGCCTTCGATCACCTTTTCGTTGGCAGCATCAAGATCGTTCTGCATCCCTTCTGCGGCTTGGTATTCGCCCTGAAAGAGAGCCTCGGACATCGCCCCGGCAACATCGTACAGCCTTGCAAACGAAAGATTTCCGGCAACACCCTTCAAGGAATGAGCCGCTTTATATGCCTCATCGAAATCCTTCATCTCCAAAGCAGCGATCGTGTCGGCATATTTCGGATTATCCAAATACTTCAAAGCTAATTTCTTGTACAGTTCAGCATCGTTGTCCATGCGATCCATCGCATCCATGTAATCGATACCGTATGGTGCCAGCTTCGCATTCAGATCTTCAGCCATCATGAATCCTTTCTCATTTCGATGATCCGATTGTAGTTCACTGCGATCAATATATGCTCATGATTCGATCATGTTTACTAGAATGTTGATAAAGGCATCGAGCTCTTTCGAAGATGTGTATTTCGTCGATTGAGAAGGGTATGCCGATGAATCATCTTTATACTGATTATCGATACGGAAAATGGTCGATATGGATATATCCAACATGACCGATGACGGAATTCGAGAACAATCCAGGAGTACGAGATGCAAGTTGAGCTTTTATACCACACACCGGATCCGGAAAGAGCCATAGCAACAGCAGCGCGTCTTTGCTATGCGCCTGTAGGTGCGAAGGAACTGATGGAGACGATGCCGCCGGAGCGAGTGGCTTCGGTTCTGACCACCATAATGTCCAGCGGGCATTTCTCTACGCTCGAGCATGCAAGCTATACGTTTGCAGTTGACGGCGTTTCGCGCGCTTTGACGCATCAGCTCGTAAGGCACAGGCTTGCAAGCTTCAATCAACAGTCTCAGCGATACGTGAAGTTCAAGGATGGGATACCTATCGTGAAGCCCGAGACCATCGCTGATAACGATAAAGCCGATGCGATCTTCGATAAAGCTATGGATGATATGGGCAAGGCATATGCAGAGTTGATGGAGCTCGGCATCCCGGCTGAGGATGCAAGGTTCGTGTTGCCGAATGCTGTGGAGACGAAGATCGTCATCACCATGAATGTCAGAGAGCTCCTTCACTTCTTCGAGGTCAGATGTTGCAAGCGTGCGCAATGGGAGATAAGGGAGCTAGCATGCAAGATGCTGGAGCTTGTAAGACCAACGGCTCCTTATGTCTTCAGATCCGCAGGAGCGCCATGTGTGAGTGGTCCATGCAAAGAGGGCAAGATGACGTGCGGGCAACCCTACGAGCGGGTGGTGTAGAGGGTCGCTTATGGCAAAGAACAGCGAAAAGAGCGATCTCAAGCGTGCATTTTCCGAAGATGGCGAATTGAAGACCCATGTTGGCGGGCAGGCTCTTCTCGAAGGTATAATGATGCGCGGAAAGTACAATTGGGCGGTCGCAGTGCGAGAGCCCGATGGCAACATCTACATCGAAGAGCACGACCTCGCTTCAGGAAAGAAGAAGCATTCATGGATGTCATGGCCATTCGTTCGCGGATGCACGGCGTTGGTTGAATCCTTGGGTCTGGGGTTCAAGGCATTGGAGATAGCAGCTGAGCATGCCTTCTCGGATGACGAAGAGCATGAGGAAAAGCTCGAGAGACAGGCAGATTCCATGGTCGATGACATGGAGAGCCTTTTTGATGATCCCGATGAGAAGACGCATGCGTATGTTGCGAAGTGCTCCGATGGGAGCATCGAGAGCGATCCTGTGCCTATCGAGATGAGCAAGAGCATCGATCCTTCCTCTAAGAGCGATGAGAAGAAGAGCGACGATGGTTTGGGTAAAGGTTTTATGGGTGTCTCCATGGTGTTGGGGGTTCTTCTGGGCGTGGCGCTCTTCATAGTGGCGCCTGCGGCTGTGACCAATCTGATCGTTGGGGAATACGATTCGAATACCGTTCTATGGAATGTCGTTGACGGGATATTGCGCGTGGTGGTTTTCGTCTTCTATATATGGCTTATAGGCCGTATGGAAGATATCCGCCGCATGTTCATGTACCATGGCGCCGAGCACAAGACCATACAT
>CAYXZC010000056.1:0-12297 GCA_964469815.1 uncultured Eggerthellaceae bacterium | reverse complement strand
AATGATATCGATTAGTCGATATCCTTGCCTATGACCCTGGGTTTGGATGAGCCAGGGACGCATGGTCGGAAATCCTGTGTTTAATTCATCGAGAAAGGAAGACGGAAAATGGCTGATATGCCTCGTCTGAAGGAAAAGTACAAGACAGAGATCGTACCTGCTCTTGAGAAGCAACTCGGAGTCGACAATATCAATCAGGTACCTCGTCTTACGAAGATCGTTGTCAACATGGGTGTTGGTGAAGCTGCTGGAGATGCTAAGATCCTCGATCATGCAGTGGAGGATATGCGCGTCATCACCGGTCAGCAACCCGCTATCACGCGTGCGAAGAAATCCATCGCAGGCTTCCATGTTCGTGAGGGTCAGGCAATCGGGTGCAAGACGACCCTTCGCGGGGATCGCATGTGGGAGTTCCTCGATCGTCTGCTCGCTACCGCAATTCCGCGTGTTCGTGACTTCCGTGGTCTTTCCACTACGAGTTTTGACGGTCATGGGAACTATTCCATGGGTGTCACAGAGCAGTTGATCTTCCCTGAGGTCGACTATGACAAGATCGATCGTACGCGTGGTATGGACATCACGTTCGTTACCACCGCACACGATGATGCGTCCGCAAAAGCTCTTCTGGATGCACTGGGATTCCCGTTCAAGGCGGAATAGTCCCGAAGATGCGAATGTTGCGTCCATTGGGATGCCTTTCGCATTAGAATCTCTAAGGCATTTGGCCTTGCCCATAGGGGGTAGGGCTCATAGCAAGAAAGAAGGAATGCATGGCTAAGAAATCGATGATCGCCAAGGCCAAGCGTGAGCCGAAATACTCGACTCGTCAGCATAATCGCTGCTCACGTTGTGGACGTCCGCGCTCGTACTATCGCAAGTTCGGTCTGTGCCGTATCTGCTTGCGCGAGCTGGCGAACAAAGGCGAGCTTCCCGGCGTGACCAAATCGTCCTGGTAAGGCCATACAGGCGATCGCGCAAACAACGGGTTAGCCATACACGGATAAGGCGGCGATGTTAAGGGCATCGATCGAACCGACGTGTGTGACAACATCATTAACCAAAGGAGAAAGCAAACATGACAATGACCGACCCAATTGCAGATATGCTTACGCGCCTGCGTAACGCACAGACTGCAGGGCATGAAACGGTTTCTATGCCAACGAGCAAGAAGCTTGTCGAGATTGCCCGCATCATGAATCAAGAGGGCTACATTGCCGGTTATGAGGTAGTGGATGCCGAACCGCGCGCAACCCTTGAGATCACATTGAAGTATGGTCCGAAGAAGGAAAAGATCATCCGCGGTATCAAGAGGATCTCAAAGCCCGGCCTTCGCATCTATGCCGGCAAGGACGACCTGCCCCGAGTGCTCGGTGGTCTCGGTACTGCGATCATTTCCACATCCAACGGAGTTATGACCGATCGCGATGCTCGCAAGAAGGGCATCGGCGGCGAAGTCGTAGCTTATATTTGGTAAGGGAGGAATGGATATGTCACGTATTGGTAAGATGCCTGTCGCCATTCCATCCGGTGTCGAGGTTGCCATTGACGGCACTACCGTTACTGTCAAGGGCAAGAAAGGCGAGCTCACCCGTACCTTTCAGCCGACCATGATCATCAAGCAGGAGGGCGATGACATCATCATCACGCCTGCCAATGAAGAGCGTCAGACCAACGCCTATTGGGGTCTAACGCGTTCTTTGATCCACAATATGGTCGAGGGCGTATCGAATGGCTTCGAGAAGAAGCTTGAACTCGTTGGCGTTGGATATCGTGCGGCTCTCAAAGGTCGAGATCTTGAGCTTCAGCTCGGTTTTTCACATCCTGTGCTCGTTAAGGCTCCTGATGGGATCACCTTCGAGGTTCCCTCGCAAAACGAGATAACCGTCTCCGGCGCTTCCAAAGAGCAGGTCGGACAGGTTGCTGCAGATATTCGCAAATGGCGCAAGCCTGAACCCTATAAGGGCAAAGGCATTCGCTATGTTGGCGAATACGTACGTCGCAAGGCTGGCAAGGCCGGCAAGGAATAAGCTTGGCTTAGAAGGGAATTTCTCATGCAGAAATCAGTTCTTAAAAGACAAAAAGGCCTTGCTCGTCGCCATCGTCGTGTTCGTGGCAAGGTTTCGGGTACTGCAAGCCGTCCGCGTCTTTGCATCACCCGTTCTAACAACAATATCTACGCTCAGGTTATAGATGATGTAACGCGTACAACCATCTGCGGTGTTTCCACGCTAGGCCCTGAGTTCAAGAAGACCGGTGCTAAGGGCTCCACAGTTGAGGGTGCCGCACAGCTCGGTAACATCGTAGGAAAGATGGCCCAGGAAAAAGGCGTTAGCGAAGTTGTTTTCGACCGTGGAGGGCATCTGTATCATGGGCGCGTGAAGGCTGTTGCCGATGGCGCTCGTGAGGCTGGACTCAAATTCTAGAAGGGATCTAAGGATTATGGCTCGTAAACAACAGGAGAAGGCCGTACCGGAGCTTGAAGAGCGCGTGGTTGCGATCAACCGCGTATCCAAGACGGTCAAGGGCGGCCGTCGCATGTCTCTCACAGCTCTCGTCGTTGTCGGAGACGGCAATGGCAAGGTCGGACTCGGCCTTGGCAAATCTCAGGAAGTCCCCAACGCCATCAAGAAGGGTGTTGAGGACGCAAAGAAGAATATGTTCACCGTGGCTCTTACCGAAGAGGGTTCCGTTCCTCATGAGATCCTTGGCGAATACGGCGCTGGTCGCGTGCTTATAAAGCCGGCCGTGCCCGGAACCGGCGTCATGGCCGGAGGACCGGTACGCGCCATTATGGAGCTTGCCGGCGTGAAGAACGTCATCACCAAGTCTCTTGGTACATCCAATGCTATGAACATCGTCAAAGCCGCAGCAGAAGGGCTCCGTGCGATGGAAAGCCCTGAGCAGGTAGCTGAGCGCCGCGGTGTTACCGTTGATCATATCTTTGGCAGGAAGGAGCAGAAGTAATGGCTGAGAAGAAGAAGAACTTGCGCGTGACGCAGGTGAAAAGCCAGATCGGATGCCCTGCTGACCAAGGTAAGACCTTGAAGGCTCTGGGACTTGGTCGCATCGGTAAGTCCAACGACCTCGTTGACAATGAGAGCGTGCAAGGCATGATCTTCAAGGTGAAGCATCTGGTGAAAGTGGATCAGATCTAGAGGATCCTTCCTACCGGATCCGATATTGATATCTGATCCGGAATATATTTGATTTAGAATAATGGATGATCCGTCAGCGGGTCATCCATTCGGAGCATAAGCGAGTGCCTCGGTGTAGGTGCGAAAAGGAGAATTAACATGGAGATCAAAGATCTTAAGCCCGCAGAGGGTTCTTTGCACAGCAAGAAGCGCGTAGGCCGCGGACATGCTGCTGGTCAGGGTAAGACAGCAGGTCGTGGTCTGAACGGTCAAAAGTCCCGTGCAGGTGGCGGCAAGGGAGCAGGCTTCGAAGGTGGCCAGACCCCATTGGCGCGTCGTTTGCCCAAGTTGCCGGGCTTCCGCAATATCAACCGCGTCGAATATGTTCCAGTGAACGTGGGTCGTCTTGAGGATAAATTCAATGCCGGTGATACGGTAGATGCCGAGAGCTTGAAGGCTGCAGGCATCATCAAGCATACCGATGCTCCCATCAAAGTGCTCGGCGATGGCAATATCTCCAAGGCTTTGACGATCAAGGTCGATAAGGTTTCTGCTTCAGCTAGAGAGAAGATCGAAGCAGCCGGAGGAAAGGTCGAAGAGCCTTGCTAAGCTCAATCGTTGATGCATTCAAGGTGCCGGAGCTTCGCAAGAAGATCCTCTTCACGCTTGCGATCCTGGCGCTCTACAGGTTCGGATCCTATGTTCCCGTTCCAGGCATCCCATTCCATGAGTTCGCTACAGCCTATGAGCAGTCCGGCGTTGCTATGAGCATGCTCGATCTGTTCACAGGCGGTGCTCTTTCCAACTTCTCGGTGTTCTCGCTGGGCATCATGCCATACATCACCGCATCCATCATCATGCAGTTGATGCAGGGGGTCATCCCCGCCATCGGGCGCTGGGCAAAAGAAGGAGAGACAGGTAGGAAGAAGATCACCCAGGTAACGCGTTACCTTACCTTGGGTCTTGGCCTTATCAACGCCATCGGTTATCTGCTCTTGTTCCAGTCGCCATCCTATGGCGTTACATTCTCCGATGAAGTTCCATATGCGCTTACCTGCATCATCGTCGTGTTCACGCTCGTTGCCGGTACCGCATTCATAATGTGGATGGGCGAGCTCATAACACAACGCGGCATCGGTAACGGTATGTCGCTCATCATCTTCGTGAGCATCGTATCGCGTGTTCCTGCAGCCATCTTCTCATCGATCAACATCTCTGCTGATATCGGGATGGGCATCGCGCTCACGATCTTGATACTTGCGGTCGTGTTCGCCTGCATTCCGCTCATCATCTTCGTCGAGCGTGCTCAGCGCAGGATCCCTGTCAACTATGCAAAACGCGTTCAGGGTCGAAAGATGATGGGAGGGCAGAACACCTATATCCCTCTCAAGGTGAATGCTGCAGGCGTTATCCCGATCATCTTCGCAAGTTGCATCCTGTATCTTCCGGCACAGCTCGCAGCTATCTTCAACGTGGATTGGCTGACGGGTTTCGCCGACCTTTGCACCACAGGTTGGCTCAACTGGATCCTGACCTTGCTCTTGATCGTGTTCTTCTCATATTTCTACACATCGATGGTGTTCAATCCTGAAGAATACGCCGATAACATCAAGAAGCAGGGCGGCTTCATCCCTGGTGTTCGTCCCGGCTCGGCTACGGTCACATACATAAAGAACATCTTGAGGAGGATAACCCTTCCCGGTGCCATCTTCATCGCTGTGATCGCTGTTGTTCCGACCATAATCTTCTACTTCACGAACAACCAACTCATCCAATCGTTCGGCGGCACATCCATTCTCATCATGATCGGTGTTGCTCTCGATACCATGAGCAAGGTCGAATCGCAGTTGAAGATGCATAATTACGACGGATTGTTCAAGTAAAAGCTCATCATTGGCCTGCAAGCATCCATTGTTTCAGGATGCTTGCAGGCTGTTCTGTTACCATTTCAAGCAAGCAGATGGATCTCATTATCTGCAAGCAAAGAAAGGTTTATCTCATGAATATCGTATTGTTAGGGGCACCTGGTGCCGGTAAGGGAACACAGGCGTCCAAGCTGGTTTCAGAAGAGGGACTCTGCCATATCTCTACCGGCGACATACTTCGTGCGGCAGTGAAGAATGAAACGGAGCTCGGCAAGAAGGCGAAGTCATACATGGACGCCGGCGAGCTTGTTCCTGATGATCTCATCATCGATCTCATGCGTGAGCGCATCCAGGAGCCCGATACATCCAAAGGTGTGATCCTCGATGGATTTCCGCGCACGACCACACAGGCGGTCGCCTTGGACACGATGCTATCCGATCTCGGCCGTCCCCTCGATGCAGCGCTTCTCATAGACGTTGATCCTGAGGTGATCGTCGAGAGGCTGACGTCGCGTCGTATGTGCAAGGACTGCGGAGCTATCGGCACAGCATCTGATGGGGATGCATGCAAGGTCTGCGGTGGGGAGATGTACCAGCGCGATGATGATAATGAGGCTACCGTGCGCAACAGGCTCGATGTATACGAGAAGTCCACGAGTCCTCTTATCGATTACTATCGAGGATGCGATCTTCTGGTGACCATCGATGGCGATCGCGATCCTGAGGTCGTATTCGCTGATGTGAAGAAGTCCTTGGGTCTTTAACCTTGCATATATATCGATCTTGAAAGGCGCGCCTGTGGGCGCGCCTTTTTTATCGGATGTGCATTGACCGGTAAGTCGGCAGAGTGCATGTGCTGCTCATCGATCGCGGCATCCATCGCGTATAATCTAGAGCATGCATTCAGTCTATGAGAATCTTACATATTGGATAAGGCACAGCATCGCACCGAAACGTGCGGTGATCGCCCATATCCTGAAGAGCATGGCTGTGATCATCTTGATCTCATCCGCTCTTGAGGTCTTCGTGTTCAATTTCAACTATTTCGCATCTGCAGGGCTGAACACAATCGATCTTCACGATAGGATCGACCTTCCTGAGGATCCTGATGAGAACTTCCGCCTGACCTCCTATGACCATTCCTTGGAGTTCTATAATCTCAACACCGAGGTGAAGAACATCAGGGTGGATTTCGTCCTCTCACAGCCTGCGCAAAATGTCGAGCTATCCATACATTTCACGGACAGCGCCCATCAGACATATTTCGATTCGACCGAATACACCGTCGGTGTTCCTGATGTGGTCGTAGCCACATCATCGCTTCAGAGCCAATACATCAACCTCAACACTTCAGGATTGGTTGGAAACCTTGCTATCGATGTCGTCAACGCCGATGAGGGCTTTCCCATCTTGCTGAACACGGTCGAGCTCAATGCGCATCATCCCTTCATCTTCTCATGGCTTCGCTTCTCCATATGCGCCTTCGTCCTTTTGCTCGTATTCATGTTCCGGCCGAGATCGGCGATCTATAGGATAAGCATCGTTGACAATGCGATCGTCAGCAAAGTGGGCATCGTCTCTGCCGTTGTCGTGGAATGCATGCTCGTCACGGCATTTCTGCTCTTCGGATCCAATCTTGTAGGTGTTGCCACCTCGAATTACAATTACGGCGAATGGGATGGGTATTCGCTCGTGAACACGTTCGAAGTGGGGGGCGATAACGCCCAGCAATACGCCGAGCTTGCAAGATCGATGGCAGACGGTAAGCTCTATCTGGAAGAAGAGCCTCCTCAATGGCTCCAAGAGATGGATGATCCCTATGACAAGGGAGCGCGCGACGAGGCTCAAAAGGAAACGGGCGAGGACTATCTGTTCGATGTGGCCTATCACGACGGTCATTACTATGTCTATTTCGGGGTCGTACCTGTGGTCCTTTTCTACCTTCCCTTCTATCTGATCACAGGAGCCAACTTCCCGACGGCCATAGGCGTTCTCATAGCCGTGCTCGCTTTCATCTTGGGAACATCGGCTCTGCTCGATAGGTTCGCCCGATATCATTTCAAGAAGGTGTCATTGGGTTTGTATCTTTTATTGCAGATTGGGCTCATCGCCTCATGCGGCGTTCTGTATCTTGTGAAGTTCCCTACGTTCTATTCCCTTCCCATAGCATGCGGGCTGGCCTTCAGCGTCTGGGGATTGTATCTTTGGATGCGCGGGCGTGATTCACGCCATCGCTGCATCTGCTTTCTCGCGGGTTCGCTTTGCATGGCGCTCGTTGTGGGATGCAGGCCACAGTTCATATTCCTGTCCCTGCTCGCTTTCCCGCTCTTCTGGCGATCCTATATCGCTAAGCGGAGGATACTCACGAAGAAGGGGATAAAGGAGTTCGCTTGCCTGATAGCGCCTTATCTGTTGGTAGCCGCGTGCATAATGGCTTACAACCATGCCCGATTCGGGAGCTTCACCGATTTTGGCGCGAACTATAACCTCACAGTGAACGATATGACCAAACGCGGCTGGAATGTCGGGCGCTTGGCACCTGCGTTCTTCGCCTATTTCCTTCAAACGCCCAATACTACAGGCGTCTTCCCATTCTTGCAGCCTGTGGATTTCGCTACAACGTATATGGGGCAGACCATCAAAGAGGCAACATTCGGTGGGATATTCGCGTGCTTCCCGATCCTTTGGATCCTCCTCTTCGCTCGCCCGATCGTCAAGATAAGGAATGCGCAGAGATCCACCCGCACTATCACGGGCGTTATCATCGTGTTGGTCCTTTCCGGCTTTGCCATCGCTTTGATGGATGCCCAGATGGCCGGTATATTGCAGCGTTACTATGCGGACTTCAGCTTCATGTTCCTTGCCGCGGTAGTGCTGTTGGTCTTCATTGTGAACGAGAATGTTGAACAAGTTGTCCCCGCGCGTAGGGCGTCCAAGAGGGCAGAGCATCGATCAGGGTCTGTAAGGCTATTTGAGGGGGTTGCTTCCCATTTTGCATCAACAGGCCGTTTAGCATCGAAACGGGCTTCATATAGGCGCAGGAAGCCCTCTGATGCGCTATCCGAGGCTGGAATGATGATCCCGGCTTATCTCTCCCGTGATCTTATGACCAAAGCTTTGATCGCATTGGTGGCGATGAGCGTGTTGTACAGTTTCTTGCTGTGCTTGACTCCGGAGACAGGGTGGTATTCGGATGTCTATCCATGGGCCTATCATGACCTTTTGGAGTCATTCTTGTTCTGGACATGATACGAAGGATGCTTTTTAGTTTATCGTATTGCTAATAGGAAAATCGATTCGGACGAAGGGAAGATCATTGAAGTTCATCGTTGAGAATGACTATGAATCCATGTCGAGAAGCGCTGCTGATATCTTTGTTGAGTGCATCGAGAACGATCCTGGCGCTACGTTGGGACTTGCTACCGGATCAACGCCTGAAGGGCTCTATTCATGTCTTGTAGAGGATAATGAGAACAGCAGGATCTCGTTCAAGGATGTTACCACCTTCAATCTCGATGAGTATTGCGATCTTCCTGCTGACAACGAGCAGAGTTACAGGTATTTCATGAACAAGAATCTGTTCGATCGCGTTGATATCGATCCCGATCAGACGCATCTTCCAAGCGGAGTTGATGCGGATACGCGCACCTGTATCCTCTATGAAGCCGATATAGCCGATAAAGGCATAGATATCCAACTATTGGGCATTGGTCATAATGGGCACATCGGCTTTAACGAGCCTTGTGATGAGTTTCCGGTGGTAACGCATCTTGTCGATCTCAAGGAATCCACCATCGAGGCGAACAGCAGATTCTTCGATAGCATTGACGATGTGCCAAAACGGGCGATCACGATGGGCATAGGAACGATAATGAAGGCCAAGAAGATCGTGGTTGTCGCCAATGGGGAAGGGAAAGCCAAGATAGTGAAGGAAGCTTTCTTTGGCCCTGTGATCCCTCAGGTTCCGGCTTCAGTGCTGCAACTCCATCCCGATGTTACGGTGGTGCTGGATCAGGCTGCTGCGAAGTTGATACCTTTTTAACTGAGTTGATCCCTTTTAATGAATATTAAAAGGGATCAATCGACATTAAAGCCTTTGGCTTTAATGTCGATCATACCCAATCGGTGCGAATAGGTCTATCAGGCTCGATCATGCCATTCTCTCGAAGTATCTCATGGATCGAAGCGACATCATCGTCTATGAGCGCTTGTACAGGTTCGCGCATCTGGTTCGTATTGAATATGCCCATCTGCCAAAGAGCTGTTTTGAAGGCACCTACTCCCGCTCCGAATCCTACAGTGGATTTGACCCGTTTCGTCATGAGCATAAGGCGCGCCAAATGGTCTTGGATGCGGGCGACCTCTTCCCATTCGCCTTTCTGTGCCGCTTGCCATTGCTTGCAATATCCATATGGGTCGATATTGGCAAGTCCTGGGACAGATCCATCTGCACCACCGAGAAGGGCGCCGTCCACTACGACCTCATGCCCTGATAGAAGCTGCATGGGATGACCTGCATCGCGGTTCTTGAGCACGAGCCAGCGGAATGTGACATCGTCACCCGAAGAATCCTTGACACCTTGGATTATCCCTTCGGTTCCCAAACGCATGAGCATCTCAGGATCCAGCTTGGTATGTACGCTGACGGGAAGGTCGTATGCGAAAAGCGGCAGATCGGTATGCTTCCTGATCTGGCGAAAATGCCGTTCGTTCTCGCATGGGCCACCCAAAGCATAGAAGGGCGCTGTTGCAACGATGGCATCTATGGGCATCTCGGATACGCGCTTCACCTGATCGATGACGCGCATCGTCTCTATATCGATGACGCCTACCAGAACAGGAACGCGTCCATCGACTATACGGATGGCTTCGTGGAGCACCTGCATGCGTTCCTCGTCGGTAAGGAAAGCCACCTCGCCGCTGGATCCAAGGAAGAAAAGCCCATTGACGCCGGCATCTATCATGCGGTTGATGCTGAATTCGAAAGCTTCGCTGTCAAGCGATCTATCCTCATGCAATGGGATGATGACAGGGGGTATTACACCGCAGAATTTTGAGTTGTCCATTTCCATTCCTTGTTCCGGTTTCGGGTTGCATTAAAAGCGTTCCTTTAGATACATAGCTATTCTACACATAAAAAAATTGGACTGCATAGCTTAATCGGCTTTGCAGTCCAATTGACATATTATGCTCGCATCATCCCTCCAGATCAGGATGGAGAAGGGATGGTGCCGCACCTAAGAGAAGCCTTGTGTAATCATCCTTGGGGTTGTTGAACACCTCTTCGGCGGTTCCTTCCTCTACGGCTCTTCCTCCGTTCATGACGATGATCCTGTCGGAGATGTAGCGAACCGTTTGGATGTCATGGCTGATGAAGACCATCGCCAGATTCAGTTCCTTCTTGAGATCCATCAAAAGGTTGAGGATCTGAGCGCGAACCGAAACATCCAAGGCGCTCGTAGGCTCGTCTGCGATGATAGCATCGGGCTTCAAGGCGAGAGCACGGGCGATAGCGACCCTTTGACGCTGCCCGCCGGAGAGCTGTCCGGGAAGCGCATCCAAGGCGGATTCGGGAAGACCGACCATCCCGATCAGCTCATGGACCCTTTTCTCGCGTTCTTCGGGTGTGCCGACCTTATGGACGATCAGAGGATCCTTCAACTGATCGGCGATGCTCATGCGCGCATTCAAGGCAGTTGCAGGATCTTGGAAGACGACCGAGATCACGCGGCCGATGGTGCGACGATCAGCAGCGGTTCTCTTCGTCACATCCTTGCCCTTGAAGAACACGCGTCCCGAAGTAGGGGATTGAAGGCCGCACATGACATTGGCTGTGGTGGATTTGCCACAGCCGGATTCACCGACTATGCCGATGGTCTCTCCAGGCCATAGCTTCAATGTGAGCCCTTGGACCGCATGAACGAGATTGGGATGGATCAATGAACCTGTACGCGTCTTGAAGGTGACCTTGATATCGTCAAGGAAGATGATAGGGGTCTCGCCTTTGTGGGCTTTCTCATCTTCCGCCTCCGCTTCGCGCACCTGCTCGTCCTCACGCTCGACAACGGCAGGATCGAGCTCTTCTTGTTCGACTTCCTTCTTGAGCTCGTCGATCACTTCGGATTCCAGCTTTGCTGAGACTTGGGTGGTTCGTTCTTGATTCGTCATGATAGCTTGTCCGTCCACTCGATCGGGCCGCCAGGAGCATATGGCTGGATGCCAAGACGATCCAGCTCGCTATCAGGCAACTCTGCGTAATAATGATCCGTGTCCTTGTAGCGCTTGAGCTTCGGACGTATCGGGGATACCTTGTCCGGATGGCTTGAACGAGGCGTAAATCGATCGCCCTCCGGGAAATCCTTCGGAGAAGGAACAGATCCGGGAACCTGATGGAGCCTGTCTCCTCCGGCTTCGATGGAAAGGACCGATCCCAAAAGGCCACGTGTGTATTCGTGGATGGGGTTCGTGAGGATCTCGATGACAGGACCTTGTTCGACGACCTGTCCGGCATACATGACGGTGATCGAATTCGCTACCTCTGCAACGAGAGCAAGGTCGTGGCTAACGAAGACCATGGCGAAACCAAGCTCTTTCTGCAGGCGATTCAAAAGGTCGACTACCTGCTTTTGGACGGTAACATCAAGTGCGGTGGTGGGCTCATCCGCGATGATGACCTTAGGATCGCGCGTTAGAGCCATAGCGATCAGAACGCGTTGGCGCTGGCCACCGGAAAGCTCATGCGGATAGGAATCGAGCGTTCGTTTCGGGTCGAGACCTACGAGCTCTAGAAGCTCCTCGGCACTTCTTGTACCACCGCGCTTCGTGAGCTGCTTCATCTGCGATTTGATCAGCATCGATGGGTTCAGGGATGAAAGAGCATCCTGATAGATCATCGCTATCTCGCGGCCGCGAAGCTGATTGAGTTGCTTCTCGTTCATGGTGAGAAGGTTCTGACCGTTGTAGAGTATCTCACCTGTGACCTGAGCTTTGCGATCGAGCAGTCCCATGATGGCAAGGGATGTAATGGATTTGCCGCATCCGGACTCACCCACAAGACCCATGGTCTGACGAGGTCTTACGACGAAGCTGACGTTATCGACGACGTTCACATCCCCATGCCTTGGGAAACGGATGCAGAGGTTCTTCACCTCGAGGATGGGCGGCACGTCCGTCTTTGCGGTGAAGCGATCGTTTCGCTTCGCTTCCATCTCGCGTAGGGAGGCAAGCCTCTTCTCGAGCATCTCAGCCTGAGCTGCATAAGCGAGCTTCGGATCGGCGACCATGCGGTCGGCCTCGCG
>CAYXZC010000055.1:996-12623 GCA_964469815.1 uncultured Eggerthellaceae bacterium | reverse complement strand
TGTCTCTCCGCAGGTGACGAGAACCGCTCCTGTTGCCTGCTTTGCCAGCTCTCCTGTTTCGAACCTATAGGATTTTCCGTAAAGTTCGAACTCTTCTACGATCTTTGCCATGTTTCTTTCTCTTTCCTCCTCGCAAGCCTCATTGCCTGCAAGCTTCTTCGTCAGCAGATATCCTACCTGCGGACACGAACGGCATCGCCCTATGCGAGCCATCCGTAAGTAAAACGAAACCCGCTTTTGCGGGCTTCGTTATCACGATCTCACGCTTAGATGTTGTCGCGGATGCCGAGCTTCTTGATGAGCTCACGGTATTCATCGATGTTGCGGTTCTTGATGTATTTCAAAAGCCCGCGCCTTTTACCGATGAGCTTGCGAAGACCGCGGCGGGTGTGGTTGTCCTTCTTATGCACCTTAAGGTGCTCGGTCAGATTCGAGATGCGCTCGGTGAGTATCGCCACCTGAACCTCTGCGCTGCCGGAATCCGCTTCCCCTTTGCCATAATCCTTGATGATCTGCGCTACTTCATCTTTTGTGATGCTGTACTTATTGGCCATTCCAAAAGCCACCTTTCCTCTTCGCTGCTAACCCCGAGCAGCTCTTTTGATCTGAAATCCCAACTGGGCGAACAAGTCGGTGGAACATGCAAGCCAAGTTGGAAATCCGCTGCACGTTGAAAAGCGCAGCCTTAAAAGTATATATAAGCGGACATGAAGTTTCAAGCATATAGCCTGAGAATATGGGTCGGCGGCTCGTGGTCGATGTGAAGAGCGAACATGCATCAGTTGCGCATGTAATGGATATCCATGAAGAATCCGAGCGACTTCAGCTTCACGCCCACATGCATGACCACCCACATCTGAAGCATCTGCAAGAGCTCGAAGACAGTATCATCCTCTACACGCATGCAAAGGATATCGTTGAAGCGCGCATAGAGCAGGCGATGCGCAAGGACAACGCTGCTTTTCGCCAACCAAACGCATTCGCTCTCGCTCGCACATCGTGCGCAAACGCATCCACCCTCCGAATAGGAGAACCGAATATCGCGATCCGATGCGCGCATCTTGGATATATCGCCTTCGATCTCAGATCCATCCATCATGGACTGTCCGCAAACAACGCATTCTTGAAGCACTGGACGAAAGCCCGATGAGGAGACAGTCTTCAAGATATCAGCTGCAAGGAGAAGCGGTATGGATGAGGGTTCGCATCCATCTATCGCATCGAATGCAGAGGATGTCATATCGAAGAGTCTGGGTTGCTCGAGGGAAATCTGAGTGATGGAGCAGAGCAGCTCTGCGATAGTGCCACAGGCGGCATTCTTGGAAGGATCGCACATCAAAGCTGTACGGGATGAGACCAAACGCGACTCCTTCACGATATCCAAGCTCTTACCCTTGACGCAAAGAAGATCGCACACGTTGAAGAGCTCCAGATGCGCCGACATACGGGATGCAGGCTTGCGAGCCCCTTTGGCAACCAGTTTGAGCTTCTTTCCGCTCTCGTCCATCACCTCGACGATAAGGTCGCTCTCACCCAGCCGCGTCTTCCTAAGAACGATCCCCCTCGCTTTATAGGTAGGGCTTGCCAAGGCTATCCGATCCGCTTGATCGCCGGATCGGTCGACTTGATGGAGTTATCGGCATTGAACACGATGGTGCCCGAGATGCTCTCGTTGTTACCATAACGCGTCTCCGTTTCCCCGAAGAGCCATGTATGGGTCTCAAAGGGTCTCGCCGTTATCGTGAACGCGCAAGTATCCGATCCTTTGTAGCTAACGCCATCGATGCTCGTAAGCTCATAGCTCATACCATTGATCGAGAACTGCTTGGATGATGAGAAGAACGCACGTGTGGCATCGATGAGCTCGGTTGAGCGGTTGTGCGCAACGTTCAATACCACCTCGGATCCCGAGGCAAGAACAGTTCCGGCAGCAGGGTCAGTCGATACAGCCATCCCCTCTTGGATATCCTCTGTGATATAGGAGACCGTCTTGACCGTATATCCCTCCGCTTCAAGAGCCGCTATCGCCTCATCGCGCGTCATGCCCTCAACGCTTGGAACACGGAAAGGTTCGGCCACTGTGACCGTGATGTGAGCGTCGCTCGTTGCCTCAGTGCCAGCAGGAGGATCGACAGCCAGCACGCTTCCTTCGGCCTCGTTGGATTTTTGGGTGACGAACTCCACATCGGCGTATCCGGCCTCTGAAAGAGCCGATGCTGCCTCTTCTTGTGAGAGCCCTACGATATCAGGGACGATGCGAGCGATGGACACAGAGATGACGACCAGAGAACCCTGGTCGATGCGTGTACCGGCGCTTGGATTGGTCGAGACGACGATACCCTGCACATCATCGGAGACGACATATTCGACATCAACGGTAAATCCTGCAGCCTCAAGATTCTGCACAGCCGCATCCTCGGTCTGGCGCACCACATCGGGAACGGAGATGCCGCCCCAAAGCTGGAGGGAATATGTGATGAACCCGGCAGCGATGAGCGCTATCAAGGCTATCCCTGCGATCACACCCGCGATGAGCCTCTTTCTCACCGAAGCGCTCTTCGAAGGCTTGGTCTCTTTGCCATCGACACTGAAGGTCTTCGCCTGAGAGCTATAGGCACCGATATCCGATACGGCTTTCGAGCCATCCTTCATAGGAGCCGTGGCAACGCTTGGGAACTGCGCGGTCTCATATGCAGAGGCGCTTTGTAGCGGGATGGTCTGCGTAGTGTAGATATCATCCCTGCCGGCATTCCCATACGCATCGCCATTCGAAGCACGAAACGTCTGATCCAGCACAGAGGTGCTCTGATCGAGCGGGATGGTATCGGTGTATCCATCATAGATATCCGCGTTGGACGCGGCAGATATACCATCATCGAACATGACCCCTGAATTGCTGGAATCCACCATGCGCTCCAGACCCTGAAGATCGAGTGTGATGGCATCTTCGCCCTCGACAAGGAAGCTGTCATCATCGAACATCTCATGGGCTTCGGGTGCCACAGTGGGAAGCTCTGCGCCGCAATAGTCGCAAAACTTGGCCAAGGCTCTGTTCTCGGTTCCACAATACGGGCAGATCATTATCGTCAATCTCTCCTGATACTACGTTTATGCTGCATTTCCTTGACTATATTATACTTCGCCATCGTCGATCCGATCCATCAATCGATGTAACCCAATCGTCTGATTTGGGATTCGTCCTTGCGCCAGTTGCGCTTAACCTTCACCTTCAGATCGAGGAACACCTTCGCTCCTAAGAGCCTCTCGAGCTCATGGCGTGCCTGAGTGCCGATGCGCTTGATGGAAGAGCCACCCTTGCCGATGATGATGCCCTTTTGGCTCTCGCGCTCGACATAGATCGATGCGAAAATGCGGTAGAGATCGCTTCTTCTCACATATTGCATCTCTTCGGTGCACACACCGACAGAATGCGGCACCTCGTCCCTAAATTCCCGCAATATCTTCTCGCGGATGAACTCGGCCACCATCATCTCATCACTTTGGTCGCTTCGCATATCCTTTGGGAACCATGCAGGACCTTGAGGGAGAAGGCCGTATATCTCCTCTAGGAACGCATCGATGTTATAACCGGTCTTCGCAGATAGGGCTACGACAGCGCTCCAATCCGCAAGGCTCTCGATCTTGGAGACCTGCTCTGAGAGAGCCTTCCCATCGACCAGATCCGTCTTCGACAGAACGCAGATCTTCGGAGATGCGACGCTCTCGAGCTGGGATGCGACCCACTCATCACCACTACCAACCGTCTTGGATGAATCGATCAACATCGATATGACATCGACATCCTCAAGAGAGCCTATAGCAGCCGCGTTCAGGGTGTCACCCAGAGCATCTTTGGGCTTATGGATGCCGGGGGTATCGACGAAGACCATCTGGGCATCGTCCAAGGACAGCACAGCGCTTAAACGACGTCTGGTGGTTTGGGGGGTGTTCGAGGTGATCGCTATCTTCTCACCCATGATCGCATTGACGAGCGTGGATTTGCCGGCATTAGGGCGTCCGATCAAAGAGATGAATCCCGACCTGAAATCAGGCGAGGTTCCGTAAGGATCGCTACCCCCCATCGGGTTGGCCTCGAAGTATGCATCAAGATCCATGAAAGCTGCTTTCTATCCGTCAAGAGAGAACGAGCGCTAATATCTTCGGTATGAATACGATCAAGCCTACAACGACAGAGCCGAACGCGACGATGCAAACGGCACCAGCAGCGCAGTCCTTCGCACGCTTGGCAAGCTCCTTCCATTCGGGACACACCATATCGACGACCGATTCAACAGCGGTGTTCAAAAGCTCGGCTGAGAACATCGAGAAGATGCATATCACAACGGCCATCCACGAAGGAGCATCTATCTGAAGCAGAAGGCCAATGACTATTGCAAGGATACCGATGGACAGATGTATCTTGAGATTGCGCTGCGTCTTGAAAGCATATGCGATCCCATCGAATGCATACAGGAAAGAGCCCCTTACGGTGAAATCCCTGCGCTCTCCGGCGTGGTAGACCTCATCGCCGCATCTGCCCTCATCCATGCTCGTATCGCGTCTTTCCATGGTCAGCCCATTCTCTAAAGAACGCGTCCGGAGATCAGATCGGAAAGCTCAGCGAGTATCTCCTTCTGCTTTCGCTCCATTTCGATGGCTTCATCATCTTCTATATGATCGAATCCTGCAAGGTGAAGTATACCGTGGATGATGAGCAGCGCGAGCTCTTCCCTATAGGTGCTTTCGAACTCTACAGATTGTCGATAGGCAACATCGGGGGCTATGACGATATCCCCCAAAGAATAGACCTCATCCAAAGGCGTTGCGAAATCATCCTCGATATTGTCGCACTCGAACGAAAGGACATCCGTAGGCCCGACATGCCCGCGGTATTCCTCGTTCAGATACGCCATCCTCTCATCATCGACAAACGTGATGGAGACCTCTGTGTTTCCCGGCAGATCCAAGGACGACATCGCGAACGTTGCAACCTCTTCCACAAAGGCCGGGTCCGTGCTAGAACCGTCCGGCTGTACGGGTGCGTATTCAAGATCTATCAAAACGTCCACTTCGCACTCCTTATTGGCATGCTCTGACGACCGATCCTTGGTGCGCTATGCTTCAGCCTAATGGCTCGAAGCATCGTCCTCATATCGCTCATATGCCGAAATTATCCTTCTTACCAACGAGTTCCTTACAACGTCCGCGCCGGTGAGCTGGCAGAATTCGATGTCGTCGATGCCTTCGAGGATGCTTCTGACCATCTTCAGCCCGGACTTCGAGAACCCTATATCGCTTTGCGTCGTATCGCCTGTGACGACCATCTTCGAACCGAAGCCAAGGCGCGTCAAGAACATCTTCATCTGCTCAGGGGTGGTATTCTGGGCTTCATCCAAGATGATGAAGCTGTCGTTCAAAGTGCGTCCGCGCATGAATGCCAAAGGCGCTATCTCTATCGTTCCGTTCTCCAACATGGCCGAGGCGCGATCGGCATCCTCCATCGAGAAGAGGGCATCATATAGCGGTCGGATATACGGATCGACCTTCTCTGTAAGGGTGCCGGGCAAGAATCCGAGGTTCTCCCCTGCCTCCACTATGGGTCTTGTGAGTATGATGCGACCCACCTCTTGACGATGCAGCGCGCTAAGGGCGAGCGCCATGGCAAGATATGTCTTTCCCGTACCCGCAGGCCCTATCCCAAAAGTGATGCTCTTGTGTCGGATGGAATCAACATACCTTTTCTGCCCTGCGGTCTTTGGGCGGATGGAGCCACCGCGGAAGGTGAGTATCACATCGTTTCGCAGGGAAGAAGGCGACATATCCTCGGACTTGACAAGCTCTATCGAGTGCCTGACCTCATCAGGTGTGATCGGCTCACCGCCTTTTGCCTTCCTCATCATGTCTATCAGAACCGATGAGAGCATCTGCTGCTCGGATTTATCGCCCGTTATGATTATCGAGTTCCCTCTAACGGTGATGCGCGCCTTGAAGCTATCCTGCAACAGCCGTATGTTCTCATCGGCTCTTCCAAGGATCGCCATCATGTCCACATCGTCTGGGAGCGCAAGCTTGGTCTTATCGTTATCCATCATGATCACATTCTAGCAAAGACGGGTCACAGAGAAGCTCCACGCAGGTGAAATCAGCCTCGATGAGGCGTGATGCGCAAGCACCTTCGATGCTTGGAGCCTCGAAATAGCTCTCGGATGTCATCATGCCGTCCTCTTGTATGCAATATACCTCCCGGCTTCCCACACGGGATAGCGCATCTTCCAGCCGAAGATCGCGTGCGAGTTTGCGAAGTGTCCTTGCACGGGACGCCTTCACCTCAGATGGAACCTGATCTGCACGCTTCGCCGCTACGGTTCCCTCCCTCTTCGAGTACGGGAAGATATGCATGTTCGAGAAAGCGCACTGCCTCGCCAGATCCAATGTGTCCTTGAAATCCTCATCGCTCTCGCCGGGAAAACCGACTATGACATCCGTTGTGATCGAGATGTTGGGAACCGATGACCTCAAACGCTCTACGAGAGCCAGATACTCACCGCGATCATAGTGCCTGCCCATCTCGCGGAGCACCTTATCGGATCCTGATTGGAGCGGGATATGAAGGTGGCGGCAAATGCGTCCGTTCGCACCGGCAATAAGCTCGATGAGCCTATCATCCACATTCACGGGCTCTATCGAAGAGATCCTGAAGCGGCATGGCCGCCCATTCTCATCAAGATCCGCTTTCGTCCTATCAATAAGGCTCGAGAGCAGATCGGTCAGATCTTGATCGCAATTCCTGTAGGCACCTATATCGATACCTGTGAGGATAATCTCTCTGATCCCGGCATCGATGAGACGATCCACGCTCTCATGGATGGAATCGACATCCACAGAATGCGACCTTCCTCTGGCTTTGCATACTATGCAATAAGAACAGCTGTTATCGCACCCGTCTTGGATCTTCACACCCACACGCGAACGATCAGGCTCATATTGGCAAGGGAGTGTATCGCTTCGAGGTGACAGGTCGCTCAAACGCTCCTTGAGATGATCCTCCATTTCAGCCTTTGCAACAACATCCACCCTATCTGACATATCAGCGAAAACATCAGGCACCATAGCGCTCGCGCATCCTGTGACGATGATATCGGCATGCCCGTTCACCCTTATCGCTCCCCTCACGAGCTTTCGTGCCTTCTTCTCAGCCTCGCCTGTGACCGTGCAGGTGTTGACGATGATGATATCTGCTTGGGTAGCGTCGCAACGCACAAGGCCTGCCTCTTGGCAGATCCTCTCAAAACCATCCATCTCCACACGATTCACCTTGCAACCAAGGTTCAACGTGCAAAAACCGATCATGAGGAGAACCTCTCGCGCAAAGCATCCAGAGCAAAGGCGCACGAGACGATGCCGGCGGTCTCGGTCCTGAGTATGGAAGGCCCTAACCCCACGAGCTGGGATGCGGGATTTGCAGCCAGCATGGATGAGACCTCGTCCTCCTCAAAACCGCCTTCAGGCCCCACCACGACGGCCACAGATGCTCCATCCGGGATCGAAGATGATGCTATCGCCTGGCGGATGCTCGGTGCATGCAGGCTCTCCTCCCAACAGATGAGCACCAGATCGAAGGATCCCAACATGCTGGAAGAGGCAAGATCGACATCGATGGGAGAAACGACCTTTGCGATGAAGCTAAGGCCTGCCTGCTTGGCGGCATTCTTGACGATGGTCTCCCAACGGTTCAGCTTGGATGCCAGCTTCTTGCCATCAAGCTGCACGACGCATCTTCTGCTGGAAAGCGGCACGAAGGCGTGCACCCCTAGCTCGGTCGCATGCCTGAGGACCGCTTCGAAGCGCTCGGATCTTGCCAAGCCTTGGAACAGCGTCAGTTCGAAGGGCTCGGTCGGAACATCGAGCCTTTGGGATATGCGGACATGGATACCATCATCCAAGCCGACTATCTCGCAGATGAAGTAATCACCGGCAGCATCTATGACAGCGATGCGCTCATGCTCCTTCAAACGAAGGACGCGCGCATGCTTCGCATCCTCCTTACTGAGCTCAAGGACGAACCTCTCTTCGGTCTCATTCGAAAGGATCTGCTCGTCAAGGAAGAATCTATGATAGGACATATTCCAACATCCGCCGGATCAAGCTCGTCAACGCGAGAATATCTCATCGAGACGTTCGAGAGCAACCTCGTCACCGTCTTCGAAACCGCCGAGCTGCGCCGCCAATTCCTCTGCGAGCTTCTTCTGCTTCTTGTTCAGTTTCTTCGGGATGCGCACATCCATATGCACGTACATATCGCCTCGCGATGAGCGCTTGAGACGTGGAAGCCCGTATCCTTTTATGCGAACCACATCGCCGGCTTGGGTTCCTTGGGGAATGTTGACCTTTATGGTCTCGTCCTCAAGTATGCCCTTGATATTGACGTCGGCACCGAGCGCCGCTTTGAGCATCGGCACTTCGATGCTGACATGCAGATCGTCGCCTTGACGCTCGAAATGATCATCGTTTTGCACGCGCACGGTAACGATAAGATCGCCCGATCTTGCACCTTGCATGCCAGCTTCCCCAAGGCCGCCTATGCGCAGCTGCTGACCATCATGGATACCTGCCGGTATCTCAACGGAAACGCGCTGGCGATCGGGAACGCGTCCTTGTCCATCGCACTCCTCGCAAGCACCTTCGATCTTCTTGCCCCGACCACCGCATTCCGGACACGTGCTGGCCGATTGCATATCACCGAGGAATGTATGCTGCACGCTGACGACACGACCCGATCCACCGCAATTCGTGCAGGTGACCTCCTCACCGTTCTCGCCCAGACCCGTTCCATCGCAATCGGCACATGGAGCCAGCCTGTCGTAGACGATCTCCTTCTTGACGCCTGTTGCGACATCGGCAAGATCGATGGTGATCCCGATGCCCATATCACGGCCTTCCGTCCGAGTTTGGCGCGATCTGGCCGAACCGCCGAAGAAGGATGAGAAGATATCGCCCATTCCACCGAATCCTCCGAAGAGGTCTTCGAAATCGACATATCCACCACCTGAGCCCGCAGCGCCTGGGATGGTTCCGAACCGGTCATATTGAGCACGCTTATTCGAATCGGAGAGCACATCATAGGCTTCGTTGAGCTCTTTGAACTGCTCTTCAGCATCTTCAGACTTGTTCACATCGGGATGTAACTCCCGCGCTTTATGGCGAAAGGCCTTCTTTATCTCGGCCTCTGTGGCATCACGGCTGACACCTAGGATCTCGTAAAGGTCTTTTGTAGCTGATGGCATGGTATCGCTGCTTCTTTCCTTGATGCTTACTCTTCGTTCAATATGCTCTGCGCTGCCCTAACAGCGCCTATAACCTTGGAATAATCCATCCTTTTGGGGCCTATCACGGCAACTATGCCCTGTGCATCTCCCCTCCCGTAGGTTCCCGCTATCAAAGAGGCTCCTGCGAGTTGCTCGGTATCGTTCTCGCTGCCGATGCGGACCACGATGCCGCTATCGGTGTTGCAGCGCTGATCGAACGCGCGGAACAACACGGTATCATCCTCGAGCACCTCCATTATCGGGAGAAGTGCTGATGTGTCATGGAATTCGGGCTTGCGCATGAGAGCGCTGACACCGACGCGGGATTTGCGCACGATCGAGCTGTCCTTGAGCGATTGCAAGATCTCATTCAGGATGATGGAACCTATGCTATCGTTCATCAATTCGATGACATCGAGCTTCGTATCCTCGACCTCGCTCAGCGATCTTCCGGAGAAGATGTTGGTCAGAAGCTCTTGGATAGCGATCAAACGATCAGCATCGACATCGATCGGGAAGGACACATGACGCTCTTCGACATGGCCATCCTTCGAGACGATGATGATGAGCGCGTGACGATTCGTAAGGGAGATCAGGGATATCTGACGGATGCGCATCTTGATGATGGACGGCGCCATGACGATCGACAGGCAATCGGTGAGCCTTGATAGCTCCTCTGAGGTCTTCTCCATCAGAGAATCTAGCGCATCGGCGTGCGATCGGATATCGGATGCGATGGTGTCGAAATCAGGGATGCTCTCGACCTCTTCGCTAGAGAGCACATCATCGACGAATTCCCTATAACCGGCATCCGTCGGGATGCGTCCGGCCGATGTGTGAGGCTGCGTGATGTAGCCTTCGTTCTCAAGATAGGAAAGCTCGTTTCGGATGGTCGCAGAACTGACACCGAGCTTGTATTGCTTAGCGATGGTCTGCGATCCCACGGGCAATGCATGGGCAACGTATTCCTCTATAAGGGCATAGAGTATCCTTTGCCTTCTATCGGACAGCAAGACCTTGCACCTCCTTGCACCTCCCGGAAAAAGATCGGATCGTTCTTTGCGCGACTCTAAGTCCTGTTCGCTTCTTCTGCACTATCGATATTATGCAATTTTAGCAGACGAGCATCAAGAGTGCTAAAAGCATTGTAGACCTAAAACCCACCAAGTTCCAACAAGGCTCCATACAGTTCGTTGCCGCATAGCCATCCACGCTCGGTAGGACGCCATCTGCCTTCATCGAACTCGATGAGGCCTTTTGCTGCAAGATCTTGCAAAGCATCATCAAGACCGGGCAAAAGCCCGCGGGCACTCTCGAGCTTGGATGCATCGAGTCCGCAAGACATCCTCATGCCAAGCATGAGGTCCTCAGCCGCCATTTGTATCGGATCCAGATCATCCACAACACGGCCATCCTGCACGCGCATCCTGCGCTCAGCGTTCTGGGTCATGGTTGTAGCGCTCTCGCCGATCCCCAAATAGGGCGAGCCTGTCCAATACATCGAATTGTGCCTGCTCTCAAAACCTGAGCGAGCATAGCTTGCCACTTCATAACGTGAGAAGCCCGCGCACTGAAGCTTCTGCTCAGCAAGTTCGAGCATGTCGGCTTGGTCATCTTCGGAAGGAAGCGCCAACTGTCCTCTGTCCAGCATGCGGGAAAAAGGCGTGTTCGCCTCTATCGTTAACGGATAGATGCTCACATGCGTGATCGGAAGCGACAGAGCGCTATCGATATCGTGCGCAAAGCTCTCGATCGTCTGTCCCGGCACACCGCACATGAGGTCTATGCTGATATTCTCGAATCTGGTGGCAGCAGCCAAGATGGCATCTCGAGCCTTCGCAGAATCATGGACGCGCCCGAGGGTCTTGAGCATCTCATCATCGAAGCTTTGCACGCCTATGGATATCCTGTTGGCACCAAGTGCCCAGATATCCGCTACCAGACGCTCATCCAGACTATCGGGATTCGCCTCTACGGTGCACTCGACCACACGTTCCATATCCAGAGTAAGACCTAGCGTATAGAGGATATTCGTCAGATGCTTCGAACCGATGAAGCTAGGGGTGCCTCCTCCGATGTAGATCGTCTCTATATCACCCAGCTCACCCTCACGGCCAAGGCGCCTGATCTCAAGGATATCCCGCTCCACCGCATCGGTGATCTCAGAAGAATCAGGATCGCATGCGCGCGTGTGGAAATCGCAATAGTTGCAGCGCGATCTGCAGAAAGGGATATGGATGTAAAGGGCTTTGTAGGGATCGTGGGGCAACTTCGTCTCCTAACCGGTTCGATGACGCGATGCCTCATCGGCGAAGGCATCGA